>JAAYDL010000031.1 GCA_012729265.1 Lentisphaerota bacterium | reverse complement strand
TCCCTTGCGGGATGCTTGTTCACCCCGAAGAATCCACCATGTCACAGCTCTTGTCACGCTCTGGAAATATGCCAACGCATTTTCCGGAAAAAACCCTCAATCTCCGCCCCGGATCAGGAAGTCTGAATTTTGACCGCGAAAAAGTTCTTTTAAAAATCGTGGTTCGGAGGGGAACGGGTTAGATCGGGGGATGTAACCCGAGCGAAAAGTTATATTGCATCGCGTGCCTCAGATCGGGAATAATTCTCCGCTGGTAGAAAGAGTTTGGCTGAGAGTGGTGCTTGTAGGTTGGGTTGAGTATGACGCTGGAAGAATTCGGTTATAATGCATGGTTTGCTGATCAGGTTGCCTCCGTTGCTGAGTCAGGTCTGAATGTTGTTCGGGTAACAGCGGTGCACAAAGGGGAGTGCGAAGTTTCGGACGGCACGGAGACTTGGTCTGCCAAAACCACGGGGCGGCTGCGCCATCAGGCTCAGTCGCGTTTGGATTTGCCGACGGTGGGCGATTGGGTGTTGGTGAAAGATTCCGGCGATGGCCGCTTTGGGAGCATTGTTCGGGTGCTGGAGCGGCAGTCGGCGCTCCGGCGTAAGACTTCGGGGCGAACCACCCGTTATCAATTAATTGCCGCCAACATTGACACGGCATTCATTATGCAGACGCTGGGGCCGGGGTTTAATCTTCAGCGGCTGGAGCGCTATTTGGTCATGGTAAATGAGAGCGGGATTGAGCCGATCGTTTTATTGAGCAAGGCGGATCTGCTCAGCACCGAGGAGTTGGAGCAGAAAATGGACGAAGTTCGGGCGCGAATGCCGAATGTGGTGCTCCATGCGTTCAGTAATACAGAGCAGAATAATCTGGAAGAGGTTATGGAGCTGTTCCGTCCGGGGTGCACGTACTGCATGATCGGAACCTCCGGCGTGGGAAAAACCACGCTGCTGAATAATCTGCTGGGCGAGGAGGATTATCTTTTTACGCTCCCCGTGCGTGAGTCCGACGGAAAAGGGGTACATTCAACCACCTGGAGGGAGCTGATTACGCTCGATAACGGGGCGCTAGTTGTCGATACGCCCGGCATGCGCGAGCTCGGCAATATGGATGTGGACGAGGGCATCGGAGAGACCTTCGACGATATACTTCTGCTGGCGGAGCAGTGTCGCTTTAACGACTGTGCGCATGTAAATACGCCGGGATGTGCTGTTTTGGCCGCTGTGGAGCGGGATGAAATTTCCGAGGCGCGCTACAACAATTATATTCGATTGATCAAAGAGGCGGCGTTTCACGAGCAGTCGGCGCTCGAAAAGCGGGATCAGGATAAAAAGCTTGGGCGCTTTTATCGTTCGATGAAGGCGCTGGATCGGAAATATAAAAGGAAAAGCTGACGGCTGCTCCGGTGGGCGAAAAACAGCGGTTCCGAATGCGGTAAAACGTGCGTACATCCATGAAATAGCGGGGTTGTATGCGTTTTGAATGCCCGAATCGTCCCAATGTTCATAAATCATTTTGATTTGCCGCTGGAAGTTGGGCTATATTGGACGAATGGGAAAAAAGGAAATAGACAGAAAAGGGCATCCTGTTTGGCGGGAATTTACGGGAATAGTCATCGGGATTCTTGGGCTGGTGCTGCTGCTGGGGATGCTTTCCTACGATGAATCGCAGGTCGGAGCATTTAACAGCGATCCGGTGTGGACGAGTAATTGGGCGGGTTATGTTGGGGCCTGGTTGGCGTTTGGTGCGTTTATGCTTTGGGGGATAGCAAGTTACATCGTTCCCGTTGCCCTGATCTGGATGAGCATTGCCTCGCTGTTGCGTTCAGGGTCGCGAACCGTTTTTAAAATATTATGGTTTGTGTTGGGCCTCACCTGTTTGTCCGGGCTCATTCAGATGAATGCCGAGTTCTGGAATCGTGCTGCAGAAAATATTAATCAGCAGGATCTTCCCGGCGGAGTGATCGGTAATGCGCTGGCCGGCGAATTCGGACGAAAATCACTGGTGTCGTTATTAGGAGCCGGAGGAACGGGCCTGCTCTTTGTTGTCTTTCTGGTGCTTTCTGTCGTAAAGCTCTTTAACGTGAGCCTTATTGGATTTGGAAAATGGATCTGGGGGCATCTGCGTCGGGTGAAGATTGAAAAGCGGGAGGAAAAGCCGGCTCCAGTAAAGAAGGAAAAAGAGCCGCGCCCGAAAAAGGAGAAGCCGCCGAAAGTGAAGCGGGAGCGTCCGGAGCCGAAAAAGAAAAAATCGAAGCCGGAAACGGCCCCCGCTGATGAGTCGGATGTGGATATTCGTAAGCTGCTGGTTGAACAGCAGAATCTGATCGATCTTGCGCCTGCAGTGGAGTCGGTTTTGCCGCCTCCTCCGCCCGAAAAGAGCTCGCGCAAAAAACCGCGCAAAGTCGAAATGTCGAGCAATGATGCCGATGTGGAACCATTCGCTCAGGTGGATGAAGGTGCACATGGAGATTATATCCTGCCGCCGCTCTCTCTGCTCGATCCGCCCGTGCCGCAGAGCAAAGGAATGTTGGCCAACGAAATTGCCGATACTGCAGAGATTTTACAGAATGCCCTTGAAGAATTTGGTGTCGAAGCAAAGGTCACTGGTGTACAGCAGGGCCCGGTGGTGACCTGTTACGAAATTCTTCCCGCGCCGGGCGTGCGAGTGGAACGGATCAAATCCCTTTCCGATAATCTTGCGCTGAAAATGCATGCGGAGAGCATTCGTATTCAGGCACCGATTCCCGGCAAGGGGGTGTGCGGCGTGGAAATCCCCAATACGTCGCGGGCGTCGGTTTATTTCCGCGAGTTGGTGGAAAGCAGGGCTTTTAAGTCGGGCAAACAGGCGTTGCCGCTGGTGCTCGGCAAGGATGTGAACGGGCACAGTATTACATTCGATCTGGCCAAAATGCCGCATCTGCTGATTGCCGGGGCAACGGGCGCGGGTAAGTCGGTCTGTATGAATTCCATTTTGACGGGGCTTCTGATGAAGCATTCGCCCGATGCTATGCGGCTGATTCTGGTGGATCCGAAAACCGTGGAGTTTCACGCCTATAATAATCTGCCGCATTTGGTGGTGCCGGTGATTACGAATGCCAAGAAGGTGGCGCTGGGGTTGAAGTGGGCGATCGACGAGATGGAGCGCCGCTTTAGGTGGTTCCGACAGGCGGGCGTTCGCGATCTGCCGAGCTTTAATGCGCGCACGGTGCAGAAGCAGACGGAACTCTTTGGCGATGAAATGGGCACAGAGGACGAAACGAAAAGTGAGCTGCCCGAGAAGCTGCCCTATATTGTGATTGTGATCGACGAGTTGGCGGACCTTATGCATGTGGCGCAGGCGGAGATTGAGGCGGGGATTGCGCGTCTGGCGGCCAAATCGCGCGCGGCCGGGATTCATATGATTCTGGCCACACAACGCCCGGATGTGAAGGTGATTACCGGAACGATCAAGGCCAACTTCCCGGTGCGCATCGCGTTTAAGGTTTCCCAAAAAGTGGACAGCCGCACGATCCTTGACCGCATGGGCGCGGATACGCTGCTGGGCAAGGGCGATATGCTGGTGCTGCCGCCCGGAACCGATAAGCTGATCCGCCTGCAGGGCGTTTACACCAGCGACGGCGAGATCGACCGCATCACCAATTTCTGTAAGGAGCAGTGTCAGCCGGAGTTTATTACGGAAATTCACGAGAAAATTGAAAACAAGACGGTTGATCTGCCCGAGGTGGATGACGGCGGCGATGACCAGATTGTGGAGCAGGCCATAGAGGTGATTCGGCAGACTAAACGCGCGTCGACCTCTTCGCTGCAGCGGCGTCTGCGCATTGGCTATACGCGCGCGGCGCGCGTAATGGATCTGCTTGAAGAACGGGGCATTGTGGGGCCGCCCGACGGAGCGGGTCCGCGCGAAATATTGATTGATCTGGATGGGGAAATTCCACAAAACACGGGAGCAGCAGATGATGCAGCAGGGTAATTTAAATATTGGAACCATCGGGCAGAAGCTCGAAGCCGCCCGTCAGTCAAAGGGCGTCACAATTTCCGAAGCCGGACAGGCCACGAAAATTATGTCGAAATATATTGAGGCGATGGAGGCCGATAATTTTGGAGAACTCGCCGCGCCGGTCTATGTGAAGGGCTTTATCCGCATGTATGCCCGGTATCTCGGGCTGGATGAGGTTCCGCTAGTGAATGAATATCTCACGCAGTATGGCCCAAAGAATAAAAAAACACAGCTTGCGGACGACGTGCGCCAGACGCTGGTGAATGCCGATTATACGCAGGGGGAATCTGATGTGGTGGCGAAGGGGCGAGCCGGATTGGCCGAGGCTGCGAGCAAAATGTTGACTTTCCCGCTCGATGGCGGTTTCCCGACAAAGAAAATCGTGGTGGGCGTTGTCGCTGTGGCGGTCTTGGTGCTTTTTGCCATGGGGGTGAAGCAATGCGTGAGGGATGATGAACCGGCTCCCGCCGGCGGCGCAGCGAGGGAGCATCAGCTAATCTCCGAGGAGGTCCCGGCGGTGTATTATAATGCCTCCGGCGCAATTGAATAAGCGGAAATAAATTTTATGAAAAGCCTCCCGAATCACCTGACGGTCAGCCGTTTTTGGATGACCGCCGTAATGATGGTCTGTATGACGATGCAGTTTCCCTATGCGCAGATCATTGCGTTGGTCATTTTTGTGCTCGCCAGTGTGACGGATGCGCTCGACGGCTATCTTGCCCGCAACTTTTTCGGTGTGACCTCTTTCGGAAAACTGATGGATCCGCTGGCCGATAAGGTGCTCGTCTGCGCGGCCTTTATTGGATTTGTCGAGCTCGGCAGTATTCGGGCGTGGATGGTGGTGTTGATTATCGCGCGCGAGTTTATGGTGACCGGTATGCGGCTGCTGATGATTGAAAAGGGCATCGTTATGCCCGCCGGAATGTGGGGCAAGGTGAAGACCACGGTTCAGATGGTCGCGATTGGACTTTATTTTCTAGGACTGATTTGGAACGTGCCGGCACTGCCGACTCCGGGTTCAAACTTTGCCTGGTGGCTGGGACTGGGAGTTGCGCTGCTGACCGCTTGGACCGGAGTGGTCTATTTTTGGCAGCAGCGCCATGAGATCTGGGATAAAGCGGAATAGCGGCTTTGCCGCAGAATGCCGACGTATGATGGATGATTGCCGATTATGGATAGAAGTTGAGAGGTAAGGAGCCAAGCCGTGGGCATAGAAAACAGGGGTCATTGGAGTGTGCGCAAATGTTCCAAGACGTGTGTAAAATGCGCAAAGGAGTTTGCCGACAGAGAGTCGCTGTTTTCCCGCCTGCTGGCCGATGGGGAAGAATATGTCCGCGAAGATTTCTGCTGCGACTGTTGGAATAAAAAATATCCCGGGCTGAGTGTCTGGAAAACGGTTTTCCTCGTTCCGCCTCCGCCCGCCGAAGAAACGGTAAAAAAAGAGAATGCGGAATCGCTCCTGCGCAAGCTGATTGATCAGGACGATGAGGTCGATCTGGATGCCGTATTTATTTTGGCCGTTATGCTGGAGCGGAAGAAAATTTTGGTTGAGCGCGATGTGCAGACCGCTGAAAACGGTTCAAAAATGCGCATTTACGAACACCGAAAAACCGGCGAGAGTTTTCTGATTGTTGATCCGCAGCTCAAACTCGATGCGTTGGAACAGGTGCAGGAGCGCGTTGTTTCTCTCCTCGGCGGTAAACCGCATGGGGACGACCCGGCTTCTGCTCCAGCGAAAAGGGTAGACTCCGCCGAAGAATAGGAAGGCGCTGCTCCACGGTCTGTGCTTCGAACCTCTATTTCTTGTTAAAATAAACGGTTTGGACTCATGTGTTTGCCGATTCGTTCCGCTCGATTTTGGGGCGATGAAAATCGCAAAAACAACGCTTGACCGCGAACCGCAGTCAGCTATTATCTAGCGCTCTTTGAACAAATCCAGAAGCAGAAGCGAGATAGATTTATGAACACTGTAGAAAAAATCAGCCGGGAACAGGCTACGCAGGACCGTCACCCCAATTTTGTGATCGGTGATACCGTGAAGGTTCACTACAAGATTAAAGAAGGCGACAAGGAACGTATTCAGGTTTATACGGGTACGGTTATTGCCCGCAAGGGCGGCGGCGTTATGGAATCCATTACGGTTCGTCGTATTTCCTACGGCGAAGGGGTTGAGCGTGTATTCCCGTTGAACAGTCCGAATATCGCCAAGATCGAGATTGATCGTCAGGGTAAAGTTCGTCGTGCGAAGCTCTATTACCTGCGTGATCTGGCCGGTAAGAAGGCGCGTATTAAAGAACGCCGCGTCTAGAGATATTGCCGATGGTTGATTTCCGATTGACGATTGAAATGCATCTTGGGTGCTGTTGCGGCGGAGTTCGCGAATCAACAATCTAAAATCAAAAGTCGATGCTATGCCCGATCTCCTGCTTTATGAAAAAGAAGCCTGGACGTCGGGTTTTCTGCGTTTAGCCGGAATTGATGAAGCGGGCCGCGGGCCGCTGGCGGGGCCGGTGGTGGCCGCTGCCGTCATCTTTGAACCGGACTATATCCGTGCCGAACTGGAGTCGATCTACAGCCGTTTGACCGACTCCAAGGCGATGAGCGAGGCGTTGCGCGAAGAGTATTTTGAGCGCCTGACGACGACGGCGCAGGTGAGCTTCGGTGTCGGTATGGTGGAGGCCGAGGAGATTGACCAGATCAATATTCTCAACGCCACGCATAAAGCTATGGCGATCGCCGCAGAGCAGGTTGCTCCTCAGTTTGCCTTGGTGGACGGGCTTCCGGTCAAGGGGCTGCCGTGTGAATCCAGAAGTATCGTAAAGGGCGACGCACTGAGCATCAGCATTTCCGCCGCCAGCATTATTGCCAAAGTAACGCGCGACCGGATTATGGTTGAGTTGGATGCGCAGTATCCGCAATACGGTTTTGCCGACCACAAAGGCTACGGAACCAAACAGCATCTGGACGCACTCAAGAAACACGGCGCAACGCCCATTCACCGTAAATCCTTCCGACCGGTCGCAGAGCTCAACCAGATGGATCTTTTTTAGCCCGGCTTTCAGGAGGAAATGTTGATCGACAAAATCTCCTCCGCCGACCGACACGTCGCTTCCAGAACCGACATCCTGTTCTTCTTCAAGAAACGGCTCACGAGGTTGTAGCCGACGGCATATCCGGCAAAATCCGACAAACCGACCCTCGGATAGCCCATCGTTTCTGCGATCCTGTCGCCAAACATATAGCTCGATATGTTGCCGAATCCCTTGAGTCCGAAATTCGACCGGATCACCTCGATGGAATACTCGAGATCGTCCTGCGGGAAATCCGTCACCCACGGCCCCATCAACGCCCTTCCATACATTTCCTCGGCAAAGGCATCGGCTAAGCCCTCGATGACGATGTATTCGCCGAGGGTAATGTTCGCATGGTCCCATTTGCAGTGCAGCAGGCGAATGTTGTGGTGGAACTCGTGGGCGATCAGCGCCGGCAAGCGGGGCAGGTTGTAGTCGTTCGGATAGATCATCAGGAGGATATAGCCAGGAATGCCCCCGAATCCGGTATACCCGTTGTGGTGCTTGTATTTCTCGGGATCGCCAAGATAGAGGCCAAGCAGAACCTTTTCCAAACCGTCGACCAGTCCCGAGCCTCTGGCATATTCGTGGATTTCGATCAGGGCGCTCTTCGCAACCTCCCATGCGTGGGCGTTTTTCAAGGCCTCGATACCGACCCGGAATCTTTCATCGTCGTCGGCTTTCAAGAGGCCCAGCATCTCGGTCGCCATGAGCACATCGTAGCCATTGGGCTTTTTGGCGATCATGGGAACATTGATCGTCGTCCACATCTTTTCAAACGGCATCATCAACTGCTGCCTGAAAAAGTTTTTCCGATCTTCGGTTGGCATTGAATACATTTGGCTCAGCAGCGTGCATGTATCCTGGACTTCGATTTCCATGTTTCCTCCACTCCCGCGCATTCTTGGAAGCGCTTGGTTTTGACGGCCATCATTCGGGAGCGAGGTCGCCTTGTCCAGCCGAGCGACTGTTTTTTTGCGCCGCCCCATGCAATCGGTTGAGCTCGCTCCGCCATGGATTATCTTTCTTTAGATCATTGCCCGTTTTTTTTCTTCCGTTCGATCCCTGAATAATGGTTTCTTCGGCATGTGAAATAGGTTCTAAATCGGAAAAGAACGGAGCGTTGAATGGAGAATTTTATATTGGTGGCGGTGGTGGGAGAGTCCCCTGCGATATTGACAGAAACGGTCTGGGCCCTGGCACGGGAAGAGCCGCCGGTGATTCCCGAAGAGGTGGTCGCCATTACGACGCTTACCGGGAAGAGAAAAATCAACGAAATGTTGTTTGGCGATGACGCGGTTTGGGAAGGTTTGCGCCGGACCTTTGGAAAGGCGGCTGAAGGAAAGCTGCGGTTCGGGGCGGAGGATACGATCAAAGTGATCGGCGATGGACTTGAAAGTTATGCCGATATCGCCACGCCTCGGCAAAACGAACAGGCCGCTGACTTTATCCTTCGATCCCTTCGGCAATATACCGAGGATCCCTCCACCACCGTGATCGCCTCCATCGCCGGCGGGCGCAAAACGATGAGTGCGCTGATGCTCGCCTGCATGAGCCTGCTCGCCCGCGAACAGGACCGCGTATGCCACGTGCTGGCCGACGAAACGTTTCTGCGCGATCATCGCGACTTTTGTTTCCCGAAAAACAAGCGCGAGGAAAAGGCCGCCGCCATCCAGCTCTCCGACATTCCCTTTATCCGCGTGCGCGGCTGGTACGAGCAGGAATCGGGCAAGGCTCCCGCCTCCTACAGCCACATGGTCTCGCTCTTTCGCAAGTCCGCTCCCGCCGCCATCGTGGAAGAGAAGGTGGTGTTCGACTCCAAGGCGAAAAGACTATGGATCGGAAATGCCGGGATTCTGCTGAGCGAAAACGAATACTGCGCCGCAGAAGCCTTTATCCGGGATCGGCTCGGCGGCCATTTTTCATCACTCCAAGAGTTGGTTGATGGGGGTGTCGATGCAAACGACACCTTCCGACGTAACCTGAGTAGCGTTCGCAACAAGATCAAACGGGCCGGTTGTCCCGATGTGGCCAGGCGGCTCCTTCCCGATGCCAAGGCGCGCAACTACC
>JAAYDL010000286.1 GCA_012729265.1 Lentisphaerota bacterium | reverse complement strand
TGATGAAATTTCTGGCCGCCGACAAGACCTAATGTAAGCCCCGGCAAACGACCAGCCAAAATTTCGTTTCAAAGGTAGGCACAACATATATAATAACAAGAGAATAAAAATTAAAAATCAGCTTAATATTATATTTTCCATTATTGATCCATACTTTTCTCAAATCTAAACATATCATCATCATCATCTTCATTCGTAATAGTACTAACTGTTTGATTTGGGTCTGGATGGTATTTATTATAATATTCAACAATTTTAAAACCACACTTATTAATATAAAAATGAATATTTCGTTTTTCAAAATAAGGTGTGGCCGTTTCCCATAATTTTGTTTTTGGATGTTTTTTTTCTATCGCTCTCCATGCCGTTGTTCCAACACCTTTATCATGGCAACCAGTATTAACAAAGAATAGTAGTAATTTATTGTGTTGTGTTTCTTCATTAATTGATATAATTGCTCCGCCTACAATTTTATCTTTTAGTAGAACGTGATATATAACAGCACCTTGACATCTAAATGATTCTTCAATATCTGAATCAGAAGGAATTGGCTCATCTAGCTTATGTCCAAATTCTTTTTCTGCCGATATCCTAAATGCTTCTTGTAGATCTTTCTTAAACCTATCAAGTTCTGATTCTTTGGCAATTTCAAGGTATACATCCATGAGCTAATTTCACTATTCATTGACTATGCCTTCCACGAAGTTTAGCGCCGCACAAGCGGCGTCCACCTAACACAAGGCTCTGGCGCGCGCGTAGCGCGTCGCTCAGCAGCCGTTTGTTAAAAGTCCTATTCTTTCATTTCAATCTTCCCGTTGATAACTTGCAGATCCCCGGTAGTGAGTTTGCCAGACCAAACTCCGTGCAATTTTCCCCATCTTTCGGGAACATTGTATTCGATGTCGATCTTTTCCACTTCCTGCTTGTAGCCGTGTCCAGCGATGGAATGCTTTATGTAAGTGGTTTCTCCCGGTTTCAGCGTTACTGGCCAGTATGAAGTCAGGCTCTGTTTCAAGAGCTTCCGCTCGGGATTTAACTTGACAAGCACAAGAGGTTCCAGTTGCATTCGAATATGCTTTGTTCCGGATGATGTCTTGGACAACCCCGAAGTGATCATGGTAATGTCTGTGTCACCATCGTTTGTCACATAGAGTAGTAGACTCCCAACGCTGTTTACTTCAACGTCCAGCGATAAATCCGCCCCAATACTGGACAACGAACATGCCAGAAAAATGATCAATGCGGTAAAGAAACGTGTCATCTGCATTCTGCCTTTTAACTTGTTTTTCTACAGAAAATCTGCTTTTGCCGGGCTGCGGAGCGGTGGGCGTGCAAGTAATCTTGCCGCTAGCGCGGGCGCTGTCAAGCGGTTCGAGGCGGAAATCACTGGGAGAAGAGCGCGAGGCGGGCTTGACGAGTGCTGTATAACCACACTTGGTCCGGTGGGTGAAGGACTTCCTGCTGTTCGCGAAGGAGCACGGTGGCTACACTTTCGAGCAGACGCTGGACCTGTTCCTCGTCGAGGTCGGCGGACGGGTGGGCACGAAGCCGTGGCAACTCCAACAGGCATCTGATGCCATCCGCGTTTACCGCTACCAGTTCCGTGGCGCGAAGGACGATGGACGATGGAGAAGGCGGTACCCCGAGTGGCGGCCTGAATGATGAGGCGTCAAGCCTCGTCCGGCTGCGCGAAGTTATCCGCCTGCGGCATTACGCGAAGAGTACCGAGAAGACCTACCTGCACTGGAAACGCCGCTTCCTGGCGTACCATCGAGAAACCAGCACGGAAGGCGAACCATCGGCGGCCGATGCCAAGGCGTTCCTGACCCACTTGGCCATGGTAGAGAAGGTGAGCGCTTCCACGCAGAACCAGGCTTTCAACGCCTTGCTGCTACTCTTCCGCGAGGTGCTGCGTAGCGATCTGGATGAGATTACGCAGACCGTGCGCGCCAAACGCGGGCCGAAGGCCGCCACTGCCGCAGGCAGGGCGCAACACACCACGACCGGTTCTGCCGCCACGCCCTCTATATTCGTCCCGCCACCACGGTCGGCCGACTCTATGATCTGCCCGTCGGGGTCCCGGCGCTGGAGATTCCCCAGGAGGAGATTCTCGCCAATGGGACCGGCGACCCGTTGGCGAACGCTTACAACGCAGATCCGTGTCAACGCCAAATTGAAAGTGTACCATTAGCGGCAGCGGGGAGTGTCCATTTCTGGCATTCGTTGTGGCCCCACTTCCGGGCGATTTTTTCTTCTGCATTTTCTTGACGGCTTTCAAAAGCAAGCAAGCCGTTTCTTCATTTACTTCGCATATTCATCCTCTATCTGTTTCAACCGTATGCCCCTGCTTTCCGGAGGATATGCGATGCCGCCTACGCCCGACTTTGTCTGTTCAATAAGCCGGGGGTGGAGCGCGGAAACGGGCCGGAAACGGGCCGTGAGCGGGTGCGTAGAGTTCTCGTATCTATGGAGCGAGAGAGCACCAGAGAGTTTTGGCCGACTCTCAGCGGTTTTCGGCCCGAACGGCGGCGTGGGCGGCCCGAGGATAGAGTGCGCCGGGCGGCGAGAGAGCGGCGGCGCGTGTGCTGCAAATCCCTTTGGGTGAGCGGGATTTGTGGGTGGAAAGGCGAACGGCCCGCCGGGGGGCTGGCCGTTAAGCGCAGGCCCCAATGGATCGGGGCCGAAAAGAAATGGCTCAAAACACCACTGACATGCCTAATGCGGAATGGTTAACCGGTGATTGAGCAGCCAGGTTCTGCGCGAGCCGCCAGCCGAGCCGCCGGTTAGGGGGTATCGGGGTTCGCAGGGAGGTCCTCAAGTGCTGGATCGGAGAATACAACGCGGATGGTGTCCTGGTTGAAGACGATGCGCTCGATGATGTCGCCGATGGCCAGGTAGGGATCGGGCGCGCGGAATTCATCGATGAGCCGGACCGCCGACAGCAGCGCCTGCCTGGCTTCCGGGCTAAGGTCGGCGTCATGGGCCAGTTCGTCTTCGTCACGCATGACACCCAGAATGAAGATTCGCAATTGCTCGGCTGGCACGCTGATGCCCTTGCATGGCGGTCGCCCTCCGGCCTGGGAACGACAGCGATAGTGGACGTAGCGGATGTGCGGATTCTGACGGTTGTGGACGACGTGCGGGCTCATGACCCGTCCGCATTCGCCGCAGAACACCTTGCCTTTGAAGGGGAGATCAAGACTCTGGCGCTTGCCTGTAGCGGGGCGGCGGGCATCGATACGTGACTGGAC
>JAAYDL010000285.1 GCA_012729265.1 Lentisphaerota bacterium | reverse complement strand
TCAGCAAGGAGATGGAGAGCCGCTTTATGGATTTAAGCACCCGCGAGGGCGAGTTCGAAAAGCATATGTTCCCGTTGAATATCGTGTTCGATTCGATTGCCTTAGATGAGTGGAAAGACGACTACCGCGATTTCCACAGCGACCCCGAAATAAGCAAACGCCTTCGTAAGTTCACGGCAGATGTCTTGAATCCGATAATCCTCTACACGCTGCCTGTTATCCAACTCGACAAGTCCACGCCTAAAGAGGCGGTTTGCCAAGTGTTCGAGAATGTCAACACAGGCGGCGTTCCGCTCACCGTGTTCGAGTTAGTTACCGCGACCTTTGCTACGGACGACTTCGTATTGCGCAACGACTGGAATATGCGGGCGCACAAGATGAAGCACGCCGACGGGACGTTTGAGCTGCTTTCTGTCGTTGCCGCCACGGATTTTCTCGCTTCAATGACGTTGTTGGCACAGGTGAAGGGAAATAGGACATTGACTGGAGTGCTATCATAAAAGTACAGTCTCCTCCTCAAGGGAAAATGCTAAGATGAGGGAAGGGGAGGACTGAGTGAAATGGGAAAGCAGTACAGCCCGCAGGAGCGGCAGGAAGCAGTGAAACTGGCAAACGAGATCGGGGCCAAGGCAGCAGCGCAGCGATTGGGCGTAAACATCGATACGCTGTATACGTGGATATCGAAGGCAAAGAAGTCGGTGGAAGGGTATGTAAACGAAGCAGAGGCAGATTCTGTGGGATACGCGGTCGAGAACGCGCGATTGAAGAAGGAACTGGCAAAGAAGAACAAAGAGATCGAGATATTGCAGGACGCGCTTGGTTTTTTTGTCGAGCGCCGGAAGAAGTGAGCAAGGATCAACGCATGGCGTACATCGATCAAAACCGAAACAGATGGCCGGTCATACGGCTATGTACGGTGCTGGGGGTGAGCGAGGCGGGGTATTACAAGCGTCTGCGCGCCCGAGAACGCCCGGGTGCAGATGAAATTCTTCTGGCGCGAATCTACATATTGCTGAGCGAGGACGAGGAGAACGCGAACTACGGTGTCCGGCGGATCTATCTTGGCTTGAAACGGAATCATGATTACACGGGAGGGTATCGGCGGGTGCTACGGGTATACCGGAAGAACAATCTGATGATCCGGCGTAAGCGACATCCGAATGGAATCACGCGAGAGGATGCGTTGGCACAAAAGAGCGAGAATCTGATTTGTCAGGATTTCACCGCAAAAGCGCCTAACGAGAAATGGTTGTGCGACATCACCGAAGTGCCGTGTGCGGACGGCAAGCTATACCTGTCGGCGGTGCTGGACTGCTACGACGGGGCGATCGTAGGCTTTTCCATGGCGGAGCACATGCGCGCCGAGCTGTGCGTGGAGGCGTTCACTCGAGCCTGCCGCAAGGAAGGCGCGCGCGGGATGATCTTCCACTCTGACCGCGGCAGTCAGTTTACCAGCCGCGCGTTTCGCGAGGAACTCAATACGCGCGGAGCCATCCAGAGCATGTCAGGCACGGGCCGATGCTACGACAACGCCCGCATGGAGAGCTTTTTCGCCACGCTGAAGAAAGAGAAACTCTACCGAATTGATACGAGGCACATGGGCCGGGACGCCGTGAAGTCCATAATCTTTCGCTACATTCACTACTACAACCTACGCAGGATTTACAGCCCGAATGGCGGCTGGCCGCCGATGGTTTTTCGAAATCGCCACGCCGCGCGCGCGGCGTGATCCCCACGAGGGGATGGTGGCAACGGCACTTGGTCACGTAGTTGCGATGATTTTCCTTGAGGCAGGGACTGAACCATTATGGACAATTCCACGTCGACGACCGCCTCCACCTGATCCGGAGACAGCGCCGACGAGTCACAGTTATTTGCCTCGACGTAGGAAATTACCTCCGCGACGATCTCGT
>JAAYDL010000284.1 GCA_012729265.1 Lentisphaerota bacterium | reverse complement strand
AAGGGGCATAGTTGAAGGTGATGTCCCCCGGGTCGAGAGATTGGGCAACCAATTCTTCCTCCCAGCGGTTTGGGAACTGGTTGAAGCGTGCCACATCCGAAAGCCGAATTTCGGGTAGGAACCGGCTTCCCGCATGCGGAATGGCCGGGGGCGGATCCATGCGCCAGTCCAGCAATTCGATTTCGACCGTCTCTTCGATATCTTCGTGGGTTACTCGGATGCTTTCCATCAGGAGCGAGGCGACAAAGGCGACGACCTCGTCCAGCGCAAGTTGCGGATGCAGCGCGAGCCATCCAATTTGCGCTGCGATCATCCGATGGATTCCGCGCAAGGTTTCGCCATGCTTTTCGAGAAGATCGGCCTCAGAGAAACGCCCCCACGATGAGCGGGCAAGCGCAGCGAGAAAATCGGAGAAAGAGAATATAACGCTGGAAGATTCGGGCGAAATAAGGTGCGTGGTCTCATTCGCCAGACCCCGCCCCCCAACGGTGGCCGTGGTTGTTTTGGGCGCGAAGGGATACTTTTGCTTAAATATGCCAAAATCGAACTGGGCCAGTTGCACGGCCACATCGCCGTCGCGTTCTTCGCGAACGATCGAATAGCGCCGACGAATGTTCTTGAAGCGCACCTTGCCCAGCCGCGGTTTGCGCACGAGAACATTAACCGCTTGTTCGCCGCGCACATAAAGATCGGCGATGCTGAGTGCGTAGTTTTCCTGAAGTTCTTTGTCGAGGGTTTCGTAATTGCCTTCCCCAAGGGCTATGAGTGCGGTCTCATCCTTGGCGGAAACCACCTCGCGGAGACACCGGCAAGTGGTTTGGAGAACGAAGTTCTTGGTTGTCTCGCGTCGCGGGAGGGCAACCGCCGTCAGGCTCTTGCAGTCCCAACCCTCGGTTCCAATGGCAACCAGCAGAATGACGCGTTTTTTGATGTGGGACTGGTCAAGACTGTGGAAGATGGCCTCAGATTCTTTCGGGAGCGTCCATTTCTTTTGGGTTTTCTTCACGCCGCGGTAAAACCGGAATACTTCATCCGCGTCTTTCCCGGGACGATTTGCGGCATACCAGGCTTGCACGGCTGGAAGAATTTCCGTGTTCAGCTTTTCAATGCCTGGACAGTAAAACGCGATTTTGCTTGGGACTCCGCCCGGATAGACGCGGTCATAGTCCTTGAAGAATCGGGACAGGGCCTCGCCGACGAACCGGTCGCCGGCCACATTATGACCGATGACCTGGGGGATTTTAAGGAAACGACCGATGCCGTCCGAGAGGGAGTAGTGATAGACAATCAGTTGGATTTGGTTGAGCTTGATCTTTGAGTCACCTACGGGAACCTGATGTTTAACATATGGCGTGCCGGAAAATCCCATCACCGTGCATACATGGCCGTGCTGGTTGAGCACATCGACGGCCACCTTGAGTTTTTTTTCATCATCGCCGGAGCCGCTGAAAAAGTGATGCGCCTCGTCGAGAATCACGGAAATTCGCGGGATTTCGGAGAGGCGTTCCCTCAAGGCGTTGGTTTTGACCACCTCCGCGGCCTTTTTCTCGTCGTAGAAAACGCTGCCGGGATCGGCGATTTGCTGATCCGCTTCCGAGAGCTTCTCCATGACGACCTTCTCGGCATTCGTGATGAAGACCAGGCCGAAATCGCAGGTTTGAGTGAGGCGGTTGACCTTTTCCAGATTGGGATTGTTGCCGTGGAGTTTGTCGCGCCGCTTGGAGCTCAAGCTGTCCAGAATTTCAAAGTGGACCGTTCGCCGGAGCTCGGCGGCATCGCTCGGTGGCAGAACCCATGCCGGATCAAAGTTCCTAATGGTTTGGAGGGCGGGCAAGATGGCTGTTTTCGAGGCTTGCGGGGCAAATACGACGAAATTCTTGGCGAATCGAGGGTCGTCGGGCTGGAGGCGTGCAAAGTGAAGGTCCAAATAGATGAAAGCGGCCATTAGGTAGGTCTTGCCCGCACCCATTGGAAGGCTGAAAAGGTAGTTGGGGTAGGAAAAATCATGCAGCAGGGCATTGAGGAAGGCGTTCCAATCGGTTTTTTTTCCGAGCGGGTCGTCCTTCACCATTTCGGCGAGTTTTTTCAGCTCATTAGCTTTAGCAAACCGATAGAGAAATTCGGCGGTAGCGTTGCCGCAAAGCGCTGGCTGGGGATCGGCAAGGTTTTGAAACGCGCCAGCACGGATAATGTCGCCTAGAGAACGGTTCTGGCCTACGAATTTAAGCCAAAGGAAGATGTCAATCGCTTGGCGTTGGGGCAACCGTAGTTTGGCGCATTTCTCGATGTGGGCGGCGACTTGCCCCGGTAAGGACTGGGCGTTTGCTTTTTCCTGCGAGATCCAGGCAAATGCGGTCTCCGCGATGAAGTCGTGAAGGTTAAGCAAGGAAAGGGCTCCCGCCTTGCTTTTTGGGCGCGGAGTTTGTGTTTTTTTTCTTGGCGCCATATGGTCGGTAACGGGTCTTGTGACTGATTTTGGAGGCATCCTAACATGCCATTCAAATATTGTCCCGAAAATCGTTGCGAGCAATGAGGAATTCGGAGGGAAAAGAGCCAATTCAGGCTGGACAGTCCCGTGAACGAACACCATTTTAGACCCATGAGCGATCAAACCAAAGACAGCGCGACCCCGCCTCCAACCCCCGCCGAAATCATGAAGGAGCGGTCGTTGCTGGATAAGATTCTCGATGAATCCAGGCGCTACAAGAAGGGCCGGGACTACAAGGAGCTGCTGGAATTTGTGGCCCGGCTGCCGAACATGGCCCCGTTCAACGCGATGCTGGTTCAGCTCCAGAAACCGGGTATCGCCTATGCGGCATCGGCGGCGGAGTGGCGGCGACGATTCCAACGGACCCCGAAAGAAGGCGCCCGCCCTCTTCTCATTCTCATGCCTTTCAGTCCCGTTGGGCTCGTGTATGACTTGCAGGACACGGAGGGCAAACCCGTTCCCAAGGATGCCTTTTCCTTCGCTGCACGGGGAAGCATCAGGAAGCAAGACCTGGATCTGTTCCGGGAAAGACTGCAAAAGAAAAACATAGAAGTATTCGAGTATGACGCGGGAGATCAGAACGCCGGATATATTCGCGTGGTCAGCCGGGCCGCTACCGAAAAGGAATATTCTGCCTTCAAAATGGGCATCAACAAGAATTCCGATCCACCGGCCCAATTCGCCACCATTGCCCACGAGCTGGGCCACCTGTTTCTCGGTCATCTCGGCCGCGAGTGGAAGCATGGGATTGCCGCGCGGCCAAAGCCGTCTCATGCCATGATGGAACTAGAGGCGGAATCGGTGGCCTACATCGTGTGCATGCGCAGGGGCGTGGAGCCCGAGTCGAAACAATATCTGACGGAATTCGTTGAAGAACAAACCACCGTCGAGCATTTGGGGGTGGATCGCATCTTTCGCGCGGCCGGCCATGTCGAATCCATTTTGGGCTTGGATGTCCGGACGGTGCCCCCTCCCGCGCCCGATCTTTTGTTCGTGGAGTAACTTTGGAATACAACCAAAAAGAAAGTGTTTATGCCGACCCCTATTCCTGATTTTGTTGACCGCGTCCTGCGCGAGTGGGATTTCATCGCGTTTTTCGCGTACGATAATTTTGAATCGTGCGGACGGGGAGCAGTCGGCCTTGGCGATGGAGCGAACGGGATTCAGGCTATGTATGCGCCTCGCGAATATTTTGTGAAGAAGGGGGACCAGGCAGTTCTTCAGAAGGTCGACGAATACGATCCCGTCACGGAATTTCTTGTTCATTTCGAAGTGCCCGAAGGCATGAGAACCATCAGGATAAGAACCCCCGAAGAAGGCAGGAATCCCAAACGCATTTGGTTTTTCGAAATGCTGAGGCGATTAGAGGAAGAGCCAGATAAAATGCCCGATCCTTTGCCGGATTGGTTCGCCAAAGCACTTGAAAAACTGAACCAAATCAACAAAGACAAGCCATAATGGGCGACATGGCATCCAGGCATCTCGTAAGCACATCTTACGATTAAGAGTTTTCCACACTATGGAAAACTTTTTCGGGATTTTTCCACGCTATGGAAAAATATTTTCCACACTGTGGAAAAACAGGCCCGTTTTTTCCACGCAATGGAAAAACTTTCAGCGATTTTTCCACACAATGGAAAAACTTTTGCCGTTTTTTCCACACAATGGAAAAAGTTTTCGGGGTTTTTCCACACAATGGAAAAACTTTTTCCACAGCCATCCCACAGGAATCGGACGGGGATGAAGAAAAGGCTGGTTTGAAGTCCTGCTCTTT
>JAAYDL010000030.1 GCA_012729265.1 Lentisphaerota bacterium | reverse complement strand
TCGGCCATCGGGAAAACTTCGATGGTGACGTTGGCGATATACTCTGCGGCGACGGCCACGCAGTCGCACAGGTAGGGAACATCGGCCTCCGGCACACGCTCACCGGTCAGCAGGATGAGCTCCTCGAAATGCATTTTCTGGATGGCATCCATTTCATGGCGCAACTGCTCTTGCGAGAGTGCGGTGCGTTGTGCACGGCGGTCGGCGGCGAGGCCGCAGTACCTGCAGCCGCCGTTGCAGAAGTTGGAGAGATAGAGCGGGGTGTAGAGCGAAATCGTTCGGCCAAAGTGCCGGCGAGTGATCGACTGCGCGCGCTGTGCCATAAGTTCGAGAAATTCGCCCGCAGTGGGAGAGAGCAGGGCCGCCAGTGTTTTTTCGTTCGGCGCGTCGGCATAAATTGCCCGCTGCACATCGGCGGCGGTGAATTCACGGTTCAGCCACGGTTCAGGATTCAGCCAGTCGGGAAGGGTTTTCATAGGACAGATCAATCATATTGGTCGGATCAGTCCGATCCAGACAGAAATGAAGTTAAGGGTGAGCTGGCGACGGCGGTCTCGGAGGTGGGCATGAGGCCAGCGAGGTAGGCGGCGCGACCGGCTTCTACACCGGCTTTAAAGGCAGCGCCCATGGCGGCGGGCTGTTCGGCAGCGGCAATGGCGCTGTTCACTAATACAGCGGAGCAGCCCATTTCCAGTGCGGCGGCAGCCTCCGACGGCGCGCGCAGACCCGCATCGACGACGACCGGAATGTCCGCATCGCGAACGATAATTTTGATCATCTCCGCCGTAGCCAATCCTTTGCCGGTGCCGATGGCGGCGCCCAGCGGCATAACCGCGGCGCAGCCGATATCTTCAAGGCGTTTGGCCAGTACGGGATCGGCGGGAATGTACGGCAGTACAAGGAAATCCTGTTTCACCAATTCAATCGCGGCTTCATAGGTCTCGATCGGATCCGGAAGGAGATGATGCGGGTTGGGGTGAATCTCCAGTTTCACAAACGGGCTTTTGCTCAGTTCGCGGCCAAGCAGCGCGGCGCGGATCGCTTCTTTCGCATTCATAGCACCGGAGGTATTCGGCATGAGCCGCACGGTTTTGAGTTCGGAGAGCGGACCGTAAAGATCGTCCTCCGCCTGTGCGCGGTTAAAGCGGCGCAGCGCCACCGTCACCAGTTCTGTGCCCGATGCCTTAACGGCCTCGATCATTGCCGCTGTGCTGGAAAACTTTCCGGTCCCGAGAAACAGGCGCGACCCGAGTTCCTGATCACCAATTTTTAAAAGGTCATTTTTCATAATCTAACCTGCAATTTTACAAACACAAAGGCACGAAGGGCTCGAAGCTTAGTGTGCTTTGTGCCTTAGTGTTTTTCATCCGCCACCGACGAAGACGAGCATTTCGACGGAGTCGTTTTCCTTCAACTGCGTTTCCGCCCACTTTCCAGAGGGAACCACATCGCCGTTTACCATCAGCGCCGTGTGCGCCTTATTGGCACCGAGCTCATCGAGCAGGGCATCGACGGAGCCGTTGCCCTCGTGGATATGCGTTTCGCCGTTTACCGTCAGTCTCATCTCTATCTCCTTCCGAGGGCTCGGCCCTCGGCCACAAAAAAAAAGCGCTCCGAATCGAGCTCGGAGCGCTGGCAAAATCCGTAACGCTCCCTCTCGCCGGCATGATCCGGATCAGGTTCAACGGGTATTATCTCAGCTCATCCCACCAAACGGCGGACGGCACCCCGGGTAACTGGTTTCGGACATTACCAAGCCGTGGAGGTAAGTAAAGCGGGAAGGAGGAGAATCATCGACAGCGGGCCCGCGTTTTTGGGCATCAAAAACTGAGGTCGTTTGTCAGTCCGTTTCCTTCGCCAATTCGGAGAGAAAGTTTTCGATCAGCTTTTTCATGCGGGGCATGGTCTGGGCCGCGACGGCGTTGACGTCTTCGTGCGTGAGTTTGACGGGGCTGATGCCCGCCGCCCAGTTGCAGATACAGGAGAGCCCGGCGGTCCGCAGGCCCAGCGCGTTAGCCACGATGGCCTCGGGCACGGTAGACATGCCCACGGCGTCGGCGCCCATGCGCTCGAAGCATCGGATTTCAGCCGGTGTTTCAAAAGTGGGGCCGGTGGTGGCCAGATAGATGCCCGCTGCGTCGGCCCCGGCATTCATCAGTTGATGCCGCAGCGCTTTGTCATACACCGCTGATTGATCCGGGAAACGCAGGCCCAGCCGGGGATTGTGCGGCCCGATCAGCGGGTTAGAGCCGAGCATATTGATGTGGTCTTCAATGACCATAATGGTGCCGGGCGGCAGCGCGGAGCTGATGCCGCCTGCGGCGTTGGTGAGCAGCAGCGTGTCGGCTCCAAATGCGTGGAGCAGGTAGGCGGGGAGAATGATCGGCGTCCAGCCGACGCCTTCGTACCAATGCCTCCGGCCTTGGAAAATAAAGAGCTCCATGCCGTCCACAGATGCACGGCGGAGTTTGCCGGCGTGGCCCAGCACGCCGGTCGCGCCGAGGCCCGGAATGTCGGCATAATCGATGGTTTCGCCCGAAAGGTCGGCAACAACTTCATCCCAGCCCGAGCCGAGCACCAATCCACAGCGGGGCGCTGCATCGGGCCAGATTTTACGCAACGCCGCTTCCGCTGCATCGAGAACGGATTGATTAATTTGATTTTCCATGGAACAGAAGCTAACTCTTCGTCAGGAAGGAATCAATTAACGTTTGTCGATTTATGTCGGCGTGTTGGGGGAATAGATCAGCTTACCGCCGCACTGTTTGCAGATGAAGTGCGGATTGCGGCGTTCGGCGGTATGGCTCCAGCAATTATTTTCGCAGCGGACGCGCCAGCGGGCGGGCGCGAATTTCATCCGGTGCGTGCGTTCTCCGGTGCAGCCGATGGCCTGCGCTTTTGCGCGCCATACGGCATCGTGGTTATGATTTTTCCCGACGAGTGCGTGTGCGATTTCGTGCAGCAGGGTTTCGCGGATTTCCTCCGCTGAGCCGCTACGGGCAAGGTTGAAGGAGAGAGTAATGCATCGGTCGCTGTAATTACATGAGCCGGCGCGGCGCGCGCTGTGATCAAATTTAAAGTGCCAGTTATTCAGACCATGCTCGCTCAGTAGATGAACTGCGGTGCGGCATGCGGTTTCAATTTTTTCAATGCGCGCCTCGTCCAGTTCCGGCTGGGTTGAAATGAGTCGGCTGTACGGGACGCCAAATTGGCCTTTCTCTGTCTGAACGTGGGCAGATTTCGGGTTGGCGCGAAGGAGCGTGCCGTCAATGATTTTGCCGTGGAATACAAACTGCACGGGATCACCGGGCGCAAAACGGGCTCTGAGTTGGTCTTCTTTGGAGAGCATATTACGGATTAACGGCGATGGCCATGCGTTCGTGGCCAGCGAGGTCGTGTTTGATCTGTACGTTGCGATAGCCGAGTTTTTCGAGGCATTCCCGGACGAGCGCGCCTTGATTATGGCCGAATTCAAGGAAGAGCATGCCGCCGGGGAGGAGCACATAGCGGGCCTGCTCGGCGAGCTGCTGAATCAGTTCCATTCCGGTGGGGGCGCTTTCGAGCGCCGTCTGCGGTTCGTGATCGCGCACCGACGGCGAGAGCATTTGGTAGTCGATCGACGAGATATAGGGCAGGTTGGCGACCACGGCGTCGGCACTCCCTTCTGCAACGCCTTGGAGCAGATCATTTTCAAGCCAGAGAACGCGGCCTTGGAGGTCGTTGAGCTGAGCATTTTCTTGCGCGAGCTCCAGCGCTTCGGCAGAGAGATCGACCGCGCTAACGTTGGCATCGGGGCGTTGTTTCGCCAGCGTGAGCGCGATACATCCGCTGCCGGTTCCAACATCGATGACGGAGGTCGGCTTATGCTTCCAAATGGACGAACAGAGCACCTCGTCCACGAGCAGTTCGGTTTCAGGACGCGGAATCAGCGCACGGCGATCGCACTTGATCTGCAGTCCAAAAAAATCGACGTGGCCGACGACATATTGGAGCGGCTCGCCGTTTTCAATCCGTTTTGCGAGCGGTTCAATCTGCTTAATGAGGCGGAGCTGCTCGGTCTGATTCTTGGGCTGTATGTCCCGTTTGGTGTAAATTTCGAGCGGTTTGCAGTTGAGCAGATGCGCGACAAGCTCCTCGGCGACCCGTCTGGCGTTGTCGACCCCAGAAGCACCAAAGCGGAATCGGAGTGAATCTATCAGTTGTTCAATATTCATGGCGTACGGAGAGTGGCGCGCAGCTTGAGCTCGCGCAAGGTACAGATTTGTACTACAGGCTTATTGAAGGGACAAGTGTGTTTTTTTTTGGGGGGGTCAACTTTGTCGAACGGGACCCCGCCGGCGCAGTCCGCCTGTTAAAAACACAGCAATTTTTGCCAGCTTGGGCTTGCCTTCGCATCCCAGTGCATTTATCCTGCGGCGGTTGGGTCGATTTTTCAAAAAGTACGAAAGGCAACAATTGTGGTACAGATGACAGACAAGGATTGGCAGGAGCTCAAACAGAAGCTGGCCGACGACGGGCGATTCGAAAAGTTTGTTCTCGGCGAAGCGGAGCAGGAATATGTCTCCTCTAGGGGAATGGCCATTCTCCGCCTGCATGCCGCAGATTTTGTGAATAAGCGGTTGGCTCCGGCGAACCCGAAGAACGATGGCCGCCAGACACCGACCAAGGGACACCCGGTATTCATTGCTCAACACGCCTGCGGCTGCAGCGATCGGGGAAGCTTGGCGCAGTTTTATGATATTGAAAAGGGGCGCGCGCTGACTTCCGAAGAAGTGGAACTAATTGTGAATGTGATCCTTACGTGGATTGAGGAGAACATCAAGGTTTAATCGACACCGCTCATTTCTGTAAAACCTTCCCGCTCTGGAAGGTTTTTCTTTTTTTGCTCCCAGCTATCGAATATTCTGCACCAAATATGGAACCCGTTATCGTTAAAAGAGCCGACCACTGCATCAGCCGAAAGAACATCAGTTCTGCGGCGGTTAAAGTTCTCTACCACCTGAAAGATTCCGGCTACAAAGCCTATCTGGTCGGAGGCGGCGTGCGAGATCTGCTGCTCAAACGCAACCCAAAAGATTTTGATGTCGTGACTAATGCCACGCCGGAGCAGATCCGCAAGCTTTTCCGCAATTGCCGACTGGTCGGTCGCCGGTTTCGACTGGCGCATGTGCTTTTTCGTGGTGAAACGATCGAAACTTCAACCTTTCGCGCGCCGGTCCCTGACGAGGCGGACGAAGCATACAGCGAACATATTTTCTCGACCGGTGAGAGCGGGATGGTGACGCGCGATAATATTTTCGGCACACCGGAACAGGATGCCCTGCGGCGTGATTTTACCATTAATGCGCTTTTTTATAACATTGCCGACTTTTCCGTGATTGATTATGCCGGAGGCTTGAACGACTTGAAGGAGGGGATTATCCGTGTAATCGGCGATCCCGACAAACGCTTTGCTGAAGATCCGGTACGGATGATTCGTGCTGCCCGTTTTGCAGGAATGCTGGGGTTTAAGATAGAATCTTCCGCTTACGACTCCATCTGTCGCAATAAAGAACTGCTTACACATGCCTCGCCGTCGCGCATGTATGACGAGGTGCAGAAGCTCTTTTTCTGTGGGAACGCCAATGAGGTTTTTGGCTGGCTGGAGCGCTCCGATCTGCTTCATCCCATGTTTCACGATTTTTCGCACTGGATCGATGAGGATAGAGCCCGTCACGACTGGGTGACTCATACGCTTGAGCAGATGGACCGCTGGCGGAAGGCGGGGCTGCAGGTTCATCCGTCGCTGCTTTTTGCGCTGATTTTTGGGGAATATCATGAGTTTCTCGCGGCGCAGCTTGAGGCGGATGGAGTATCTGCCCACGATGCCTGTAAGCTGGCCGTTCAGCAGCACCTGCGGGCCATGTGCGAGAACGTTCGCGTACCGAAGCTGGTGATCTATCAGGTCTCCGATATTATGGGCAATCAGATCCGCTTTCAGCGGACGAAGGGTGCCCGTCCGCAGCGTTTCCTGCACAGTGAGGGTTTTCTTGACGCGTTTCTCTATTTTAAGTTTTCGTCCAAGTCGCACGGGCGCAATGCGGAGCTGCTTGACTATTGGACGGAGCAGAATGACAGCCTTAAACACAAGCCCCACTATAAGTAGGCAAAAGCTTTTTCTGTGCAGAATTCGGCGGAATGGGGATT
Source organism: Lentisphaerota bacterium (assembly GCA_012729265.1). Classification (GTDB taxonomy): domain Bacteria; phylum Verrucomicrobiota; class Kiritimatiellia; order Kiritimatiellales; family Pontiellaceae; genus Pontiella. The sequence goes on along the minus strand of JAAYDL010000030.1, from coordinate 9,050 downwards.
GTTTATGCGCGCAATTCGGCTTTGATAAACCTGTTCAATCGCTTTGACTTGTTGTTTCGGAGGCGGTAGTTTAGTTCTCTTGTTTTTTAGAAAATTTAGAGGAGGTTGCTGTGTCGCATCCGTTGGAACCGATTATCGCTCTGCAGAAAAAAGATCGCAGTCTCATTAAAATCATGCGGGAAATCCGCGATATTCCCCGGCGCCAAAGCGATATTGAATCGCAGCTGGACGGCTCCAAAAAGAAGTTGGAGATGGCCATGGAAAGCAAAAAGCATACAGAGGCCTTACTGAAGGATGTGGAGCTTGAAATTGAAGCCTGCAAAGAGAAGGTCAACAAGTATAAGACACAGCAGATGGAGGCGAAAACGAACGATCAGTACCGCGCTTTCGTAAAGGAGATCGGTCTGGTGGAGGCAGAGATTAAGGCGCTTGAGGAAAAAGAGATCAGGCTGATGGAGGATCTCGAGCAGGGGATAAACATTATTGCTTCCTGCGAAGAACGCCTCAATTCCGAAAAAGTCGAGATTGCCGATGAACTTGAAGAGCTGAACGAGCGATGCGAAGAGCTGAAGGAACAGGCGAAGCGGCTAAAGGCTGACCGTATGCGCGCTGCCTCATCCTGCGACCGAAATCTGTTGCAAAAATATACGCGGATTCTGAACAACAAAAGTGATTATGCGGTGGTTATCGTGGAGCCCGGCGGCCATTGCGGCGGATGCCACATGAAGCTCCCTCCGCAGGTGATAAACGATGCCCGGAACCCGACCAAGATTGTGGCGTGTAACTTTTGCGGACGAATCGTTTATAATCCGATTTATAATGAGGTGTAATTCGTAATACGTAATGCGTAATACGTAATACGTAATGCGTAATGCGTAATGCGTGATGCCGAGGCTTGGAGCATCGAACCAGAGGCGATGTTTACTCGATCTTAACACTTAATACTTAAAACTTTACAGCAGACAGGGTGTATCGGTCGCTCGCTTCGTTGAGAAGCGGGAGGAAAGTCCGGACTCCGTAGGGCAGGATGTTCCGTGGTTAACGCGGGAACTCCGGTGCAATATCGCCGGAGATGGAAAGTGCCACAGAAAATATACCGCCGTCCCGCACTTTTGTGGGGGAAGCACGAAACCGTTCGAATTTCCGAATTCGGGTTTCGGATTTCCCCGCTCTGCGGGGCGGTAAGGGTGAAATGGTGGGGTAAGAGCCCACCGCCCCGAGGGTAACCGAGGGGGCAGGGTAAACCCCGTCCGGAGCAAGATCAAATAGGAAACGAGAAGCGGCCCGCTTCGCTTGAGTTTCGGGTTGATCGCACTAGATAAATGATCGACCCCGCAAGGGGAACAGAATCCGGCTTACCGCCCTGTCTGCTTTTTTTTCTTTGGCTTGACCTTCTTTCGGCTATCCTCTCCAGCGCGCAATTGAATGAACAGCATATCGCCAATTCAGAGGGAAAGTACGTTACCCCAGTAGCTTGCGCACATTCGCCAAAACAGATAACGAGAAGCTGGCTCAGCAAATCGGGCAAAAATAAAAATAGTCATTGAATCCGTTGCGCCTAAGAAAGTAAACAGGGGGCTAACCAAAGGAGTTATTATGTTCAAAGTGAAAGCACGATTCTATCTCGCACCCCTTGCCGCCGCGCTAATCATTTCCGGGTGTGTACATGATCGAATCGACCCATCGGATCAATCTTCCCCTAAATATGTGTTTTTCTTTCTGGGCGACGGCATGTCTACGCCGCAGATCGAAGCGTCGAAGGCGTTTAAGGCGGAAAAGGTAAACTCCGCCAAATCCCTTCTTGCCGCAAAAACCCAATTAAATATGACCCAAATGCCCGTTGTCGGCCTGTCGACCACCTTCTGCGACAACCGCTTCATTGCCGACTCGGCAGCCTGCGCCACCGCGTTTGCAACTGGACAAAAAACGGATTCAGGCGTTGTCGGGCTTACCCCTTCGCGCGACACCTCGGTGAAAAGCGTGGCCGAACTGGCCCAGGAAAAGGGGGTGGCGATTGGGATCGTTTCCAGTATGCCGCTCTCCCACGCCACACCAGCCGCCTATTATGCCAACGTCCACAATCGCGACCACTATTGCGATATCAGCTATCAGGCCTCGCAGAGCGGGTTCGACTTTTTCGGCGGCGGCCGCTTCGAGAAGCTCAACGAAACCAACAACACGGCTAGGATTACCCCACGCCAGGCGTTTGCCGATGCGGGATACACCACGCTGACGAACAGGTCGGAAATCCTTCGGCTCAAGAACCAGGAAGCCGGAAAGGTGATCTGCTCGGTGGAGACCACCCACGACGGCAAGACGATGCCCAACGCCCTTGATACCCCGCCCGAAAACTTTTCGCTGGCGGAAATCACGAAGGTCGCCATCAATTATCTCCAATCCGATCCGGACGGCTTCTTCATCATGGTGGAGGGGGGCAAGATTGACTCCGTCTGCCACGACAACGACATTGTAACGACCATCCACGAAGTGCTCGCCTTCGATGAAGCTGTTGGTGTCGCCCTCGAGTTCATGAAGCGGCATCCCGACGAAACGCTGATCGTCGTGACCGGCGACCATGAAACCGGCGGATTGACGCTTGGATCCGGCTCCTCCCACTACAATACCGACCTCAAGCCGCTGCACGGCCAGATCAAGTCGGCGGGACTCTTCAACTCCCGGGATTTGGCGAAATACCGTCGGACGCATGAATGGATCAGTGTCGAGGAAAGCAACATTGACGATGAGATGAAGGCGCTGATTAAAGAGAACTTTGGCCTGGATTGGGAAGCGCTTACTGAATACCAGCAGGAGGTGCTCGAAAACGCCTTTGACGCATCGCTGGGAGAAGCCGCTGCGGACGATAGGGAATCCGGATATAGCCTCGGCGACGACGACGACAACGTCGATTATTTGTCCTATGGAGACAAGGAGCCCCTGACCATCTCCATCACGAGAATGCTCGCCCGCAAATCCGGCTGGGATTGGACAACGACCGCCCATACCGCCCTGCCCTGCCCGGTCTTTGCGGCTGGAAAAGGAGCGATGAATTTTACCGGATTCTACGACAACACCGAGATAGCGAAGAAACTTGCCCGCCAAATGGGGCTTCCAGCCCTTCCCGTAGTCGATAAGAACAAAACTGGCCGTCCCGAATATTAACAAGGCCGCCATAAATCCTGTTAACAAGCTGTTGAAGGAGGATATGATCTAAATCGTATCCTCCTTGTTTTCATCGACTTGCGCCATTCACACACGATTATATACCCTGTTGACAAAGATTATTTTCCGCAACTTCACTGAAACGTCGTAGAGCCCTATGGGACAACGCTTTTTGCGGAGCGGCGGAACGCTTTCCAGCCGTTTTGGCTATGAAATATTGCGGATGGGGGATTGACAGTCCAACCCCGCGTCCATATTTTCCAAACCCACATTTCAAATGCGTATTTAAAATGAGTGTATCGTATCCAACCCAACAGAGAGTCCTGCAAGCCGCCTGCCGAGTTTTTGCAGAAAAGGGCTATCGGGATGCCACCATTGCCGAAATCTGTGAAGCGGCCGAAGCCAATATTGCGGCGGTGAATTATTATTTCGGCGATAAGGAGAGCTTGTACGATGCCGTGTGGAACCATGCGTTCGAAATATCGAAACTGGCCTACCCGATCGATGGGAGCCTTCCTGAAAATCCTACCCTTGAGGATTATCTTTACAGCTATGCCTGCGCCATGCTTCATCGCATCTTCAGCGAAACCGAAACGGGCATCTTTGCGCGGTTGCTCCATCGCGAAATGGCCGCGCCGACGCTTGCCCTCGACCATATATCGAAGAAGGTGTTTCATCCGCAGAGTCTTTTTCTCCTTGAAGCGCTCACAAAAAATTCGGAAACCCCGATGACCCCTGAACAGATTCGCCTCTGCATGTTCAGTGTGATCGGGATGTGCGCGTTTTATAACTTCAGTCGTCCTATGCGGGAGCGCTTTATGGGATGCAGCACTATGAGCGAAGAAGAAATCGAACAAACCGCTCGACACATTGCCCTCTTTTCGATGGGCGGCGTGAACGCAGTGACAAAGGAACAGCCAATATGAGAGCCAGTCTGACATTAATTATTTTCACTCTTTTAATCGGCGGATGTACCGTTTTCATGCCGAAACAGCGAACCGACTTGGATCAGGACGTCCCAGCGGCGTTTTCGGAAGCTTCAGGCGCTACAGAATTATTCTCAGATTGGTGGGAATCGTTTGATTCCGACGAGCTGAATGCGCTGATGGAGGAAGCCTTTTCCGGCAACCTTGGACTGGCGCAATATTCCGCCCGCCTGAAACAGCAGGCCGCGCTTGCCCGGAAAACGGGTGCAGCGAGTGCCCCTTCTTTGTCCGGCTCCGCTTCGGCGGGAACGACGCTGCCGGATATTACAGAAAGTACCCGAGTGGATGCTTATCGGCTGGGATTATCTGCCTCGTATGAAATCGATCTATGGGGCCGCATCAGCGCATCCAAAGAGGCGGCGCTCAACGGCGTAGAAGCGAGCCGGTATGATTTTCAGAGCGCAAAACTCACGCTCTCCGCCAACATTACACAGGCCTGGCTGAATATCATCGCTCAGCAGCGCCGCCTCGATCTGCTCAATGAGCAGCTGGAAACCAATCTTGACTCACTTGATCTGCTTGAAGTCCGGCAGAAAAAAGGTCTTGCGTCAGCGCTGGAGGTCTATCAGCAACAGCAGGCGGTGGAATCCACCCGTGCCATGATTCCTTCGGCGGAACTTCAACTGGAGCAGCAGAAATTGCAGTTAGCTGTACTGCTGGGCCGCAGCAACAGCAGCGGCATCGATATCAAGACGGCCGTAGCGCCGGACCTTCCGCCGCTGCCGGCGGCTGGACTCCCCGCCGATCTGCTGATGAACCGCCCCGATCTGCGGGCTGAATTTGAACGCCTCAGCGCCAAAGAATACGGCGCGGCGATCGCCCGCGCAGATCGCCTACCGACACTCACGCTCACGGGGTCGCTCACGGATTCAGAAACCCGGATCGCCGACCTGCTCGACAATTGGGCGGGGAATCTGGCGGCCGGACTGGCCGCCCCGCTGATCGACGGAGGACGGCGCAAGGCCGAGGTGGAGTATCAGCTGGCGCGGATTGAAGAGGGCGTTGCGCTCTATCGGCAAAAGGTGATCACCGCAATTTCCGAAGTGGACAATGCACTGCTGCAGGAGCGCAAAACGGCGGAGCAGTTAACCCTGCAGCGTCGACAACTGGAGGTGCTGGATCAACAGCTGAACGAAGCTCAGATCCGCTACCGCAACAGCCTCGTGGATTATCTGAACGTACTCTCTGCGCTGACGGCGAAACAAAATATGGAACGCAACCTGATCAACACCGAGCTGAGTCTTTATTTATTCCGCATTGAATTGTGCCGCGCATTGGGCGGCGGTGCTCAATAACTGTTTTGAAACGAAGGATATAAACCATGAACGCAAAAAAAATATTCATCAACGTCCTCATTCCGCTCCTGATTCTCGGCATTGGACTGGCCGGCTATGCCGTACTGATTATTCTCAAACCGAAACCCAGGGTGATCCCTCCGACAGAGCGGATGGTGATGGTGCAATTGCACGAGCTTCAATCCACCAGTGCTCCGATTGCACTACAGGCCACCGGCAATATTGAGGCGGCGCAGCGGCTGGAGCTTAAACCGGAAGTCGGCGGGCGCGTTTATAAAACAGCGGATGCCTTTGAACCCGGCGGCCTCTTTGAGGCAGGCGATCCGATGCTCTGGATTAATCCGGTGGATTTTGAAAATTCGCTGGCGCAGGCCCGCAGTACACTGGCGCAAGCGGAATATAATTTTGCACAGGAACAAGGCCGTCAGGAAGTCGCCCGGCACGAATGGGAAATGATCGACGGCAAAGAGAGCATCAGCGCGCTGGAAAAGGATCTGATCCTGCGCAAACCGCAACTGGAACAGGCAAAGGCGCAGCTTGAAGCGGCCCAAAAGGCGGTGGCTACAGCGGAGCTGAATATTGAGCGAACCTGCGTGCGGGTCCCCTTCAATGCGCAGATTCTTTCCCGGTCGGTCGATCTCGGCTCGCAAGTTGGATCCCAAACTACACTCGCAGAACTGATCGGAACCGATGAATACTGGATGACGGCGACCCTTCCGGTCAACGAGCTCCAGTGGCTCGAAGTTCCCGGCAACCCGGCGCAGATACGGATTGAGGATAAGTCTGAAAAATTTACTGAGGGCGAAGTCTTCTCCGTGCTGCCCGCACTGGAACAGAACGGCCGCCTTGCCCGGATCGTCCTGCGCATTCCCCATCCGCAGGAAAGTCCGATTCCGCTGCACATTAATGCATATGCTTATGCCGACATGGTCGGGAAAACCGTGGAACATGTTTATATCATCCCGACCGACGCACTGCATCAAGGCAGAGAAGTCTGGCTGTTGAATGCGGAAGAGCGCTTGGAAATCCGCGAAGTGCATGTTCTCTGGAAAACGCGGGAACAGGTCTTTATCGACGAAGGCCTTTCCGACGGCGAGCGCCTGGTGCTGACCGATATTCCCTCCCCGATGCCCAACATGAAGCTGACCCTCACTCAGGATAAGAAGAAAGCGGAGTAACTCATGTCCGAACTCATTCTCCCCAAGGAAAAAGGCCCCATTGCCTGGATGGCGCGCAACTCGGTGGCCGCCAACCTGGTGATGCTCATACTGATCGTTGGCGGCTTGGTGCTGGCCTCCCAGACGACCCAGGAATTTATGCCCTACTTCGAAACCGATACGGTTTCCGTCTCGGTTGCCTATCCCGGCGCATCACCGGAGGAGATCGAACGCGGCATCGTGGAATCGATCGAAGAGGCCGTCCGTAACGTGGATGGCGTGGACGAAGTGACCTCGGTCGCCCGTGAAAGCATGGGCATGGTTACGATCGAACTGCTCTCCGGCGTCAACCGCATGCAGGTCTACCAAGACATCAAATCGGAAGTCGACCGCATCCGGACCTTTCCGGAACAGGCCGAACGCCCGCAGGTCAGCCTGATGAGCCGCTCCATCGAGGAGATCCGATTTTTCCTCTTTGGCGACCTTTCCGAAGCCGAACTGCGCGAACTGGGCGAAACCGTCCGAACCCGCCTGCTCAACGACCCGGACATTACCCGGGTGGAGCTGAACAATGTGCGCGGCATCGAAATCTGGGCCTCCGTTTCCAGCGACAACCTGCGCAAATACAACCTCACCATTCCACAGATTGCCTCCAAGATCCGCAGCTCCGCCGTTGAACTGCCCAGCGGCGGATTAAAAACGATTTCCGGCGAACTGCTGGTCCGTGTCAGCGACCGGCGCGACTGGGCAGCGGAATTCGCACAGATTCCCGTCATCACCACCCCGGAAGGCGCGGTCGTGCGATTGGGTGATATCGCGGAGGTAAAGGATACCTTCTCGGATTCCGACAATTTCACGCGGGTCGACGGCAAACCGGCCATTGAACTTTCCGTGTACCGCGTCGGCAAGCAGACCCCGATCAGCATCGCAAAAGCCACTCGCCGCATCCTCAAGGAAGCGTTAGCGGAGCTACCGCCCGGCGTGGAAATGATGGAACTGCGCTGCACCGCCGACCAGTTTCTTCAGCGCGCACTGCTTTTGTTGAAAAACGGCGGCTTTGGTCTGATTCTGGTGATCCTGCTTCTCGGGCTCTTCCTTGAAACCCGTCTGGCCTGGTGGGTCATGCTCGGCATTCCGATCTCCTTCCTCGGCTCGTTCCTCTTCCTGCCGCAGTTCGACGTCACCATCAACATGATCTCCACCTTCGCCTTCCTGCTCGCGTTGGGGATTGTGGTCGACGATGCCATCGTGGTCGGCGAAAATATTTATGAACACGAGCAGCGCGGCGAATCTCGGCTCAAGGCTTCCATTCTGGGTGCCAAGGAAGTGGCGATGCCGGTGATCTTCAGCGTTTTGACCAACGTCGTTACCTTTGTACCGCTGCTGCTGATCGGCGGCCGCATGGGGCAATTCTTCAAGGTGATCCCGATTGTGGTGATCATCGCCTTCCTCGTCTCGCTGCTCGAAAGCCTCTTTGTGCTTCCGGCCCATTTGGGACACCAGAGTACCGGCTTTTCAAAAATGCTGCGCCGCACAAGGCGCCACGCCCTTGTCATCGCCCCTCTCGCCGCGCTCCTGATCGGCGCCAACTTTATTGTTCAGCTGGCAAAACAGGAACCGCTTGAGCCCGCCTTTCCGGCCCAGCTGGGCTTTTTGATCATCATCCTGCTCCTGCTCGCCTTCCTCCAGCCGATCGGCGTCTGGCTGCTGGGCAGGATTCATACGGTGCAGCAGGCGTTTGCCCGCGGCTTCAGCCGCTGGGTCGAGAATGTCTACGGACGCTTCATCGAGTCGATCATCCGCAACCGCTATATCACCATCAGCGTTTTCATCGCCATCTTCATTCTCGCCATCGGCGTGCTGAAGGGGAAGCACCTCACCATCATGTTCATGGAGGATGTCGATGCCGATTATGCCGTCGTAACCGCCGTCCTGCCCTACGGAACCGATGTCTCCAAGACGGAAGCGGTTGAGCAAAAGCTGATCGATGCCGCGCTCAAGGTGGCCGAAGAAAACGGTGGCGAAACGTTGGTGACCCACGTCAGCAGCAAGATCGGCGGATCGTACGACGGCGCTTCCGGGGGACACGTGGTGGAAGTCTACGCCTACCTCGCCGACGCCAAGGTACGCCCCATCTCCACCGCCGAATTTACCGAAAAGTGGCGAACGATACTCGGCAACGCCATTGCGGGCGTCAAGACCATCCAGTTTGAAGCCAACCGCGGAGGCCCCGGCAGCGGACGCGGGCTCTCCGTCCGGCTCTACCATGCCGACAATGCCCTGCTGGAGCAGGCCGGTCGGGATCTGGCCGATATGCTCGCCAACTATTCCGCCGTCAAGGATGTGAGCGACGGATACACCCCCGGCAAGGTGCAATTCGACATCAAGCTCCTCCCCGAAGGGCAGGCGCTGGGACTGACCTCCTCCGACATCGCCAACCAGCTGCGCGGCGC
>JAAYDL010000283.1 GCA_012729265.1 Lentisphaerota bacterium | reverse complement strand
TGGCGCAGCGGCTCGGCAGAATCGTCCGGCAGGGCAACAAGAATCCCGAGGTGGAAATCTTCCGCTATGTCACCGAGGGAACCTTCGACAGCTACCTTTATCAGCTTGTGGAAAACAAGCAGAAGTTTATTTCACAAATCATGACCAGCAAGCTGCCCGTCCGCTCCGCCGAGGATGTGGACGAAACCGCACTGTCCTATGCTGAAATCAAGGCGCTGGCTACCGGCAACCCGCTTATCATTGAAAAATGCCAGCTTGAAATGGATGTGAATAAATTGAAGATCCTCCACGCCAGCCATCTCAATCAAAAATATGCGCTAGAGGACAAAATCTTAAAAGAATATCCACAGGAAGAAAAGCGCCTGAGTGAGCGAATCACGGGGTACAGAACAGATGCGGAAACCGCAGCGAAGCACCCTGCCGACAAAGACCACTTCCCGCCCATGAAAATCGGCGGGATTCTTTATCCCGAAAAAGCCGAGGCAGGCAAGGCGATCATAGAAGTCTGCAAGGGCATAACTTCCCCCGACCCCGTAGCTTTGGGCGAATATCGCGGGTTCCAGATGATTTTATCCTTTGACACCTTTGCAAAGGAATACCGTGTCACGCTGTCCGGGGCGCTCTCTCACACGGTTGGCCTGGGATCAGATATTCACGGCAACATTACCCGCCTGGACAACACCCTGGAACGGTTTACGGAATCCCTGCAAAGCTGCGAAACAAAGTTGGAGGGAGTGAGGGCGCAGCTTGAAACGGCCAAAAGTGAGGTAGACCGGCCATTCCCGCAGGAGCAGGAATACACGGAAAAGGCCGCACGGTTGAAGGAGCTGAATATCCTACTGAACATGGACGAGAAAGACCATGAAATCCTCGACAGTGAACCGGATGAGGGCGACTTGGAGTCACAGCACCGGACACCGGGGCGGGCGCGGTAATCTGCAAAAAGAGAAATCGCACCTTTGCGATTGGGTCAGAGAGGCGGTATAGTTACGAATAAAACAGGATGGAAGTGGTTCAATATGGACGAAAGCTATGGCAAATACTATAACGATGCTCATGCAAAAGAACGGTTTGAGGATGCCTTTGCCGAGGCTTGCAGCGAAATGTGTTATGCTTTGCGTACCACAGACAAGAAATACACGGAAATGTGGCAAGAACTGCTTTCACTTGTGGTGTCCCCGTCCTCAAGGCAGTAAAGGATGGTGAGGGCGCGGTCAGCCTGTCAGCGGAGGAACACAAGGCGTTTGTACGCTATCTCGACCTGAAGAACGACATGGAAGATATAGAGCGCAAGCACATCTATTTCTGCGGACACAGGCACAGCTTCGACTATCTGAAACGGATCGGGGCGATTTAATCAAATTGTAAAGGCGGCATCGGTCAAATCCGATGCCGCCTTTACATAGCCGTCCGACTTTCATCGGATAGCTTTATTTTCTCAAAAGTATCGCCTATATGGAAGTTTATCAGGTTATAAGCGCAAAACTATCTATTCTACACCTGCTTTAATGAAACTGACCTGTTGGGTAGAGGGCAACTACGGCATACCGAATCTGCTCTGGACAGGACAGAGCCTCCTATAAAACCCTTGGCAAGTATGCAGTACTCCAAAAGAAATATCTAAACAGAAAAACAATTGTTAAGAGGGTAATGGGTTTATTATGTGTCGCTGCTTATTGGCTACACTATATTATAGTTCAGCCTGACTTATTGTCGGCGCTTACGTATTGTAGATATCCAGCTTTCTAAAGCTTCAATGTCTTGCTTAAGTTCAGAAGGATCAGGAATCTCAGCACGAGCTGCCGGCGCTTGATCGTGGCCAGTTAACCACTTGGAGCACTTTGTCATGGCAATTTCTACTGTTTTGCAATCATCTTCAGTAATATCTGCAATCTTAAGAATCTGTTGTGTTTGCACACTTGGTCTAAAGCGTTCAACTATGCCTCCAAGAAGAACTTCTTCAATGGCACGTTCCCATGCTTCTCTCAAATATCCATATATTAAGCTGGCCTCACGTTCATATGCCGCTAAGTGGCCGTCTCGATTAAGTTTCTCCGCCTCTTGCAGACATCTTTTCAAAAACCCAATTCTGCTTGAGGCCTTTTGTGCTACCCAGGGAAGTTCTTCTGTGCAAACTCCAGAACCTATAGAAAGTTGGCGGATATGCTGATCTATTTGCGCCACACATTGCTCGGCAGAGAACTGTTTAAGCAATAGAAGAAAAACAATGTCGTGTGTAAATACTATAACTTGTCGTCTTTTTGCTTCTTCTACCAAACGACGTGCAACACCCTCTCGCCATCTATAATCCAGCGAAGATACAGGATCATCAAATATAATACCAGATGATTCATCAGCCGTGCTAAGTTCCGCAAAAAATGCCGCTATAGAAAGACAGCGTTGCTCTCCTTCGCTTACTACTTTCGGTAATTCTACCCCTGGTGCCCTAGTTAATAATAGTTTGTGATAGAGGATACCTTCCGCCCCGCCAGCCTCTCTTAATTCAACCTCAATGTGTCGAAAAGAAAGGTTCTGCAATTCATCCTTAAAACTTTTTTTGAGCTTGTCAGTGACAACCGTACGCGTAACTGTTGAACTTTTAAGTGTGATTGCCTGCGTTTTTGCATCGTCTATGCACATTCTATAAGCAGCTATTTTCTTTTTCCGTTCAATTTCATCCAGTACAAGCCTTTCATGCTGTGCTAATAGTTTTCTAGCACGTAATTCTTGAGCTTCAACCAGCAGTTGTTCTTTTGCTTCATGCGCCGATTCTCCGCGTAATGTCTCAATTCGCTTTTCTAACTGTACTACAAGTTCTTCAGCTTTACTTGCAGCAAAAACTAAAGCAGGGCAGGCAGTATCAATATCTGTACCAGAATCTAGTGAATTAACAATGGACTTTCGACGTCTTTCATTGTTCTCAAGAGCAGCGCTCATATGATCTGACAAAGCACTATGCTCAATACTCAACTCTGTAAGTGTTTCTTTAGTAGGGTCGTCCTTTATTTTAAGATCAGCAATTGTTTTGTACAATTGCTCAAAAGCACCTTTTCTTTCTCGAAGCTGTCGCTCGGCAGTTGAAACCACGAAAGATTCAAGCTGCTTCAACCTGTGAATGGTTTGATGATCTAGCTCCTGTTGACATAATACACAGCGTGCATTATTTTCTACAGCTGGAAACTGTTGATCTGGATAAGCAAGCTCCTGAGAAAAGCGACGAGCTGACTCCCAGAGCTTAGTCCACAACTCTGAGCCTGTTCCTTTAAGAATATCCTCGCGAAAGGTAACTGCTCGCAATCTAGCAGCTTCTTCGCTTTTCTGGGAAACATCTCTTTGTGCATTAAACACAGACGCAATAGCCTCTGGTGATAATATTTTTTCGATTTTTTTAAGATGCTGCACCAAAGAGCGGGTGCGTTCTAAATGTAATTCTAGTTGTTTGATTAATTTTTTTGTATCATTAGCTTGCAAATCAACAAGCGATTTTTCTATCAGTTCAAGCCGCGTGTTTTCTTCTGGTGAAAGATGTGCAAGTGCATGCACCTTTTCAGGGTTAGTTAAAGAAGTAATCCCTGAAAGCAGCTTTGAAACGGCGGTTCCTTCAGGGAATTGAGGTTGTACCGCTGATAATGGACTTGACGCTAAGGAGTTTTGCTCGGTATCTAATTTCAATCGAACTGCTTTGCACGCTTGAACAAGTTTATCGAATAAGTCAAGACCGAAAGGACGAAAAGCAACATCAGTCTTTTCAGTCAAATAAACAGCAGCGCACTGAGTATCAAATACACTTACACGAGAAATAAAATCATCTTCTCCTTGCCCAGACCATTCTCGCACATTTTCTTCCGTGCCAACTTTGTATTTAATTGCAACAACAGGTGCGGGGGGTGCGCTACCCGATACAACATTCCCAAGTATTTTCTCACGTCCCCGTGTGCGACACGCACTCTTAAGAATGCGAATATATCCGGTTTTTCCTGCTGCATTATCTCCATAGACAATTGTGAGATTAGGCGCAAACTTTAGTGTTTGGTTTTCTGCAAGCGCATTTACTCCATGGCGATGAAAAATCGAAACTAACGCAACTTCGGCCAAGACCGCACTTTTATCTGGTAGATGCTCCTCTGTTAAAGGAATAAATTCCTGATGGTCGGATAGTCCATGTGCGTTCTTGCAGATTTCAGTCAGTTCACTAATATCATCTTCGGACAATTCGCCATTCAATACAAGCCGTCGCAATCCATCACGTTGCCAATTCGGGCGGTCTTTCGACCAATCAAGAATTTCTTTATGTACATTCATTTTTATCACCACCATAGATTCGTCGAATGCACTTGCATTACTTGCAGGTAAGATGTTTTTATTATAACTTGAACACCTGAAAATGGCAAACTTTTGGTGAAATATTATTGTTGTGTCGAAGAAATTGGGCTTTTGATGCGCATCTATGGGGTCAATATCGGCAAGCTCAAGATTTTGTCGCCGCAAAGCAGAAAAATAAGCTGTATATCCAGATTGCCGAACGGATCGAGCGTGAGGAAACGCAGCAACGGGAATACGGCAGGCTTCTCGGTATCGCAGATAATTACCCCAAATATGTACTCCTTGCAGATGAATTCGCAGGCGGCAATTATCAGGGCATTAAAACCATGCACATTGCGGATTTCCTGTTGAGTGAAGAATACTAAAACTAAATATCAGCTTCTTACATAGCCGTCCGGCTTTGAAAACCGGGCGGCTTTTTCTATTGAAGGAGGGATACAATGCACCATTACGACAACATACCAGCGCAGTTGCGTCGGCAGCCGCATTGGGTGGCGTGGGGCATCCGCGATGCACCCTTGAAAGCGCCGTTTCACCCGGCAAGCCTACTTTCGGGTAGACCGACCCCCGCAAAGGCGGGCGTCCGGGAAACATGGGGCAGCTATGAAACCGCCGTCGAGTGCGTCCGGCAAGGACTGGCGCGAGGAATTGGCTACGAGTTTGACGGCAGCGTGTACGGCATGGATTTAGACCATGTGATTGACGAGGCCGGAACGCTGACGCCCCAGGCGCAGGAAATTGTGGGTAAACTGGACTCCTACGCCGAGGTCAGCCCAAGCGGAACGGGCCTGCACATCTTCGTGCTTGCCCCGGGCGCAGACATCACGCGCCACCGAAAAAAGGATTACTTTTTGGAGATTTACAGCACAGGGCGATATTTTACCGTCACCGGCAAAGTCATGGGCGGCATCAAGCCTATTGCAACCCGCACAACCGAATTGCAGGCTGTCCACGATAAGTTTCTGCTGCCCGACCCTGCGCAAAGGGTTATCCGGCTCCCCACTGCCGCCCCTGTTCCGAGTGCCGCGCAGGATCGGTTCCTGCATACCGGGCTGGAGCGCGACAAGGTTTTTCGGGCGCTGTGGAACGGTGAGCGGCGTCACGGCAACGAAAGCGCCGATGATATTGCACTGATGAACAAGCTGGCTTATTGGTGCAACGCCGACCCGGACACCATAATCCGGGCGTTCCTATCCAGCCCTTATCACACGCAGAAAGACGAGGCGCACAGGCGTAAATGCCAGCGCTCCGACTATCTGCCGAACACCGCCAAAAACGCCTGCGCCACCGTGTATTCAACGGCGTCAGCCGATTATGAGCGATGGCAGCAGAGCCGCAGGCAGAAAAGGAGTTATACGAGATGAAAGAATATCAGGTTCAAATCAAAGAGATTCTCGCCATGACCGTTACGGTGGAGGCCGAGAACGCGGCACAGGCGCGGGATATTGTGGAGAAGCGATATAACGACAGCGACTATATTTTAGACGCCGATCATTTCAAGGGCGTGACATTCACCGTCACCCCGCCTCAAAAGGAACGCGGGATGGAACGATGAGTCGCCCGACAACCCCGGCAGCGGAAAGCACGACCTTCAGCAATACACTCTATCAGCAAGCAACGTGCCTGTACTCCCACAGGCACCACTTGTCAGGGGAAATCCCCTGAAACCCCTCGCAGAAAGGAGGATGCTCGACTATGCGAAAACGGAACATTCGATACCAGCTATGGCTTGATGAAAAAGAGGCTGAGCGATTTAACCGGCTTGTCAAGCGGAGCGGCCTGCCCCGTGAGGTTTATCTGCGCCACCTCATAAACGGCCTCATCCCCACCGACGCGCCGCCGCCCGACTATTTTGCCATGATGAAGGAGCTGCGCTACATCGGCACGAACCTCAATCAGATCGCACAAAAAGCGCACATTTTGAATGTGCTGGATGTGAAGCGGTACGATGAGAACGCCGCCCTGCTGAAAAAGGCTGTGGTGGACATTACCAACGCCGTCATGCTGCCCCGGAAGATGGAAAGGAAAATCGAATAAATGGCAACGACCTCTATATGGGCGGTCAAGGGCTGGCTGGGTCAGGTGGTCATCTATGCCGAGAATCCTGAAAAGACAGCAAACCCCGCCTGCTATGAAAAAGAGGGTATGACGGCAGCGCAGGCTCAGGGGCTATCGGATGTCATCGACTACGCTGCGCAGACCCGCAAAACCGGGCTGATGAATGAACACACCGAAGTCATGCAGCATTTCGTCACGGGCATAAACTGCCAGCCGGAAACGGCCCGCGCCGAGATGATGGCGACTAAAAAGCATTACGGCAAAGACGAGGGCGTTGTCGCCTACCACGGCTATCAATCCTTTGCTCCCGGCGAGGCCACCCCGGAGATAGCCCACGAAATCGGCGTCAGGTTGGCGCAGCGGCTTTGGGGCGACAGGCATCAGGTCATTGTCGCCACCCATTTGGACAAAGTCAATCATCTGCACAATCATTTTGTGCTGAACAATGTTTCGATGGTGGATGGCCGGAAATATTACCGTTCCAATCAGGACTACTACAATATGCAGCGGGAATCCGATTCCTTATGCCGGGAATACAGCCTGTCCGTCATAGAAAATCCCAAGCCCGGCAAATCCAAGCACTACGGCGAATGGAAAGCCGAGCAGGACGGGCGGCAGACATGGCGCGGCATTGTGAAATCCGATGTGGACGCCGCCATCCGGGGGGCTATGACTGAGCGGCAGTTTTGGGATAATCTCCGCAAGCTGGGCTATGAAATCAAGCAAGGCAAGGATATTTCCCTCCGGCCTCCCGGCAAGGAGCGTTTTGTCCGCTTGTGCCGCAACTTTGGCGAGGATTACACCATTGAGAACATCCGCAGGCGCATACTGGCGCAGGCTCGCCCGGAGCGGCACGTCCTGCCGCCCGACCCACCGCCCCAAAAGGTGCATCTCCAAGGTACATTTCATAAGGCTAGACGCATGACAGGGCTGCGCGCCCTGTATTTTTATTACCTCTACCGCATGGGCGTCCTGCCCAAAAAACGGGAACCCAATCCAAAACGGGTGTACTTCCTGTTCCGCGAGGATATTCGCTTTATTCAAAACATCGCACGGGAAACGCGGCTGCTGGCGGCACACAGCATTGATACCTCCGAGCAGCTTGCCGCCCACAAGGGTGGGCTGGCATCCCAATTCAAAACGCTCTGCACGAAGCGAAAGCGCCTGCGCTATCAGGCGCGAGGTGTCCAGGATGAGGAAAAGGCGGCGGCGCTCAAAGCTGAGATCGCCGCCCTGTCTATGAAAATCGGTGAATTGCGCCGGGAGGTGAAATTATGTGAGGACATAGAAACGCGCTCCGGCGTCATGCGGGACAAAATCCGAAGGGCGCAGGAGGATGAAAAAACACAGGGAAAGGAGCTGACAAGGTATGAACCACTCAGGGGACGCCGCTGAACAGATTGTACGCATGAGCTTGGAGGGCGT
>JAAYDL010000029.1 GCA_012729265.1 Lentisphaerota bacterium | reverse complement strand
TTCGGTTTCGGCCTGTGTGGAGTTTGGGAAGAATTTAATAAAGAAGGAGAAAACCAATGAATAAGATGATCATGACCCTGTTTGCCAGAACCCCCGTACACGTCGGCGCCGGAAACTCCGTCGGCGCTGTCGACTCGCCCATCCAGCGCGAGCGCCACACCCGCATCCCCATCATTCCCGGCTCCTCCCTCAAAGGCGTGCTCGCCGATTTGTGGAATGGGGAACTCGAAAATAAAACCCGCGTTTCAGGCTCCGATATTCGTGCGCTGTTTGGAAGCGATGAATCGAAGAATGCCGAAGCAGGGGCTCTGTTGGTTGGTGAAGCTCGTGTCCTCGCTTTCCCTGTTCGTTCTGCAAAAGGATCTTTCGCGTGGATCACTTCGCCATTGGCTTTGCAACGCTATGCGCGTGATTGTGGCGAAAAAGTACCGGAAGACATTGATTTTTCGAAGCTGGATGAAAATAGCTGTCTTGCGGCAAAAGCGGTCAAGCTTGATGAATTCGTTGTTCTGGAAGAATATCGGTTCGCATCTATAGGCGAGTCCGTCATAATCGCAGACTGGCTCAAGGATCTCGTCTCCGATCCGGTTTGGAAGGAAATGCCTGATCGTCTCGTCGTACTTTCCAACGAAATGTTTTCCTACTTTTGCGAGCAATCGTGCGAGGTGGTTTCCCGTATCCGCATCGATGATGTGAAAGGAACGGTGGCGAAAGGTGCGCTCTTCAACCAAGAGCAGGTGCCCAGCGAAACGCTCTTCTACAGCGTGTGTTTCATCGATGAAAGGCGTTGTGCCGACACAGTTTCCAAGGTGAAGGATAAACTGAGTTCGGTCGGTGGCATCTTGCAAGTCGGCGGCGATGCTTCAACAGGCTTGGGCTATTGCAGTGTGGAGGTGAAATAATGAAAAACCTCGATCAAATCCGCGCAGCGAATGCACTCAATGCGGCGCAGGGCAACACATTCAAAGGTGTAAATGATGGCGGCATCGTGAAGAAGGTACCCACCATGATTCGTGAAAACGGGTTTTTGGGAGCTTTGGCCTTTGCTTGTGAAAAGGGAAAAGAGAACAAACCGAAGAATGGCGACCATCACAAAGTGTTCGAGGTGATCTTGCTGCACCTTAAAGATGTCGCAGTGGTTGAAGTGGATGGATCTTCCGTTGATGCATTGATGGCGCACGTGGTCGACCAATCATCCGCAAAGCTGCGCGAAATTACCGCCCAAAGCATGGCCTATCTTTCCTATTTGCGCCGGTTTGCGTCGAAGGAGGACGAAGCATGAGCACCTGTACCGCCATAAAAGAAGTGCAGGAGGTTTTGGGTAAAAACCTCTCAAGCGTCGATTCCGCCTCCTTGCGCCTGCGCAAATTGCTGTTTCTGGGCGACAATAGCAGAGGCGATGAAATCAACGCCGTGTGCAAATGCATCAACGATAAAACGGTGCAGCGGCGTTGGTCGTCGAACTGGGCATTACCCTCAGGCGTGGAAGCGGGTGGAAAATCCATCCTACTCCGATTGGAAGGGCGTTTGGTAATCCACTTGGCGGGAGGCATCCTGGAAAATGCGGGCATGTGCATCCATCCGCATTTCAACTGCCCGTTCATACCCGGAAGCGGCGTGAAGTGCATCGCCCGCCATGCCGCCTGGGCAAAGTGGGACGAAACCAAATCGGTGGAGGATGCGCTCAAGGTGGCGTGGACATTTGGTTGTCCGACGGGCGATGCCATGCCTAAAAAGGAAAAGGATCGCACACGCAAGGAAGAGGAGTACCTCGACAATTTTCTTGAGAAACAGAGGCCGGAATGGTTTGGCGAAAACGGGAAATATAAGACCTTTGCCGGATCGGTTGCCTTTCTTCCCGCCTTTCCTGTGGAGGGCGATTTCAAGGCCGTGGCCGACATCATTACCTGCCATCATCCCGACTACTATGGTGGGCGAAAAGAAATGGCAACCGATGACGAATCGCCCAATCCGCAATTCATTCCAGCCATCGAAGAAGGCAGCCTTTTCCGGTTTGTGGTGCGCCCGTTGGGGCGCATGGCGGGCGAAGTTCCATCGTCCGAAACCGTGATGAAGTGGGCGGAGCAATTCCTTGTCGAAGGCATGACGCTTTACGGTGCGGGTGCCAAGACCGCCGCCGGATATGGATGGTTTTCCGAAGACAAGGAGGCTGCGGCGAAACAGAAAGCCGAGGAAGAAGCCCGTGCCCAAAAGGCGGAGGCGGAACGCTTGGCGCAAGAGCAGGCAGCGGCGGAAGCAGCCCGGCTGGCGACGCTTTCTCCGGTGGATAGGGAAAAAGCCCTTGTTGAAAAGATGACCGATGAGGAGTTTGCCGCTCTCTGCAAGCAACTGGGCGAAAAATCCGACGAGATCAAGCTGGCCGTTGTCGCGGTCTTCAAAACGTCCAAGAAAGAGAAGTGGAAAACCTGGAAAAGGAGAAAGCCCGACCTTGCCAGTGAAATCATCAAGGCGCTCGGTGCGTTCGGAAAGGAGCTGTCATGAAAACACTGTTTGATGGAACGATGGAAATCATCACCCCCTGTTTTTGTGCTGGCGCGAATCAGGCAAAGGCGGAAATCCGTGCCCCCTCCATTCGCGGCGAACTGCGCTGGTGGTTCCGCGCCTTGGGTGGAACGCGGGAGCAGGAAGCGCGGAAGCAGGAAGCGCGGGTTTTCGGGTCGATCAAATCAGAGAAAGCTCATACCGAAAATCAGGCCAGTGCGTTGGTGGTAAGGGTTTCGGATGTTTTGGCGGGAAAATCGGAAAGTCGCGACCTGCCCAACAACCACAAGTTCTTCACCATGTCGCGAAAAGGACCGGAAACCATGATTCCTGCCGGGAGGCAATTCCGGTTGCAGATAATAGATCGAAAAGGAATCGAGCCGGAATTGCTTAAAC
The DNA here is from genome assembly GCA_012729265.1 of Lentisphaerota bacterium. Classification (GTDB taxonomy): domain Bacteria; phylum Verrucomicrobiota; class Kiritimatiellia; order Kiritimatiellales; family Pontiellaceae; genus Pontiella. The sequence goes on along the minus strand of JAAYDL010000029.1, from coordinate 19,605 downwards.
TGACAATCGATTCTTGTTGTCGACTGGGTGCCATCGGCTTGCGCGCCCGACGGGGTTGCGGCGCATTGCAATCAACGGATTATCGCCCGACCGCAACGGAGGTTTCCGTATGGGCCGATGAACTGAGGAAGCGAAAGTTTGAAGTCATTTGTCGGGCTCCCCAACAGAGTGCGTACGATGCGCTGCTTGCCTTGGAGGATGAAATCAAGGGATTGAGAGAAGATGAACGCATTGAAAAAAATGGGCGCAACGCCATGGGGTTTGTGCAAGGAAGCAAGCGCCATGCGTCCTGCCTGCGGGTGCGGCCTGTGCTGTTGGAGAATGGAAAGTTTCTTCCGGTGATGGTTTATTCCGAAGCTGCACTGGGGCAGGGTATTAAGGGCATTCGAAGCGAGTTAAAGGCGCATTTTGGATAATCCATGACCTACGACCCATCCATCCACCACCGCCGGTCGATCCGGCTGAAGGGGCACGACTATGCCGGGGGCGGCGAATATTTCGTCACGGTCTGTGCGCATCGGGAGTGGATTGCGCAGGAAAAGGGTCGCCCGTTTCATTTGCCGGGCGTGCGGGAATTGATCGGTCGGGTGTGGGAATCGTTGCCGGATCGTTTTCCGCAAATGGGTGCCGTAGGGGCAGGTTTAATGCCTGTCGAAATGCCTGTTCAAATGGTGGAAAAGGGCAACCATGAAAAGGGCAACCAAAAGGGCAACCATGAAGGTTGCCCGTACACCATCATGCCCGATCATTTCCATGGATTGATCGCGTTGCCGCGCGGCGTGGCGTTGGGGGATGCAATGGGCGCATTTAAATCGTTGGTGGTGCGGGGGGTTGTGGATGGGGTGAAGCGGGGGGATTTCCCGCCTTTCCCCGGAAAAATATGGCATCGCAATTATTATGAAAAAATCGTCCGTTCCCCGGAGGAGCGGGCGCGGATTGCGGAATATATTCGGTTGAATCCGGTGCGGCTCGTTTTCGAGGGCTTCCATGAAAAGGGCAACCAAACGGGCAACCATGAAGGTTTCCCGTACCGGGCCTTCGGCAATCCGAATCTTTTGGGGATGAAAAAGGTGGGGGTGCTGGCTTCCGGCAGCGAGGCGTTCCCGGTGCCCGCCTTGCATCCGGGCTGGTGCTGGATTTCGGGCTTTCACTCCGCCACAGAGGAACAAGTGCTGGCCGCGGCGGATGCGCCGTGCATCCGCGTGGCGGCGGTCCGTCCCGAAGGCGTTGGGCTTACCGAAGCCGAGACGAAACGCCTCGCCGAGGGCCGCCTGCTCGTCCTTTGCCCATTCGACGAAACCCGCACCACCCGCGAAAACGCGCTCGCCCGCAACCGACTCGTCGCCCAGTGGTGCGATAGGCTATGGATCCCCGCCGCCCGCCCCGGCGGCTCGCTCGAACAACTCGGGCAGGAGTTTCCGCAGAAGCTCCTGCCGTAAGGGCCGCCTTCATGGTCGCCCAAAAAGAAAGGAAATGCCATGTCAGAAAAAATATTGATCAACCTGCTCAGCGAGCAGGCCCTGCCAAACTATATCGCCATCCGGGAATTGAAGCCCGACCGTGTGCTCGCGCTGGCCACCCCCGAATTCAAGCCGCAAGTGGAGTTGCTGCAAAATGAGACCGGAGTGCAGCACACGGCCATCAACGCCGACGCCTACGATTTCCGCAAAAACTTCGACGCGCTCGCCCAATCGCTGGGCCGTCTGCCCGCCGATGCTGACGTGATTGTAAACTTTACGGGCGGCACGAAAGTAATGAGTCTTTCCGCCGGCTTTTCCGCGCTTGCCCATGCCCGGAAAGGCCAGACCGCCCTTGTTTACATCGATTCCCTCAAAGGGGTTCTTGAATGGCTTCCCTTTGCGGTCTCCGGGCAGTTGCAACCGCCCGAACAACGCGGGATTGCGACCGCAATCCCCTTTGTGGTTTATGCAAACCTCAAGAACGAGCGGATTGCCTCCATGCAGGAACAGCTTAAAGAGGGCGAAGAGCGCATGTCGCTCTACAAGGCATTGGCCGGCCATGGTTTGGATGCCCTTTTCAAAAAGGAAAAGCAGGTTCAATTGCAGGATGCGACCCGCAAATTCAAGGCCGAGGGCGAGATCCAGTTCTCCAGTACAGGCCGCCTGAAATGGGATCGGAACGGGGCAGATCTTGCCGCGCCCTCCGGGCCGCGCCTGCGCTATGTCGGCAACGGTGCCGCCGAATTCTTCGGCGGTCGCTGGTTGGAGGAGTATGCGTTCCATCTGCTGGCCCAAAGCGGAAGTTTCGACCAGGTGCTCGGCAACGTCGTCCTCTCGCTGCGCCCCGAAACCATCGAAAAGCTTAGGAGTAACCGGCAGGGGATGACCGACAAGAACGAAATCGACGTCGTGGTCTGCAAGGGTCTGCGCGCGGTGCTGATCGAATGCAAGGCTGGCCATGTGACCCAGGACCACATCTACAAGCTCGACACCCTGCGCAAATACCTGCTCGGTCCCTTCGGCGTTTCGCTCCTGCTCTCTAGGCACGAGCTCGATCCCGGCGTGCAGGAAAAAGCCCGCGATCTGGGTATCGAAATCCTTGTTGGCGAACTCGATATCAACGATCTGGTCGGTCGTGTGCGCGCCCTGATCGGCGAAAAACTTTCCGCATCCGATCTGGCTGGCCTGAGAAACTTCTTCGGATAATCCCTGACGCCGACGTCCCCGAACGTCCGTTCCTTTGCGTTTGGCCGCCGTACGTGTTCTACTCCTCCCATCAAAGCGAAAGGAGCCAACCCATGCCCACGCTGGTGTTCAACGGAAACCATATCGAGGCCGAACGTGCGAGCCGCCGCATCATCCTGCGACGACCGGGCGACGACCACGTTGCGCCAGCCACGGTCTCGGTCCCGCTGGCCGATGTCGACCGCGCCACGGTCGTCGGCCACCCTCGCATTCCCGTCTCCATCTTCCAGACGCTGATGAAGGAGGGCATCCCCGTCGGCTTTGTCTCCGAAAAGGGGCACTGGTACGGCACGCTCCATCCCGATGGCGACCGCAACGTCGCCCGCCGCCTGCTCCAATACGAGCAAACCCGCAACCCCGCCGCCCGCCTCGCCTGCGCCCGCAAGGTGGTCGCCGCCAAGATCCGCAACCAGCGCCGCGCCCTCCAGCGCCTCGCAGGCAACCGCCGTGAGGGCGATCTGCAGGTCGACCTCATCGAAGAGCTTCGCCAGCTCCAGCGAAAGACCGCCCAGGCCCCCGATGCGGACGCCCTGCGCGGCATCGAAGGCTGCGCCGCCGCCCGCTATTTTGAGCGCCTCGCCGCCTTCTTCCCCGAAGCCACCCCCTTCAATGGCCGCTCCCGCCGACCCCCGCGCGACGCCGCCAACTCGCTCCTCTCCTGGACCTACACCATCGTCCTCTCCGAAATCGACGCCGCGCTGCGCCTTCAGGGCCTCGACCCCTGCCTCGGCTGGCTCCACGAGGTTTCCGCCGGAACCCCGGCTCTCTCCCTCGATCTGCTCGAACCGCTGCGCGCGCCCGTCTGCGACCTGCTCGTGCTCAACCTGCTCAATCACGGCATTCTCGGCCCCGCCGATTTCCACATCTCGGCGGAAGACGGCGGCACCTACCTCAATGAAGATGCCCGCAAGAAATTCTTCGTCCACTACGAATCCCACATGCAGCGCCGCTTCAAACCCGCCGCCGGCGAAAACCATACCGACCTCCGCCAATGCCTCCAGCGGCAGATCTGGAGCGTCCTGCGCCTCCTCGAAAACCCGGAACATCCTGATGCCGACTTCTTCCTCATGCCATGAATGTCAGGGCGTCCTGCATGACGCCCGCTATTTCCCCGCCGATCCCGCGTCCGGCACCTACCAACCCTCGGAAAAGGAGGTCAAGCACATGCTCCATCTCGTCGCCTACGACATTGCCAATCCCCGGCGCCTCCGCTACGTCGCGAAAACGTGCGAGGACTATGGCGTCCGCGTCGAATTCTCCGTCTTTGAATGCGACCTCCCCGAGGAGCGCTTCAACGCCTTTTGGAGCGAACTCAACACCCTCATCGATGAGGCCGAGGATTCCCTGCTTGCCTACACCCTCTGCGCGGGCTGCGTGAAGAAAACCCTTGCCGCCGGCTCCGTCGTCCGGCCCGTCAAGGCCATGCTCTATATTCTGTGAAACTTGAAACGGGAAACGTGAAACTTGAAACGTGAGGCGTGAGGCGTGGATAATCGGAAATCAGAAATCGGAAATCATGGATCGGCAATCCGTTTGGCGGCACCCCGCAACCCCCGAAAACGGCCCTTCGCCGCCAACCCGCGCAAAATACGCTATACAAACGTTTTTCGCTTTTTTTCCCTCGCCTCTTCCGCTAACTTTCCCCCTGTCCAATGGCTTGAAAATGGACTGCCGCCAAAACGGCCCCGTAAACCTTTGCGGGACAATAGATAAAAAAGCGGCTGCCCCAAACAAACCATCAGCCGAAAGGCGATTGAGACTTTTTGCCACACCTATTTGCCTTAGTACCGCTAGCGGGATGCCCCAAACAAACCATCAGCCGAAAGGCGATTGAGACCCTCAGTACCGCCAGCGGGATTAGCTTTCCTGGGCCCTTGCCCCAAACAAACCATCAGCCGAAAGGCGATTGAGACCTGCCCAGAAATGCTCCGATGCTCGCGCGATGCTCGCGCAGCCCCAAACAAACCATCAGCCGAAAGGCGATTGAGACCGTACCATCTGTTGGATTTTCTGCTGAGTCCCTTTTTCAGCCCCAAACAAACCATCAGCCGAAAGGCGATTGAGACAATGCCGCTCAGCAAGTGCATTTGCAGTTCCGCTTTGCTGCCCCAAACAAACCATCAGCCGAAAGGCGATTGAGACTTTTATATCGCCGCGGCGAACTCGTTTTGACAAATGACGCCCCAAACAAACCATCAGCCGAAAGGCGATTGAGACAAGTAATTATTTTTGTGTTCATCTCTTTCCGGGCAGCGTCAGCCCCAAACAAACCATCAGCCGAAAGGCGATTGAGACTTTCTGTAGTTTCCCCATAGGTGTCGGTGTAGCAAAATCGCCCCAAACAAACCATCAGCCGAAAGGCGATTGAGACCCACCCCTTCAATTGCCGTGCGACTGACTCAGGTTTTTGCCCCAAACAAACCATCAGCCGAAAGGCGATTGAGACTTCCGTACAGGCCGACAAACTCAGCAAGTTCAGCGGTTGCCCCAAACAAACCATCAGCCGAAAGGCGATTGAGACAAATGAAGCCGTCCCGGCTCCTGTAGTTGTCTATAAGGTGCCCCAAACAAACCATCAGCCGAAAGGCGATTGAGACTATGCAGATATCCTGCGTAGTCGCCTCATAGAGCGCCCAGCCCCAAACAAACCATCAGCCGAAAGGCGATTGAGACCGGTGATAATATCGGAATAATAATAATCAATGTTCAGGGCCCCAAACAAACCATCAGCCGAAAGGCGATTGAGACTCGGAATAATAATAATCAATGTTCAGGCCCAGGCCCGACAGCCCCAAACAAACCATCAGCCGAAAGGCGATTGAGACTCAGCGGTTTGGCACTTGTTCAAACGGTGTTCACCTTTGGCCCCAAACAAACCATCAGCCGAAAGGCGATTGAGACCATCCATCCAGTTGTGGCTCCATCCGCCTGCCCAGCGCGCCCCAAACAAATCATCAGCCGAAAGGCGATTGAGACAATTCTACAGCAGGACCATCTTCTCTATGAAGTTTTCCGGCTCCCAACAAACCATCAGTCGAAAGGCGATTGAGACGGAACAGAAGGGGCAATCACAATGTAACAGACTCCATGATTATTGGAGCCGCAATGCAGATCATTAAAACGTATGGAAAAAGGAGGCATAAATGGCACAACAGAAAACATTGCAGGCCCTGACATGCTGGGGAAAACCAATTCCCCTTGTCATTACGGGGAAAAAAGTAAAGGGCGTTTCAACGATCAAATTCACACAAGAGCGTTGCAAGTGCGGGCTGAAGCACCTTGTGGTTATTGAACACGATGGGGATACCCCGAACATAACAGCCCGATTCAGCGAAATGGAATAAATAAGGGAGATACGAAAATGAAAGGCCCTTTCATTATTTTTCGATTTTCGATTGCTGATTGCTGATTGCTGATTGATGATTGATGATTGATGAACCGCTGTTTCGGCGCTGTTTGATTGTCGTGAAATTATTTGCGCTTCGGGTCGATTGCCGACTCATAAATCTGCGTCCATTAACGTTCATTTGTGGTTTCTCTACCGCATTTTTTAGGTTTATTTGCGGTTCCGCTCCCAACACCCTGGCGTTAGTGATCAGGGAAAATTTGAATTTTGGAATTCGGGGTTAGGATTTTCGCAATCGGCAGGAGTGCGGGCGGTCCAAAAGTGGGTTCTTTTTAAGTGGAAACGGGTGCAAAACCGGTGTGTTTCCAGGCGCAGAATTTTTTTTGGCTTCGAGGTTGACACGGGGCCCGCTTCCAGTAAAGTGCGCCGTCTTGTTTGCCGAGAATAGCTATGTGGCTGTATTTAGGCGGAATTTTGTAAAACAAACGCTGTGCGTGCATTTATTACCGGTGTGCCATGGGTTTGATTTGTGATTTTTGTGGATGAGATATGCCCATGTAGCTCAGTTGGTAGAGCGCATCCTTGGTAAGGATGAGGTCAGCAGTTCGACTCTGCTCATGGGCTCCACTTAATCGGTGTTTGAAAAAAGTAAACTGAGAAAGATTCAGGAGGTAATAATTATGGCTAAGGATAAATTCGAACGGACAAAGCCGCACGTGAACGTCGGCACGATTGGTCACGTTGACCATGGTAAAACTACTGCAACTGCGGCAATCACTTATGTGCAGAGCACCAAGGGACTGGCTCAATACGTTCCGTATGACAGCGTTGCTAAAGCTTCCGAATCTCAAGGTCGTCGTGACTCCACGAAGATTTTGACGATTGCGACTTCGCACGTTGAGTATGAATCGGATAACCGTCACTATGCGCACGTTGACTGCCCCGGCCATGCCGACTACGTCAAGAACATGATCACCGGTGCTGCCCAGATGGACGGCGCAATTCTTGTGGTTGAAGCGCCTTCCGGCCCGATGCCTCAGACCCGTGAACACATCCTCCTGGCTCGTCAGGTTGGGGTTCCGAAAATTGTTGTTTTCCTCAACAAGTGTGATTTGGTTGATGACGAAGAGCTGATTGAACTCGTTGAAATGGAAATTCAGGAACTCCTCGCCAAGTATGAGTTCGAAGAAGATTCTCCGATTATCCGCGGTTCAGCGACGGCTGCGATTGCCGATCCGCAGGGCGAAGGCGGCAAGTGCATTCAGGAACTCATGGATGCGCTGGACAGCTGGATTCCGGAACCCGAACGTGTAACGGACCAGGCATTCCTGATGCCGATCGAAGACGTGTTCTCGATTGAAGGTCGCGGTACGGTGGTTACGGGTCGTGTTGAACGTGGTACGATCCACACCGGCGATCCGGTTGAAATCGTGGGTATTCGTGACACCGTTACGACCACCTGCACCGGTGTTGAAATGTTCCGCAAGATTCTCGACGAAGGTCAGGCGGGCGACAATGTGGGTATTCTGCTGCGCGGTACGAAGAAAGATGACGTACAGCGTGGTCAGGTTCTGGCGAAGCCCGGTTCCATTAAGCCGCATACCAAGTTCAAGGGCGAAGTTTATGTTCTGTCCAAGGATGAAGGCGGCCGTCATACTCCTTTCTTTAAGGGATATCGTCCGCAGTTTTACTTCCGTACAACGGACGTGACCGGTGACATTCAGCTGCCTGAAGGCGTTGAAATGGTGATGCCGGGCGACAACATTTCAATGAGTGTTGAGCTGATCACCCCGATCGCGATGGAGCAGCATATGCGCTTTGCGATCCGAGAAGGCGGCCGTACGGTGGGTGCGGGTCGCGTTACCGAGATCACTGCATAAGTGAGATCGATTTTCGGGGAACGGGCGGTCGAGCGCTGCCCGTGACCCTGTAATCATTAATAGGACGAAACCATGCCGAGAGATATCATTACTCTGGCCTGCACCGAGTGCAAAGAGCGCAACTACACGGGGACCCGCAATAAAAAGTTGGAGACCCAGCGTCGAGAGATTAAAAAGTATTGCCCTCGTGACCGTCGGCACACCTTGCATCGCGAAACGAAGTAGTTGGATCGATTTTTGACGACAGGTCGGTAGTTCAATTGGTAGAGCACCGGTTTCCAAAACCGGCTGTTAGGGGTTCGAGTCCCTTCCGACCTGCCAAATTTCTAAACACTGGAAAGCACAATGAATAAACTTAGACAAAGCCTCGCCAGCCTGCGGACCTTCTTTATGGAGGTGAAGCTTGAGTTGGTGAAGTGTTCGTGGCCGACGCGCAAAGAATTGTTCGGTCAATCTGCGGTCGTGATTGCGGCGGTCATCCTCTTGGCGGCAGTTGTTTGGTTTTTTGATTTACTGGTCGGCTTCGGGCTGCAGCAAATCATTCACTAGGTTTATTTCAGGACGAAGCATATGTCCAAAAAATGGTTCATATTACACGCACTTTCCGGTCATGAGCTGAAGGTTCAGAAGAACATTGCCAGCCGTGTGCAGCAGGAAGAAATGGAAGATATTATCGGAGAGGTGCTGATTCCCTCCGAGAAAGTTTCCGAAGTAAAACAGGGCAGGAAGACCACCGTGAACCGGAAGTTTTTTCCGGGGTATGTGTTGATCAACATTTGTCTGTATAATGAGTCCGGCGGGTTTAATGAACGCGCCTGGTATTTTATTCAGAATACGCCCGGTGTGATCGGTTTTTTGGGTGGCGAACGCCCTGTCCCGCTCAGCGAGGACGAGGTGAATAGTATCGTTTACCAGATGGAAGAGAAAAAAGAAGCCGTTGCACCGAAGGTCATGTTTGAGCCGGGAGAAACCGTGAAGGTTACCGATGGACCGTTCATGAACTTTAACGGGATAATCGAAGAAGTTGATCCAGAACGGGGCAAGTTGAAGATCTCCGTGGCGATCTTTGGTCGTTCCGCCCCTGTTGAGCTTGAGTATTGGCAAGTCGAACGTTCGGCCGAATAAATTTGATTAAGGATTGTTATGGCTAAGGAAATCACAGGTTACATCAAATTGCAGATCCCCGCAGGGGCTGCCAATCCGGCTCCGCCGATTGGTCCCGCGCTGGGTCAAAAGGGTGTAAACATTATGGAGTTCTGCAAGGCGTACAACGCCGCTACGCAGGACAAAGCGGGGCTGGTTATTCCGGTGGTAATCACCGTCTACAGCGACCGCAGCTTCTCGTTCGTGACCAAGAGTCCGCCGGCTTCTGTGCTGCTGAGAAAAGCAGCTGGGTTGGCCAAGGGTTCCGGCGTACCGAACCGCGATAAAGTCGGTAAGGTTACCCGTGCACAGATTGAAGAGATTGTTGAAGTCAAGAAAGAAGACCTTAACGCTCGTGACATGGATGCCGCAGTGCGTATCATTGAGGGTACGGCGCGCAGCATGGGAATCGAGGTGGAATAATCATGGCTATTCACGGAAAGAATTATAGAAACATTGCGAAGAAAGTTTCGCGGGGAAGCGATTACAGCATTGATGATGCGGTTGCGTTTCTGCAGGCGAATCCTACCGCTAAATTTGACGAAACATTTGAGTTTGCCTTCCGGATGGGCGTTGACCCGACCAAGTCGGATCAGGCCATCCGTTCTACCGTTGCGTTGCCGCACGGTACCGGTAAAGATGTCCGCGTTATTGTATTCGCAACAGGCGAAGCTGCTGATGCGGCCCGCGAAGCCGGTGCTGCCGAGGTTGGATTTGAGGATCTGATCAAGAAGGTGCAGGACGGCTGGACCGATTTTGATGCTGCGGTTGCAACGCCGGACGCAATGAAAGAGGTGCGTAAGGTTGCCCGTGTGCTGGGTCCGCGCGGTTTGATGCCGAACCCGAAGACCGGAACCGTTACCGACGACACGGCTTCTGCTGTTAATCAGCTTAAGGCCGGTCGGGTGGAGTTCCGCATGGACCGTAACGGCAACATTGCAGTTCCGTTTGGGAAGCGTTCGTTCGAAAAGAATGCGTTGCTCGAAAACGCAAAAGCGGTGATCGATGCCATTAACGGCGCTAAGCCGGCCACGGCAAGGGGCATCTATATCAAGCGTGTCACTATTTCAAGCACGATGGGTCCGGGTTTGCGGATCGCCCTCAAGGAAATCACCGCATAGAAGGGTTGGGTATTTTAAATGAAACCTGAAAACAAAAAGCACAGACCAGAAAAGGTGGCGATGGCCGCCGAAATCGATCAGCGCGTTGCTGGTGCCCTGTACATGATTCTCGCAGATTATGACGGCATGAACACGACGATGACGACGGAGTTGAAAAAGTCGCTGCGCGAAAACGGGGCTGCGTATAACGTGGTCAAAAACCGCATGCTTGCCCGAGCCGTTCCGGAAGGAGCCGATTTGGGCGCTATGGCCAAAGGCCAGATCGCAATGATCTATGGTGAAGGCGATGTGGTTGAGGTCGCAAAGGTGATTAAGAAATTTACCGCAACCAACAAAAAACCTGTAATCAAGGGGGGCTTTGTTGAAGGCAAAGCTGTTTCCGCAGAAGATGTGGTTGAACTTGCGAAGCTTCCTTCCAAGGATGTTCTGCGCGCCATATTGCTCGGCACCCTGCAGGCACCGTGCAGAAATCTGGCCAGCGTGCTGAATCAGAAGGTTGCCAGCTTGGTTTATGTGCTGAGCGCGGTAAAAGAAAAAAGAGAACAAGAAGCATAACAGTTTATAGAAGTATAGCATTTCAAGGAGGTACAAAATGTCCGAAGAAACAAAAGCAGAAGTAGTACTCGAAGGCAAAATGGCCGAGTTCGTTGATTGGGTTGAAACCATTTCCGTTCTGGAGCTCTCTCAGCTCGTTAAAGCACTGGAAGATCGTCTGGGTGTAAGCGCAGCCGCTCCGGTTGCCGCCGTTGCAGCCGCTCCGGCGGGTGGAGACGAAGGAGCAGCCGTTGCAGAAAAGACCGACTTTGATGTGGTATTGACCGCAGCAGGCGGTTCCAAGATTCAGGTGATCAAGGAACTCCGCGGTCTAACCGGTCTGGGTCTTAAGGAAGCCAAAGAATTGGTTGACGGCGCTCCGGCAACCATCAAGCAAGGCGTAGCCAAAGCCGATGCTGAAGCCTGGAAAGAAAAGCTTGAAGGTGTTGGAGCAACCGTGGAACTGAAGTAAATCGATCTGATTTGCTGAGTTTACACATGGCGCCGTCCGTTAAGGGCGGCATTTGGATTGTTCCCCTTTGAGACCCAAAGGGGAACAAGCGTACTCCGATATTAACCTGAAGGTGCGGGATGGGTGAAAGAAAAAACTTTGGCAAGCTGACCGACGCGCTTGATGCGCCTGACTTGATTGAAATCCAACTGAATTCGTACCGGGACTTCCTGCAACAGGGCACTTCTCCTTCCAAACGGAAGAAGATGGGCCTTCAATCTGTTTTGGGCGAAGCGTTCCCGATCGAAAGCTATGACGGCCAGATTGCGCTGGATTTCGTCAGCTATGAAATTAAGAAACCGAAACTCGACCATCTCGAATCGCTTCGGGAAGGGGAGACCTATTCGGCACCGCTTTACGTAACGTTTAAGTTGCGTGAAGGCGAAGATTTGCGCGAAGACACGCTCTTTATGGGTGAAATCCCGCTGATGACCGACAGCGGCAGTTTTGTGATCAACGGCGCTGAGCGCGTGATCGTGAGTCAGCTGCACCGTTCGCCAGGCATCTGTTTTGAGCAGACGCCGCACGCCAACGGATCTGTGCTCCATTCGTTCCGCATTATTCCGGATCATGGATCATGGATTGAGGCGCAGTTTGATACAAGCGACCTGATTTATATTTACCTCGACCGCAAGCGTCGCCGTCGTAAGTTCCTTGCTTCGACGTTTCTGCGTGCATTGGGCTATGCTTCTGACGAAGAAATTCTGGGGCTGTATTACACGTTTAACGAATTTTCGCTTTCAAAGAAAAGCTACAACGAAAAAGAATTCGATAACATCGTTTTGCGCGACGATGTGATTGATGCCGATTCAGAATCGGTGATCGGTCGGCGTTACGATACGCTGACGTTGGACATGATCCAGCGCATGAAGCTGGCTGGATATAAGAAAATTTCTGTGGTGGATGTTTCCTGGGACCAAGGACTCTTCCTCAAGAGCGTTCAAGCCGATACGACCCGTACGGTTGATGAAGCGCTTAAAGATCTCTACCAAAAGTTGCGCCCCGGTGATCCGCCGACCACCGCATCTGCGCGCCAGATGATCAAACGTCTCTTCTTTGATGAAGCCCGCTTCAGCCTGAGCCGTGTGGGGCGTTATAAAATCCAACAGAAGCTGGGCATAAAGAGCGATTCCCTTACACTGGAAGTGGAAGACGTGGTTGAAGCTCTGCGTTATCTGCTGATGGTCCGCAAGGGCGAAGGCACCCTCGACGATATCGATCACTTGGGCAGCCGCCGAATTCGTACGGTCGGTGAACTCCTTGAAGCGCAGTGCCGGGTGGGGTTGGCGCGTATCCAGCGCCTGGTGAAAGAGCGTATGACCATCTTTGATACGACGGTCGATCGCCTCTCTTCGCAGAAGCTGATCAATCCAAAGGCGCTCTCTGCCGTGATCAAAGACTTCTTCGGGCGCAGTCAGTTGTCGCAGTTTATGGACCAGACCAACCCGCTTTCCGAGCTCACGCATAAGCGCCGTTTGTCTGCGCTCGGACCGGGCGGCCTGAATCGCGACCGTGCCGGCTTTGAAGTTCGCGACGTACACAGCTCGCACTATGGGCGTATCTGCCCGATTGAAACGCCGGAAGGACCGAACATCGGTCTGATCTCCTCGCTGTCGATGTTTGCGAAGGTCAACGAATACGGATTTATTGTTACGCCGTACTTGAAGGTCTCGGACGGCAAGGTTTCAAAGGAAATCGTTTGGCTGACCGCTGACGAGGAAGAACGTTATATTATTGCTCAGGCCAGTGCTCCGTTGGACGAAAATAACTGCTTTGTGAACGATCGCGTGATGGTTCGTGCGCACGGCGACTTTATTGAAGTGCCGCCGCAGCGCGTTGAGTATATGGACGTTTCTCCGAAGCAGGTGGTCTCCATTGCCGCCGGCTTGATTCCTTTCCTTGAGCACGACGATGCGAACCGTGCGTTGATGGGATCCAACATGCAGCGCCAGGCGGTTCCGCTCATGAAATCCGAACGCCCGTTTGTGGGCTCCGGCATCGAAGGGCGTCTGGCACGCGACTCGCGTGTATTGATTACAGCAAAGAACGACGGCATTGTGGCCTATGTTTCCGCTGACCGTATTGTGGTTTCCAAGGACGGGAAAATGCCGGGCAAGAAAGCCCCGACGGCAGATTATCAGACGTATAAGCTCCGCAAGTTTATGCGCTCCAACGCAGGCACCTGCCTGAATCAGCGGCCGCTGGTGCGGCAGGGGCAGGTGGTAAAAACCGGCGATGTACTGGCCGACGGTGCCGGGACGGATCAGGGCGAACTGGCCCTCGGGAAGAATGTGGTTGTCGCGTTTATGCCGTGGGGCGGTTACAACTTTGAGGACGCCATTCTGATTAACGAAAAGCTGGTCCGCGAAGACGTTTACACTTCGATCCATATTGAAGAGTTTGAATGCGGAGCGCGCGATACCAAGCTGGGGCCGGAAGAAATCACCCGCGATATTCCCAACGTCGGCGAAGAAGCGCTGAAAAACCTCGACCGCGAGGGGGTCATTCAGGTGGGTGCCGAAGTGAAGCCGGGCGATATTCTGGTTGGCAAGATTACGCCGAAGAGCGAAACCGAACTGGCTCCGGAAGAACGCCTGCTGCGCGCCATTTTTGGTGAAAAGGCTGCCGATGTCCGCGATACTTCGCTCAAAGCCCCGTCGGGAACGTACGGTATTGTGATGGACGTCAAGGTTTCTTCAAAGAACAACGCAGCGGCGGCCTCCGGCGGAAGCGCACCGACGGACCTAAAGAAGCTCCAAGGCGAAATTCACGACCGCCATGAAGATGTGGTGGCTCAGCTGACAGAAGATCTGACGGAGTCACTTTCGAACATTCTGCTCGGTGAAAAGATTCCGCTGGATGTGATTAATGCGCAGAACAAGGATGTCATCATTCCAGCCAACCGGAAGATTACCAAAACGCTGCTGCGTAAGCTGGCGGCGAATTATGAGCACGTCGAAATTGATCCCAGTCCGATCCGTATCAAGATCATGGGCATCATCGATGAGTACCGCACCAAGTTCAACGAAGCGAAGGAAGACAAAGACCGTTCGCTGGACCGCGCCGGAAGCGGCGAGGAGATGGACGCCGGGATCGTCAAGTCGGTGAAGGTTTATATTGCCACCAAGAAGAAGCTTTCGGTGGGCGACAAAATGGCCGGACGCCACGGTAACAAGGGGGTTATCTCCCGCATCGTATCGGAAGAGGATATGCCGTTCCTTCCCGACGGAACTCCGGTGGATGTGGTGCTCAATCCGTTGGGTGTACCTTCCCGTATGAACGTGGGTCAGGTTCTTGAAACACACTTGGGTTGGGCCTGTAAGCATCTTGGCATTTATGCGTCCACGCCGATTTTTGATGGGATATCAGAGAAACAGTTTCGTAGTCTGCTCGGAGAGGCTGGTCTTGCTGAAGACGGCAAGACGGTTCTTTACGACGGACGTACCGGCGAGCGCTTCGAACAACGTGTTGTTGTGGGAGTCATGTATATCCTGAAGCTGCACCACTTGGTCAGCGAAAAGATCCACGCCCGTGCGGTTGGTCCTTATTCGCTCGTTACGCAGCAGCCGCTCGGCGGTAAGGCGCAGTACGGCGGTCAGCGCTTCGGGGAAATGGAAGTGTGGGCTCTCGAGGCGTACGGTGCGGCGCATGCGCTGCAGGAAATTCTGACGGTGAAGAGTGATGATATTGCCGGACGTACGAAGATGTACGAGGCTATTGTGAAGGGGGAGAACGTCCTCGACTCGGGCCGACCGGAATCGTTCAATGTTTTGATCAAGGAACTGCAGGGTCTCGGCCTCAACTTCCAAGTAAAAAACAAGGACGGCGAGCCTTTATCCACCATCTAGCATCCGCATTACACGATTACTATTTATAGCCCGCAGGAGGTAATACCCGTGGAAAATATGTCAAGCAGCGTTGCCGATATCTTTGGAATGAATCTGGAGGAGCAGCACGACTACGCGAGCATTACGCTCGCGTCGCCGGAGGCGATCCGCTCATGGAGTCATGGAGAGGTACGCAATCCCGAAACCATCAACTACCGGACCTTTAAGCCCGAAAAGGGAGGACTGTTCTGTGAACGGATCTTCGGCCCGACCAAAGACTGGGAATGTTCGTGCGGTAAGTATAAACGCATTAAGCATAAAGGTGTAATCTGCGACCGTTGCGGCGTGGAAGTCACGCTTTCACGCGTTCGCCGCGAGCGCATGGCACATATTGAATTGGCCGTTCCGGTCTCGCACATCTGGTTCTTCAAGGCCACGCCGAGCCGTATGGGTCTGATTCTCGATATGACCATGCGTAATCTCGAGCGCGTTCTTTACTACGACAACTATATCGTGGTTGATCCCGGTGAAACCCCGCTGAAGGAAAAGCAGTTGCTTTCCGAAGAGGAGTTCCGTGAAGCCATTCTCAACTACGGTGCTGAGAGCTTCAAAGCCCGCATCGGCGCGGAAGGGATCCGCGAGCTCCTGACTCAGATCGATCCGGTCAAGATGCTTCAGGAACTTGAAGAAGCGATGATGAACACGCGCTCCAAGCAGACCCGAAAGAAACTGGTCAATCAGATGAAGCTGATGGAAGGGTTTATCAAAAGCAACTCGCGGCCCGAGTGGATGATTATGGAAGTGCTTCCGGTTATTCCGCCCGATCTTCGACCGCTGGTTCCGCTTGACGGCGGCCGCTTTGCGACGTCTGATTTGAACGATCTGTACCGCCGCGTCATCAACCGTAACAACCGTCTGCGTACGCTGATGGCGTTGAAGACGCCGGAAGTGATTATCCGCAACGAAAAACGGATGCTGCAGCAGTCGGTCGACGCGTTGTTTGATAACGGTCGTCATGGTCGTGCGGTAACGGGCCCCGGTAACCGTCCGCTGAAATCGTTGAGCGATATGCTCAAGGGTAAGCAGGGCCGTTTCCGTCAGAATCTGCTCGGTAAGCGTGTCGACTATTCCGGACGTTCCGTAATTGTCGTCGGCCCGACGCTGAAGCTGAACCAGTGCGGTCTGCCGAAAAAGATGGCGCTCGTCCTGTTTGAACCCTTTATTATCCGACGCCTGAAAGAGCGCGGTATTGTGCACACGGTTCGCAGCGCGAAGCGTATGATTGAGCGCGAGGAAGACGTGGTTTGGGATATTCTCGATCAGGTCACCCGCGGCCATACGGTGATGCTTAACCGTGCGCCGACGCTGCATAGACTTTCGATTCAATCGTTTGAGCCGATTCTGATTGAAGGATCGGCCATTCAGCTCCATCCGTTGGTTTGTACGGCCTATAACGCCGACTTTGACGGTGACCAGATGGCGGTACACGTTCCGCTGTCGGTTGAGGCGCAGGTGGAATCCAAGAGCCTGATGCTGGCGAGTAACAATATCTTCTCCCCGTCGAGCGGGAAGCCCGTTACAACATCCACCCAGGACATTGCGTTGGGTTGTTATTTCATGACCTCCGAGTCGCAGACCTATCTGATGGAGCGCAAAAACAGCAAAAAGCCTTCTAATCAGCGTCTGATAATTATGGGCGATATTAACGAAGTGCATACCGCGTACGACGAAGGTGTCGTTTCTCTGCATGATCGTATTCGTTACCGCAATCCGGATTATCAGCGCGAAACCCGCAACGGCGACAAAGATCGTTCCGTAATTCTTACCACCGTCGGTCGCGTGTTCTTTAATGAAGTATGGCCCGACGAACTCGGTTTTATCAATAGGACCGTCAACAAGAAGGTGGTTGGAGACCTGATTGAGCAGT
Organism: Lentisphaerota bacterium; assembly: GCA_012729265.1. Classification (GTDB taxonomy): domain Bacteria; phylum Verrucomicrobiota; class Kiritimatiellia; order Kiritimatiellales; family Pontiellaceae; genus Pontiella. The sequence continues at coordinate 2,611 of JAAYDL010000029.1, read as the reverse complement.
GCTACGAAATTGCCGGTCATAACGAAACGGTCCGAGTCCTTGATGCGCTCAAGAGCATGGGGTACGAGCATGCTACCCGTTCGGGCATGTCTATCGGCTTGTGCGATATGATCGTCCCGCAGGACAAGGGCGAAATGATTGCCAAGGCGCGTAAAGATGTTGAAGATGTTGAGAACAAGCACCGCAAGGGTTTGATTACCGAAGGCGAGCGCTATAACATGATCATCGACATCTGGACCGATACCAATGATAGGCTGACGAATAAGCTGTTCGGTGTGCTGGAGAAGAATGATGACCCGTTGAACGCACTCTCGAAAGGCGAGCTCAACCCGGTTTACGTGATGGTGGACTCCGGCGCTCGCGGCAGCCGCCAGCAGATCCGTCAGTTGGCCGGTATGCGCGGCCTGATGGCGAAGCCGTCGGGCGAAATTATTGAACGTCCGATTTTGTCGAACTTCCGTGAAGGTCTGTCCGTTCTCGAATACTTTATTTCGACGCACGGTGCCCGTAAAGGGTTGGCCGATACCGCGCTTAAAACCGCCGACTCCGGTTACCTCACTCGTAAGCTGGTCGACGTTTCTCACGATATTATCATTACCGAAGAAGATTGTCATACGCTCAACGGCATTGAAGTTACGGCAATTACGGAAGGTGACGACGAGCTCGTTTCGCTTGCACAGCGTATCATTGGTCGTACGGCTACAGAAGATATCTGCAACCCGCACTCGCCCACCGAAGTGCTCGTTGCGGCAGGTGAGCTGATCGATAAATATTCTGCGGCCAAGGTGGAAAGTGCCGGTGTTGAACGGGTGCTGATCCGAAGTGTGCTGACGTGTGAATCCCGTCGCGGGGTCTGTGCCAAGTGCTATGGTAAAAACCTGGCGACCGGACTGCCGGCGCAGCTCGGCCAGCCTGTGGGTATTATTGCCGCGCAGTCGATTGGTGAGCCGGGTACGCAGCTGACCATGCGTACCTTCCATATTGGTGGTACTGCCAGCTCTGTATTTAAACAGCCGAGAATTATGGCAAAATTTGACGGAACGGTTAGATACGAAAACGTCCGCGCGGCCAAGGTTGACGGCAAAAACGTTGTCTTGAACAAAAACGGAAGCATCATCATTGTTGACAGTGAAGGCATCGAGCTCGAACGCTACGCTACGGTGATCGGTGCTTTGGTTTCGATTGATGATGGTGGAACGGTTAAGGCCGGCGAAATTTTCGTTGAATGGGATCCGTATTCTGTTCCGATTCTGTCGGAGCATGAAGGCACGCTCGAATTCAACGACTTTATTGAAGGCGTAACGGTTCAGAAGACCGTCGACGAAGCGACCGGCGTTAAAGGTCTTATTGTTATGGAGCACAAGGAAGATCTTCATCCGCAGATTGTGATTGTGGATGCCCAAGGCAATAAAGGGTTCTATTCCATTCCGGCCGGTGCACAGGTGATGATTAAAGAAGGCGATCCGATCAGCGCAGGTCACGCGATTGCCCGTACGCCGCGCAAAACGGTTCGTACCAAGGATATTACCGGGGGTCTTCCGCGTGTGGCCGAGCTTGTCGAAGCCCGTACGCCGAAGGAAGCCGCAGAGATCGCCAAGATTGAAGGGATTGTTGAGCTGGGCGGAATCACCAAGGGTAAGCGAAAACTGATTGTCCGCGACACCATTACCGGTGCCGAGGAAGAACACCTGGTTCCGATGAGCAAACACGTGATAGTGTTCTCCGGTGACTTTGTGCACAAAGGGCAGCAGCTCACGGAAGGTCCAATTGTGCCGCAGGAACTGCTCGAAGTCTGCGGTCCGCAGGATCTGCAGGAGTATCTCGTGAACGAAGTGCAGGCGGTTTACCGCCTCCAAGGTGTGGAAATCAACGACAAGCACATCGAAGTGATTGTTCGCCAGATGTTGCGCAAGGTTAAGATCACCGATCCCGGCGACACGGAGTTTCTCTGGGGCGAACAGGTTGAAAAACAGACCTTCCATGAAGTCAACCAAAAGGCGCAGGCGGAAGGTCGTCGCCCGGCGGAAGCTTCTCCGGTGCTGCTCGGCATCACGAAGGCCGCGCTTGAAACCGAATCGTTCATTTCGGCCGCATCGTTCCAAGATACCACTCGTGTGCTGACGAAGGCTGCCGCGTTCGGCATGGTCGACCAGCTCCGCGGATTTAAGGAAAATGTAATCATGGGCCGTCTGATTCCGGCGGGTACCGGATTCCCCATGTACCGCGATATCAGACCGGTCAAACTTGGCGAAGAAATCTCCGTTGAGGATGTTCTCGGTGGCGATCCGCTCGCCTTCCAGGATAGCTCCGAAGAGGGGTAGCCTCATTGAGGTTGTTCAGAAAAGGCGTCCGAGTGGGCGCCTTTTTTTGTAGATTCAGGATTCCTGATCCACACAATAATGACAGCGTATCGTAATTCCGATGCGGGCGTATTCCCTGATGCCGGATTATCTTGAAAAAAGATGATCATGGGTATTCTCCAATTAGAGCATTTTAAATAATTCTATGGCCATTCGTGTGCTCATTGTGTAGCGTTCTACACATGAACACATTATCATTGGATCTGCGCCAGAGGATTCTGGATTCCTACGATGCCGGGGAAGGAACCCGG
>JAAYDL010000282.1 GCA_012729265.1 Lentisphaerota bacterium | reverse complement strand
TGCGGCTCAACGTCAAAGAGGCGGAGGCGGGGCAACCGCTGGCCGCTTATCTGGCGTCGCGCTTTACGTATCATGACCATGCGGCGTGGTGTCGGCTGATCGACGAAGGGCGTGTCACACTGAACGGAAACCCCGCTGCGGTGCAACATCCGCTTGCGGTCGGGGATCGTGTCCAATATGACGTTAGGGTTAGCGGTGTTGTAGCGCGTAACACGCCGGTCGTGCTACCGGTGCCTATGTATACTGGCTAGCGGGCGCAAAAATATGTGTCGCGGAAAAGTGTGTTGTCCCCGGCCACGTCAAGTGCTACAATGCAGGCAGTTCAAGGCGGGGCGGTGTTAACGATGATCAAGTAACCAAACCATGCCCTTGACGCTTGAGCTGGATATGTCATGCGAGGTGGCGATGAAAAGTGATGTTTTGTTGTTGCTTGTCCGGTGCGGCTTCGTTGCTTGTTCAGTTTGCGTCATCACGCTGTACGCCAGGAATGCCACTGCCACTAATGGAACGGTGGCTGTTTTAGGGAGTGCCGTGGCCAAAGGATTCGACGCTGGCGGCGAAACGGTTTGCGGATCGTATGCCTTAGGCTATGCGGGGTTGCTGACAACGCACCTCGCTCCACTGGAGTGGGGAGTTACGAATTTTGCAGTCAGCGAAGAAAGTACGGCAGATATTTTGAGCGTTTATGAAACGGATGTCGTTCCCGCTGCACCGGATCACCTGTTCGTAGGTCTTTCTTTGGCCGATGCGGGACTGGCAGGGGCGGCCGATCCGGCGGCGGTGTCAGAAAGTTTCCAATCCACCTTAACCAATGTCATTGGCCGTGCCCGCGCCAGCGGCATGTTTGCGATTGCCGGATTGTCTTATCCCCACAATAATTATTCCGCGTCAGAATATGCATATCTGAAGGCGATGAATCTTCTGATCAATACCTATGATCTGCCCAGCGCCAATTTTCTCGGTGCGGTCGACGATGGCACAGGACACTGGGTTGAGGGCTTTAACAGCGACGTAGGACGTCCCAACGTTCAGGGACACGAAGAGATGTTCTACACGATCGTGCCGTCGCTCTTCGATGCGATCCGTCTCGGCAAGACTGCGCGTCCCAGTCCTGTGGACGAGGACGGCGGATATGCCACCATCACCCGTGATCCGGAAGTCCGGGCGCCCATTAGCTTCACGCCTCAAGATACGGTCCACTCGTTTACAACCGCTTTCAGGGTACTTTCAGACTGCACGGGAACGGTGGCGGCGGTAAAATCCGGGAGAATTGAAACTGGGCCACGTAGTGGCAGGATATTGGTTGATTTCGGTCCAACGAATGATGCGAAAGGGCGTGCCGCACCGTCCCCGGATCAGAACGGCAACCACTGGAATAGTTGGCGATTGACCGCCGTTCCAGCCGGATCGGCAATTTCGAATCTTGTCATGACCAGCGGTGACATCACACCGGTGTCGCTGTATGTCACGGGTTCTTTTGACGCGCCCAATGGCGGAAGCAGTTTCGGCGGGTTGATGGAGCCTGATCCGGCGTTGTTGGGAGATTTTGCGGTGACTCAAGCTACGGAGGATTATTTTTGTACCGGTTCGACTGCAAAATTCAAAGTCACAGGACTTGACCGCCGCTTCTCTTATACTTTGCGGTTTTTCGGTACGCGCGTAATGGAGGGGGCCACCCGCACGACCAGATATACTGTGGTTGGCTACAGCGGAACATTCTCAACCAACATGGTCACCACCGGCACGGATGTCGGCACTGGGGGGTATGACGGGAACAACGACACGATCGCTGAACTTAAAGGTCTGATGGCCGATATGAACGGCGAGATGGAGGTCAGTGTTTCAAAGGTTGACGGATACGCATACCTCAACATCATGGAGATTCGTTTCGAAGAGAGTGAGGGTGAGCCATTAGCGGTTTCGGACAGATTCCTTATAGACTTCGGCCCAGCGGATCACGCGAAAGGCCGTGCCGCGCCGTCCCCGGATCAGAACGGCAACCACTGGAACAGTTGGCGTGAAGATGCGCATGCGGAAGTCGGCACAAGCTTGCCGTGGTTGGTCAGGACAAACGGCAAGATCGCACCGGTTGCCCTTGAGGTCACTCAGATTTTCGCGACCAACGGAGGTGTCGATTTCGGGGGTCTGTTGGAGCCTGATCCGGCGCTACTGGGAGACTTTGCGGTGGCGCAAGCCACGGAGGATTATTTCGGAACTATGTCGACTGCAAGACTCAAGATCACAGGACTTGACCGTGGCTTCTTTTATACCTTTCGGTTTTTCGGTTCACGTTCATGGGACGCCCCCATCCGCACGACCAGATACACCGTGGCTGGCGGCAACGGAACATTCTCAACCAACCTAGTCACTACCGGTACGGATGTCGGCACTGGGGGCTATCACGGCAACAACGACACGATCGCCGAACTGACAGGTTTGAGCGCGAACGCTAATGGCGAGATGGAGGTCATCGTTTCAAAGGTCGCCGAATACGCCTATCTCAACATCATGGAGATTAAGGCTTCCGAGGTGATTGATCCTGATCCCGACTCGCTGTTGATCGACTTCGGGCCCAATGATGGCGTGAACGGGCATGCCATGACGAGCCCCGACAGCAACGGTAGGTATTGGAACAATTTCGTGCCGCCGTACTACGCCGGGGCTGTTTTAAAAAACCTTGTGGATTCACATTCGTCCCGAACCACCACGGTAGCACTCGCCATCACCAAGGGGTTTGTGAGCTGCAACGGAATTAACCATGGAGGTTTGTTTACCCCGGATTATGGTCTGCTTGGCCATTTCGCTCAAGTGTATGCCACCGAGGACTTTTTCCACACTCAGACCGGCGGTTCCAGCTTGAAGATATACGGATTGAATAAGGCATCCGTTTATACTTTGCGTTTCTTCGGGACAAGGGAAGGCGATGAATTACGGGTAACGCGATTTACGGCCAAAGCGGGGAACGGCAATTATTCCACCAATATGGTGACGACCGGAACGGATGTGGGAACCGGAGGTTACGATGGTAACAACGACACGATCGCCGAGTTGACAGGGCTTGTGCCTGATGAACTTGGTTGTATTTACGTCGACATCGCCAATGTCACCGGCACGCAGTGTTACATTAGCATTATGGAAGTCAAAAAGGAGTGCTCGGTTGTTGGCACTGGATGGGGCACGGTAGAGGTGCGTTCTAACGAAATAGCGTATGTTGCGTCGACAGGGCACGAGATCAAAGCTCCGGTCAGGCTTGACGGCACCGTTTGGCGGGATGTGGCGGTCGCGCACAGTTTCGCGGCTCAGCGAACGCGATTGTTTTTGAACGGAGACGAGGTAGGGAGTGTGCCTGAACGCCTGTATCCATCCGTATTTGTCCTTGGCGGGGAGGGCGAAGCCGCAAGCGGTCGCATGCAAGGCCCCGAGCGGGCAAGTTACCAAGACTGGTGCGTATACCGATCAGCGTGGAATGCGGGCGAAGCGAGCGCTCACGCCGCCGGACAGATGCAGCAGGCCAGCATGGAGATTTGCGCCGCGCTGTCCGACCTTCATTTCACGGTAGGAACGGCGGTCGATAACAGGGCGCAGAGTCTATCGGAGGCGGTCGTGAACTCGGCGCACATCAAACAAAAAGAGAAAGGCACATTGTTGCTGGTGCGGTGACAAGCCTTTGTCGAATAAGTTTTGCGATGGACGTGTGTATAACAACAACGAGTGAAAGGGTAAAAATGCGATTTGTGATTCTTGGTTCATTGGTGTTTGCGGTGATTACGGGGATGTGCGACACCGC
>JAAYDL010000281.1 GCA_012729265.1 Lentisphaerota bacterium | reverse complement strand
ACATAAATTGTAAAAGTTGGGACTCGAAGCTCATTTTGGGTTCCTGTAGTTTAGCACGATGAAAATTGTTTTTGTAAGCAGCGAAATCGTACCATTTGCTTCGACCGGAGGTCTAGGAGATGTTTCTGCTGCTTTGCCGAAGGCACTGGCCGTGCAGGGTGTGGAGATTATCCGCGTTCTTCCGCTCTATCAGCAGATTGATCGCGAACGCTACCGAATTGAGCCGTGCCATGTGGAGCTGCATGTTCCGCTGGGACAGGTGTGGTATTGCGGATCTGTCTGGAAGCAGGAGTTTGAGGGCGTAACCACCTATTTTATCCGCAGCCGCGAGTTTTTTGATCGGCCGGGAATTTACGGTTCTGAAGAGCATGGCTATGCTGATAACTTTGAGCGTTTTCTCTTTTTCCAAAAGGCGGTCGTGCGCCTGATTGATGTGCTGGAGCTAAAGCCTGATCTGGTGCATTGCAACGATTGGCAGGCCGCACTCATACCCATGCTGCTCCATTATGGAATTGACGGAACCATCCGCGACGGCAGCGAATGCACGCTCATGACGGTTCATAATTTGGCGCATCATGGCTGGGCTCCGGCAGAAAAATTTTATATGACCAACCTGCCGGACAGCTGCTACACCATGCATACGCTCGAGTTTTACGGCGAGATCAATATGCTCAAGGGCGGACTCGTGGCGGCCACTGCGATTAATGCCGTGAGCCCAACCTATGCCGAAGAGATCAAAACACCGAAGTTCGGCTGCCGGCTCGACGGCGTACTCTATCATCGCCGCAATGTGTTGCACGGCATTCTGAACGGAATTGACTATAAACGCTGGAACCCGGAGACGGATCAATATCTCCCTGCACATTATTCAAAAGAAAACCTTGATGGAAAGGCCGTCTGCAAAAAGGCGTTGCAGCATGGAGCTGGACTGCTGGACGATGAACGTACGCCGCTGTTGGGCGTCATTAGTCGACTGGTCCCTCAGAAGGGAATCGATCTGCTGGCCGCCGCCATGGAGCGGATTGTTGCAACGGGTGCGCAGGTTATTATTCTGGGAACGGGCGATCGGCGCCATGAGGAGGCCTGCCGAGAGTGGGCGAGGTGTTGGCCGAATCAGGTTTCTGTCTGGATTGAGTTTTCGAGCCAGTTGGCCCACCAGATTGAAGCGGGTGCGGATATTTTTTTGATGCCGTCCGAGTTTGAGCCGTGCGGACAAAATCAGATGTACAGTATGCGCTATGGAACCATTCCCGTAGTCCACGGTGTTGGCGGACTGGAGGATTCGGTGGTCGATTATGAAAAGCCGGGCGGAACGGGCTTTAAATTTTATGGACACACCGGCGATGAATTTGTCGACTGTATCGATCGGGCATTGACGGTCTATGCCGATGCCCCGGCGTGGCAGACCTTAATGAAGCGCGCGATGGAGCAGGATTTTTCTGTGGTGCACATGGCGCGGGAATATAAAGAGCTGTATGAGGCGATTCTTTCCGGAAATGCTGCAGTGGATTAAACAACGCCTGAAATCGGGGAAAGCAGCGCACCTGAAGTCCGGTACTTGGGGGGAGCGGCAGGCCGCGCGTCTGCTGCGGAAAAACGGATATAAAATCTGCGGGAAAAATGTACGCGTTGGACGACACGACGAACTCGATATTGTGGCCGAGCAACGCGGCGTCATCGTTTTTGTTGAGGTGAAAACACGCCGAAACGAGGATTTCGGACGTCCCATTTCCGCAGTCAATAAAGACAAGCGCAAACGACTTTCTCGTGCAGCGATCAACTATCTACGCGATCGAAAGCTCCGTCCTGATCACATCCGCTTCGATGTTGTTGAGGTCATCGGTGAGCCCGGTGGAGCAGCGCCCGAGATCCGCCACATCGAAAATGCTTTTCCGCTCGATTCCGCCTATCGCCTGTGGTGGTGACGGAAAGGTTTCAAGTAGCCAAATCGCTTACTTTGTATATTCAACGCAGCGGGTTTCGCGGATAACGGTCACGCGTACGGTCCCGGGGATTTTGACGTTTCGTTCAATCTCCTTGGCGATATTTTTTGCCAGCAGCGAGGCCCCCTGATCGTTGAATTTGGACGGTTCAACCATGATCCGGACTTCGCGTCCAGCCTGTACGGCATAGCTGCTTTTGACGCCGGCGTGGAGGTTGGCGATTTTTTCAATCTGCTCCAATCGCTGGAGGTAGAGGTCGGTTGCTTCCGAGCGCGCGCCGGGTCGAGCGGCGGTAATGGCATCTGCCGCGTTGCAGAGCACAGCATAAACGCTTTCGCCTTCCATGTCGTCATGATGTGCGCCGACGGCGTTCCAGACGATCCGTTCTTCGCCGTGTTTGCGCAGCAGGTTCGCGCCGATCACGGCATGGCCGCCTTCGACTTCGTGATCAACGGCTTTGCCGATATCATGAAAAAGACCGATACGTTTAGCGGTTTTTGGATCGAGGTCCAGTTCTCCGGCCATGAGGGCCATGATGTGCGCGGTTTCAATGGAATGGTCCAGTACGTTTTGCTTATAACTGGTGCGGAATTTAAGTTTTCCGAGGATGTGGACCAATTCCGGAGCCACGCCGGTAATTCCCAGGTTAAAGAGCGTATCTTCGCCCGCCTGACGAATCGTTTCATCCAACTCATTACGGACCGAGGCCACGGTCTCTTCAATTCGAGCGGGATGAATTCGCCCATCTTCGATCAATCGCTCCAACGCAACCCGGGCCACTTCGCGTCGAATGGGATCATAGCTGGAGAGAATGACCATTTCCGGGGTTTCGTCGATCAATACATTAACGCCGGTCTCGGCTTCGAACGACTTAATGTTGCGTCCTTCGCGGCCGATGATGCGCCCTTTAATGTCGTCGCCCTTCAACGGAACGCTACTGGTGGTGAGCTCAGAGACGGTATCGACCGCGTAGCGCTGGATGGCTGTGGCCAGAATCTCGCGGGCCTGTTTGCGGGAATCTTCTTTGGTTGTTTTTTGGATGTGGCGTATCAGCGCGTTGGCTTCGTTCTGAAGCTCTTCCTCCATGCGCTTCATGATGGTTTCCCGCGCCTCCTTCTGAGAGAACTGGGCGACTTCTTCTATGTGTCGGATTTCCGCTTCAATCAACTGCTCAAGTTCGCGCTGCTTGTCGTGCCACGCGGTCTTCTGCTCGTCAATTTCCGCCATACGCCCAGACAGTTCCAGCTCTTTCGTGTTGAGCATATCGAGTTTGCGCACCAGATTTTTTTCGCGTTCGACCACGCGGTGTTCCAAATCGAGAATTTCACGGCGCTGTTGTACGAACTCCTTATCCGCATTTTCGCGGGCGCGGATGACGGCATCCTTACTCTGAACCTTGGCCTCGCGGCGAATCACATCGGCTTCTTTATTGGCGTCTTTTAGAATGTTTTTGGCCTGCTTTGAGGCCGCAACAGCGTTGGTTTTGGTGAGATATGAGTTAAAAAAGAAACCCAGTGTCAAGAAGCCCAGACCAATAAAAAATGTTTCTCCAGCAAAATTTTCCACGGTAACCTCCTGTTTCATGTTAAGCTGCGCCCCGCAGAAAACCCGATGCATACAGCACCTTAATGGGCGGCACAACTCCCTCGTTTGCGACAGAGTGTACACGGTGTGTGCACGATTTGTCTAACGTTCGTTTCGTGCGATGAAGATTTTTGACGGCGTAACGATATAATCGACAGGCAGATCGTGGGCCTCGCAGGGAATTTCTGCAACGATTTGTTCGTCGAATGCCACGCCGACCGCCGTCCCTTGATAGCCTTTTAATAGGCGATCATAATAGCCTCCGCCACGACCAATCCGCTTGCCGTCTGTGGAAAATGCCACGCCCGGAACGAGCATTAGATCAATCGCGTTCATCGGGATTCGATGTGCATTTTCCGGCTCCTTGATGTCATAATTTCCGGTTTTAAATTTTGTTTCGGCAGTGATCTCCGCCATTTCGTAAATTTTAGTTTGCTCATTAAAAACCGGAATGCAGGTGCGCTTATACAGTTCCCAGCAGATGGAAAAAAGCGGGGACAACTCAACCTCTCCGCCGAAAGCCATGTAAAGCGCGATGGTTTCAGCTTTCTGAAAGGGTTCGAGTTTAAGGATGCGCTCAACAATGTGACGGCTGTTCAGGGAAACGGTTT
>JAAYDL010000280.1 GCA_012729265.1 Lentisphaerota bacterium | reverse complement strand
ACCGCTACGCAGGTTTCGTCGATGCGGACAGAACCATCGACCGGGGTGAGTTCAAGTTCGTAGGCGTTGCACTGTTTGACAACGGAGAGCAGGACGCGCAGTTCAGCTTCCAGAATTTTTACGACCGAAGCCGCCTCTGTTCCGTCCAATTCTGATTTGACTCCACTGAACAGTTCTTCCATACCCATGTCGATAAGGTCGCCAAACTGGGTTGTCAGTGCTGCGGGGGAGCAGCTTACCTTCAGAGAAGGACTGCGCTTCGAGAGGAGTTGCTGCTGAACGGCCGGGGCCATTCCAACGAAGCGATCAAGCTGGAGCGGATCCATGCAGACCACCAAAAGTCCGCCTTGATACTTGGCTGCAAGGTCCATACCTTCGGCTGCGAGGGTGTAAAATTCCTGTTTATCTGCACTGATTTCCGCCACGGCAAAAAAGTTTTCAGGATCAAGCATTACAACCGCCAGACCTTTGCCCGATTCAAAACCGTTTAGTCCAAGGTCGCCGACCATTGAACCCAGTCCGGTTTTGATGGCTGCGCCGCTCATGGTGGGATCAACCTGTACCGCCACGCTTCCCACTCCGTTAATGAATCCGTGAAGATCCGAGATGGTTGCTGTGACCATGGCCTCTTTCATGACGGCCGGTTTTTCGATTACGGCCGCATGCGCCGCCGTAACAACGGATACGCATACTGCCAACATAAATTTTGCTGATTTGCGCAGCTTCATACCAATCTCCTTATTGTTAAATACCCCTTATCCTGAGCCCATCTCTGCCCTCAGAAATTGTGCTCATTAATCATGCGACTATTTTTGCATGACAATCTGCACATGATTGCACTTGTGTTGGTTCCTTGCAAAAAGATTTTCTGCTTTTTTTGCTCTGCAACCGCTTAATGGATTTGGGCGTTTGGTAAAACTTGGGAATATAAACACTCAGAATCAAGACAGGTGAATGAAGGGAGTCTCAGGAAGCAAAGCTGCGGAGCAGTTTTATCTCTTCGGCCCAGCGTGTTTCGTCAATGGTTTCGAGTATGAGCGGCATGTCGTCAAAGCGAGGATCGTTCATGATAAACTTGAACACTTCCATTCCCAGAACGCCGAGACCGAGGCTGTTATGACGGTCGACGCGGCTGTTCAGCCCTTTCTTTGAATCGTTCAGGTGCATTCCGCACAAATAGCTGAAGCCGACAATGCGGTCAAACTCTGCAAAAACAGCCGCACAGGAATCGGACGTCAGCAGGTCATATCCAGCGGCAAAGCTGTGGCATGTGTCAAGACAGACGCCGACGCGCGATTTGTCTTCCACCTGATCAATGATCTCCGCGAGGTGTTCAAAGCGAAATCCGACATTGGAGCCTTGGCCTGCCGTGTTTTCGATGACCGCGGTAACGCCGCAGGTTTGGTCGAGTGCCCTGTTAATAGATTCTGCGATGGTGGTCAGGCATTCGGATTCGGTGGTCTGTTTCAGGTGGCTGCCGGGATGAAAGTTCAGGCGGTCGAGACCCAGTTGTTCGCAGCGCTGCATTTCCTCTAGAAAAGCGACGCGCGATTTATTGAGTTCGTCTGCTTGGGGATGGCCGAGGTTGATCAGATAACTGTCGTGAGGAAGAATGCTTTTCGGAGTAAATCCGTGTTCGGCACAGTTTTGCTTAAAGGAAACAATTTCCTCATGGGTCAATGGATTTGCACTCCACTGTCGCTGATTTTTAGTAAACAGCGCAAATGCGTTGGCTCCGATTTTAACGGCATTAAGCGGGGCATTTGATACGCCGCCGGCAGCACTGACATGGGCTCCGATATACTTCATTGAATCAAACTCCTTCGTTGTGAGGCACTGAAACGGTCCGCACAGATGTTTAAACCAGATCGAACGCACGGAATAAAGCGGTATTCGCTGCAGATGCCGACGGGTTGTGAAAAGTGGGTCTTCCGGTAAATCTGTGGGTAAAAATCTGAGTTGACCACAGCTTCGGCGGCCTGGCCGAATGGTCATGCAAAATATAGGTAGACTGTAAATTAAAATGCCCCATTTTTTTTCATGCCCGAGTACCTCATGCCGCCAACTCCTGAATGAACCGTTTCTCCGCTGTTTCAAAAATTCAATATCTTTCGCGGATAGTTATTGATCCAATCCTCCACCTTTTGGATCTGCTTTCGGGTAAATTTTGATATGTCGCTCCCCTTTGGGATGAAGCGTCGGATTATTCGATTTGCGTTTTCATTACTTCCTCGCTCCCAAGATGAAAAGGGGTGGGCATAATAGATGTGCGTGCGGCGGGCGTTGAATACCGATCGCTGGAGGGCCTCGTTTGTTGTGACTCGAAGAAAGGTTTATTCTGACATGGGGCACTACTTTTCCCAATGGGGCATTTTAATTTACAGTATACCGACCAATTCGAGGCGCTCCCTGTGCCCGTAACATGATCAAAAGGATTCCAGTGGATTTAATTCGCCCATTCTAACCGTATTGAGATTTGGAGAGTGAAATGCGCAATAAAATGAGGTTTGTAACGAAATCCTCTCTTTTTGAATGGAACAATTCAGATCGTGATAATCCTGCAGAGCAAATTTTGGCTCATTTTGCGACGATTTCGATAAAAACCTCAATAACGCACTTTATTGACATCGACAAAAATTGTATCATCGCATTCAGTTTATGAACTACTATGCCCACAGCAAGGACGAAGAATTGCCAGACCACTGGCAGCCGCTGGAACAGCATCTGGAAAACGTCGCCAACCGCGCAGCGGAATTCGCCAAACCTTTCGGCGGGGAGGAATGGGCGCGGCTTGCCGGCCTGTGGCATGACTTGGGAAAACACTCGCCGAGTTTAAGTGAATGTTCACGAAGGCGACCGGTTGGAGGTACGCTTATATTGGGGAATTCGGCTTGCGGAGGCTTTCCATGTATATAGCGCATGAGAATCAGAGTTTGCAGGATCATCTTCGGAAAGTTGCAGAGCTGGCGGGGCGGAATGCTGGGAAAGTTGGCCTGACTGACTGTGGAAGGCTGCTTGGATTTCTTCATGACGCAGGGAAATACAGTTCTGATTT
>JAAYDL010000279.1 GCA_012729265.1 Lentisphaerota bacterium | reverse complement strand
GCAAGCTCGGTTCAGGAAATCAGTCTACTGCTTAAGATCGATTCAAGCGCGCTGCATCCCATGCTCGACCTGCTTGAACGCAAGGGACGGATTGTGAAAATGGAACTCCCGTGCAAAAAAAACTGCACGGGCGGCTGTACGCAGTCGGACTGTATGACGTTTTATAAAGCAGCGGAGCCGCTTGACACCGCTTTTAGATGATTACGTTGAGCGGGTTGCTTTGCGGCAGGTGCAACGGCGTCGAGCCGCCGAGTTTTAAAGCGCGGTCAAGCCTGCGCACTCCAAAGGTTGCCTGTGCGATATGGAGTGCGCGGGCCCGTAGGGTTGCGGAGCAACTTGACCGCGCTTTAAAATGCGCCGGAGGCGCAATGGTGCAGAGGGTGTTGCTGAGCGTGTTTGTTTTAAAGCGGTGTCGAGCGGCTATCGCCGGCCTTCGGCCCACCGCACTCCAAGATTGTGTTGGCTTATTCTTCTTCCGCTGGCCACTCGGTGAGGATGACGCGGTAAAAGCGGTGGTCAGCGGCGGTTGAATCGCTCGCAGAGAGTTCGGTGGTGGTTGCAGTAACGGGCGATCCGATGTTGACCCATTCGGCCGTTGACAGGTCGTCGCAGGCCTGTAGCTGGTAGACGGCACCCGGGAGAGTGGTCCAGGTGCTTTGTGCGTTGCCTGCTGAGAAGTGCGTGATGGTGAGGCTTTCGAAAAACTCGTAGGCGCCCATGTCGACCGTGCCATATAGAATGCGCGGTTTTTGGTCCAGATCGATCGATCCACTCATCCATCTTTGGTTGCTGCCTGAGTTGATGCAGGGAGAATCGGGACTGAGGCGATAGTCGCCGTCTGCGCGGAACGCGGGCGAGTTGGTCATATTTCCCGTTCCTCCGATGGGCAGCGGATTGAGACAGCAGGCGGAATATGTAGGGGGTGAAGATGAGGGAAATAACCAGCGATTTTTATCAAAATAATTGGCATACGCCGGAGCTTCGTTTTGTTGAATGATGCTGTTTCGGACTAAACTCTCTCCAACGATTCTTATAGGACTGGTTCCCATCATGGGAATGTCAATGAAGACATCGGCAAGAAGACCTCCAGCTTGTTCGTCTGCTGAATTATCGGCAATGGTGCAATTTTTGATCGTGCCGCCGAAGGTATAGACACCGCCGCCCTTGAGTTCGGCGTGGTTTTCGCTGATCAGACAGCTGACCAGTTCCGCATTTTCAAGCCATACGCCACCGCCCCGTCCGCTGTTTTCAACTCCTTCAATGGTTGATGCAACGCCGTTTTTAAAGATGAGGTTTCGAGCCATGCCGTTGAGCAGGCAGGCTCCGCGCATCATGCCCTGTCCGTCGATCACTGTGCCGGGTTCGCCCCAAATCTCAACATCTTTATCCAGAACAAAGACATTGGTGCCGTTGCGTGCCACGCCCGGCGAGGTGTAGGTGCCGCTGGCGATGAGGATCGTGTCAGGTGTTTCACTGGCATCAATAGCCGCCTGAATGTTGGTGGCCGCGGTCGCCCAGCTGGTAAAAGGCGGCGTATGCGAACCCGCTGCCGAGACATAGTGAATCGGCGTGGGAGCCAGCACACGCACAGCACGCTTCTCGGTAAAAGACGAAAAGGAAAGCGCATTGCTGGTGGTCAGTGTCACACTTTTCCATCCCGGCTCGGCGTAAGCAAAATGGACGTGCTGACTGTTTGTTGTTGCTCCGTCTTCGCCGAAGCTCCAGTTCCAAGCCGTTGGATCATTTTCAGATTCATCGATAAAATGAACGGTTTCGCCCGGCTGGACAACGGCGGGGCTGGCGGAAAAATGCGCAATAACGGGCGGGAGAATGGTAATGGTGTAGGTCTGCGTGTCGGAAGAACTTCCGCCCGCTCCAAAATGATTGCTGACGGTGAGCGAGGCCGTATAGATGCCCGGTTCTTCGAACCAGTATGTAGAAGAGCTGTTGGTGCTGTCAATTTGACCGTCTTCGTTAAAATCCCAACTCCAAAATTGGGGTTGATACAGCGAGCGGTCATAAAAGGAGATCCGAGCGGGGGCGGCAGCGATTTGACTGTGTGCAACAAAATCAGCCTTTACCGGCGGGAGCACTTCGATAAGGTCATTCTGAATGCAGGTTCCGCCAGCGTAGAGCGCCGTGGAATAGGTTCCGGTTTCCTGATACTCATGCGAAACTGAAACCGCTCCCCAACCTGCGGCATCGATGGTTCCATCGTTTTCAAAATCCCACTCCACGTAGCGCTCGTCGGCATTGGTTCCGGAGAACAGCGCATTAAACTGAACCGTAAGCGGAGCGAGGCCCACAGCGGGTGACGCCAGAAAGTCAACCGCCTGAGAAGAGTTTTCGCAGGCCCCGATATCCACACGGTTTTGGATGCGTTCGTTACCGAAGAAATCCTTTGCGTCCGCCATCCAGGTTTGGTTCGTGCCGGAATCGATACACGGCGAAGTTGCAGCGAGGAGGGCGCTCTCAGGATCAATCAACTGTGGATCTTCGACAGAGTTATGCAAAAGGGTCGCCCCGGATAGGTCGGGAGGAAAGGCAGCGCCTTCATTGTCCCATATGATGCAGTTTTGAATGACGGAATCCGCCGGCGAATCGAAGGAGGATTCCAACTGGATGCTCCCCACGCCATCGTTGTCGGCGCGGTTTCCGGTGAGCGTGCAGCTTTCAATGGTTCCGGCTCCGACCATGTAGGCCGCGCCGCCCGTCGTATTGGTTGTTTCAGCGGTAGTTAATGCAAAAAAAATGGGAGTCGGAGAGAAAATGGACTCTCCGGTGGAGACTGTAGGAACCGGCACCGCACGGTTTGCATGAATGAAACAGTTGCGGAAGGTCCCGCCTCGGTTGATGTAGATGCCGCCGCCGAATTCGGCACGGTTGTTTGCAATGTGACTTTGCTCCATCAATGCGCCCGTCTCGGTATATACGCCGCCGCCGTATTTAGCCTGATTTTTCTCAATCCGGCATCTTTTAATTTCCGAAAAACCAATCGCATAGATGCCTCCACCGTATTGGCTGAAGTTTCTGCGAAACAGGCAATCCTCGACGAGCGTGTCTGAACAATAGATGCCCGCACCTTTACCCGGGGTGCTGCGTTCCCAACCATGATTGTCATATGAGATGGCGTTAGCCGTTTGATTGTCTTGAAAGACGCAGTTGATGATGGTGCATCCGGTCGCATAAAGACCGGCTCCCATTTTTCCACTGCTGAAGTTGTTCCGGATGATGCAGGAAGTGATGGTGCTGCCTTCCGCATGGATTCCTGCTCCGTGCTTCTGGTCGAGACTAATCGCACTGCCCCCGAGAGCATATCCATGCGCCACCGTAAATCCCCGCATTTCGGAGCCATTCATTTGCACGCAGCGGACGGCGTCCATTCCGTCGATCACGGTTTCTTCTGCTCCGTTTAGGCTCAAGACGATGTGTTCGGCCGGAATGCTCAGGACTTTATTCAAGCGGTAGGTTCCGTTGGAGACCACGACCGTATCGCCCTCGGCATCGACCGCTGCTTGGATGTTGGTTGCGGCGGTCGACCAGCTCGAGAACGGGGAAATGTGGCTTCCGCTCAGGCTGACATAGTTTGTGACTCCACCCATGGCGGCGTTTGCCAACAACAGTCCGATCGATAAAATGGAGAGGCGTTTTTTCATATCAGTTTTCCGATGGTTGTTCGTAAGGCGGCCATTCGGTGAGGATGACGCGATAGAAACGGCTCTCACCGTCTGGTTCTGGGAGCGTGACGGCGGCGGAAGAGGATTGTGCGGTGACCGCTTCGCCGACGTTTTCCCATTGTGGCGCGAGCAGGTTGTCGGTGGCCTGCACTTGATAGATAGCACCGCGCAGGGTGGCCCAGGACAGGATGATTTCCGACGGTAAATGGTAGGCAAAACCGGTAATGGTCGGCGGCAGCAGGAAGCCGCCTTCAACAGGGGCGGTGCGTAAAGCGTATTCATCGGCGTTGGGCAGGCCGTCGCCATCAGGGTCGCCGTTTGCGCCGTGGATGGAGTTAGGATCGCCGTTGTTGGGATCCAGCCCGTAGAAGCGCTCCCAGCTATTGGGCAGCGAGTCGCCGTCGTCGTCGGCCCCGTCATAGCGCAGGGTGAAGGTTTGTTTGGCGGTTGCATAATTGCGGTTTTGCAGCGGCAGCGCTTTTACCGAGATGGGTGTGTCGCCCTCGGAGAGTACGGTTTCAAACGTCCAGGTTCCGGCCTCGGAATTCAGCGTTACACCGCCGGCCGAGCTGTTGACTTGAACCGCCGTGGTTCCCGGGAGCACCGTTCCCGAGATCGAGCCGTCGGCATAGGGCCACCAATATACGGTTCCGGAGTGCGGCGCGGTGAGTTCGGGCTGAAAAGCCGGCGTACGCTGCAGCAACGCGCTGACCTGCGCTTCAAGATTGGTCGTACGCTGAGCGATATAGTTGAGCGCCTGCCCGGCGCTGGTTTCGAACGATGGATAGGAGCCCACGATGCCGAAATAACGGGTGATCGGTTCCGTCAGGTTTTCCGCAGTAAAGTGGGTGTCGAGCTCGTCCATCAACGCCTGATAATAGTTACGCTGAAAAAAAGGGATTCGCATGAAGTGGTCGAGGGCCTTCATTCCGAGATCCCATGTGCCGTCGTTCATATGCACGCTCATGGTGCCATTCTGCGGCGAGCGCCAGGTGATATCGAGGTCCAGCGGTTGCAGCAGTACCCGCTCCGAACCGGGCAGGATATAGGAGGAATGATTGCCGGCGTACGGCATCAGCAGCGTCTCGTCGTCGCCCAGCACCACGGTACAGACCAGCCAGCGGATCCATTGTTCCGGATCGATGGCGTTGGTGAGCGCCGCCGGATCATTCTCTGGAGTGGAGAGAATCGTATTCAGCGCATTTGAAACGGCGGAGGGGTAGCGCAGGGCGCTGTCGGTCAGGGTTTCTCCCCAGCTTTCATTCCACTCGCCGTCGGAGGCTCCGGGAAAGTTTCGCTCGCGATAGTCTTTCCCGATGCGCTCGGCCAGTAGATAGGGCCCTTGGTCGTTGTGGTTTATGCTCAAACGTATGTTTTGCTGAAGAGGGACGGCCAGTCCGCGCTGACGCACATATTCCGTGGCCAGCCATTCCGGTCCCGGCCGTTTCCCATTCATGTTGAGCTTTGATTCATCGGCAAACGGATGATCCAGAGTCAGATCAACGCGATACGATTTAACGTCCCACACCCGCTTCATGGCCCCTCGATAGCGCAGGCGCGCGAAAGGGAAAACCTCGTTCATATAGATCATCGTGACGGGCAGTAGCTGATCGCTAAAGATATGGTTTTCCAGCTCCTGCCGGGTTTCGCTCGGCATGAGGATGCGGAAGGCGGGAACGCGGGGTTGTTCGGTGGCGTTGAGCGAAAGGTAGCGAAGCGTGAAGGGGACGTTGTGCCCCGTTTCGGTCAGATGAAACAGCGGCGCGCCGAACGGGTAAACAACGCGCTCCCCGCCGGGATCTTCGGCTTCGATATAGTATTCCACCAACGTCTGATGCGCCTGAGGCGGGAGCGTTGCGCGGTAGACGCCGCTTCCGTCGTTGGTCATCGCGAGCGTGTTGAATACAGCGTCCTGATCGCGTTTCCAAAAGAGTTGAACTGCGGCGGCATGCTCCACCCGCGCCTGCACCGAGACTGCTTCGGTCGGCGCGGGCGTTACCGGATAGTGCGTCGCCGCACGGATCGCGGCGGTGCAGGGCGACAAAATGCTGTTTGCAGCGCCCGGAGATCCCAGGACCGTCAAGTTGGGGTTAACGGCCCAGAAGGCCGGATCATTATTATCGAGCGCCGGATGGAGCAGCTCCAGCGCGGCGCCATCGCCGTCGGCCGCTCGCGGCCACGTGCCGCGGTCCTGATATTCGACAAAATCTACCACGTTGCTCGATGCATCGCGCAGCTCTAGCCGTTCACCGCTGTTGGCCAGCTTCCCGCTGGTAAATGGACCGAGCACGCCGGTGATTTCATACTTTTGGCTGACCGCCACCGGATCGTGTGCGATCACGAGATAATGCCCCGCCGCCATCACCAGACCGGTTGGGAACGGATAGCCGAAGCCGTCGGTAAACTGCCAGCCCGTCAGATCCAGATCCACGGCTGACGCGTTGTAGAGCTCAATATATTCCTCGGCTTTGTCCTCGCTCGATGGGTGATACATAATCTCGTTGATGACCACCTTTATCTCGGCTGGAGCGGGCGTGGCAGCCTCCGCCGGAACATTGGGTGCGCCGGGCGTACCGCCGATGTTTGCGCTGCCCGCCCAGTTTTCGGAATTATTGTTATCGGCGTCCGTCTGCACCAGCTCGAGCGATGGGCCGTCGCCCGCAGCGATCGCCGGCCAGCCGCCGTACGTTTTATATTCAACCGTGTCGATATTGCGCTGCTCCGAATCGACCAGCCGCACCACCGCCGCTTCATCGTTAAGATCGCCGCTCCAGGGTCCGAGGGCCCCGGGGAAATTTGTCGGATTTGCGGCGATCACCAGATAAGCACCCGGCTGCAGTACCGTGCCGTCCGGAAAGTCAAAGCGAACCTCGTCGATCAGCTGCCAGCCGTTGAGTGCCACCGCCGTTGTTCCTCGATTATACAGCTCGACAAATTCCTCGTCCGTGCTTTCCGACGCGGAGCAATATAGTATTTCGTTAATGACCACCGTGGAGGCAAAATTGGTGAACGGACCGTCCTCCATCGTGCAGTCGCGGATGTCGAGCAGCGAGCGGGCATCGAGCATCATATTTTGACCGCACGCCCGCACGATGCTGTTGGTCATATGGCCGCGCGCGCCGCCCATGCCGGGTTCTTTCTCGTAGCAGCCGATTCCGATTGTGCAGGCGGTGACGGTGTTGCCGGCGAGCATCGGTGCTGAGCTGTCTTTTATGGCGATGCCGACCCGACAGTTTGAAACCTCGTTGTTTTCAATGAGGCCGTTGGAGCCTTCTCCAATGGAGATGCCTTTGTCCGCGCAGTTGCGTATCTGGTTGCCGCGCACAGTGGCTGCCGAGCCGCCGAGATCAATGCCGTCGCCCGAGCAGCCGTCGACCAGATTGCTCTGCACCAGCGCAGGTTTCCACTCAATGCCGCTCCAGTCCATATCGATATCGATGGCGTCGGCCCCATTTCGGATGTGTGAAAACCGGTTGTCGGTAATTAAGGCGTAGCAACGCACGGCATTCACGCCTTCGCCGCAGTGGTCGAACGTGCAATCGGCCACGCGGAGCAGCGAATCCTCGGCGCGTAGCACGGTTCCGTCGATTGCCCCGAAAGTGCAGTTTGAAATCGACAGATCCGTAAAGCGCGCCGCGACGCCTGCGCTGAAGGCATAGAGCGGCCATTCCGGCACCGATGCATGCTCAATGCTGCAGTAGCTCAACACGCCCGTGCAGGAAACCTGATCAAAAACGCGCTCGCCGATAAAGGCGATGCCCGGCCACGTTTCCGCAGCCTCGTTCCGTGTGAATAAAATCGGTGACGCCTCGCTGCCCTCCGCTCTCAACGAGCCGAAGACAATCAAAGAAGCATTGCTCGCGGCATGGATGGTAACGCCTTCCTCGATCCGTAAAATGGTATTCGATCCAACCACCATCGTTTCCGTCAGCTGAATCGGACTGTCCTGCTGCCGCCATACGGTATCGGACGTCAGCGTATCCGCCCGCGATTCCAGCGGACAAGCTGCGGCCAAACCCAACGCGCATATCAAAAAACCCCTGACCTTTGACATCATCTCAGCCCCGTTTTTACAAGCTTCAGCAATACACCAACTTTGATTATTTTTCATAAAATGTAAAGGGATTATCTGCGGAGGCGTGAGGCGTTTGCTGTAGACAAAGCATCCTGCTTCGTTGTCGTCATTCGGCTGAGGGTGCATAACGAAGCAGGATGCTTTGTCTACGTTATGGGTCTCCAGCTCGATTGGATTTTGGGTTGTGCGCTTTATGCGGGCTGCGAGGGTTGCGATCTTTACAGCGTCCGGCGATAGTTCCCGTCATGACTTCCGGCGATAGGTTTGCCGGCGAATGCGCTGCGGAGTATCCGAGCGGCGTCCGCCGGTGTGTGGACGCCGTAGGTGAGATCGATCCGGAAATTGCGTGCACCGGCCGCGCGGAGTTCGCCAAGGTGCTCGATCAACGAAAACGGGGCTTCATCAATCAGGATATATGGGTTGCCGTTCTGCTCAATGCGCATGCTGCGCTTATCGCGATCCGTGAGCGTTTCGCCGCAGTCGGGCCGCGTGGCGGAAATCATCAGCGGCGTGTGCTGATAGACGGGAACGATGGCGCGGTCGCCGAGGAGCCCGATCAACGCCTTCAGGTTATCGCGGGTGTCTTCCGGCGAAAGGACGTTTTGCTGAATGCCCAGCTCCTTCCACTGCGCGGCGGCCTCGGAGTTAAGGGTGTAAAGCGGCCAGTCGGCTGTGAGATCGGCGGCGTGGCGGAAGGCGTAGAGCGCGCCAATGTTTGAAACCTGAAACTTGAGACCTGAAACCTGAAAAGGGGATTCTCTTTGGATCACGGGGATGGCCAAGCGCTTGCTGTAGACGAAGCATTCTGCTTCGTTGTCGTCATTCGGCCGAGGGGGCATATCGAAGCAGGATGCTTCGTCTACGTTATTCGTCTCCAGCACGATTTCATTAATTTGTGCACGTTCGTCGTCGGTCAGCTGGTCGAGAAGGGAAAGGTCGCGCAGTTTGACGGACCAGCGTTCCTCATCTGTAGGTAGGGCGGAGTGTCCCCACTCCGCTGCTTCCTCTTCGGACGGCTGGGGACAGCCGTCCCTACCAGAAAAAACCAATTCTTGCAGCCGTTCCGCGTGCGCGGCGGTTTTATGCTCCGCGAATGCTGCGCTTAGCTTTTCGAGCAGTTTCCGACGGGCTTCGTTGAGCAGCGATGCCTGCAAAAAAAGGCCGTTGTCGTTGACTTCGAGATGATCGAGCTGCCACTCGGTTCCGCCGGTTTTTTCGAAGCATTTTCGGATAGAGGCTTCGGTCTTTTCGGGATTGCGGGCTTTGCTCAGCGGTTCTTCCAAGCGCAGTTGTGCAGTAATTGGCCGTGTAGAAGCGCCGAAGGCGTCGCGCTGACGTTCAGAAACTTCAGCCACAAGATTTAATCCGTTGGCGCTCAGCTCAACCGTTGCGTTGAACGGCTTGCGCTGGCGATAGACACCGGGGCGAGGCGCTTCAAATTTATAGCGCTGACGAACCGTCTGCGAGATGGAGCAATAAATGGTGAGTCCGCTTTCGAGATAGGGATGATCCGTCGGCAGCTTTACAGCGATGTCGGCATGAGCAGGAATTTCAAATTTTAGATGCTTTTTCCGGTCGTCCTGCAGTCGGATTTCGGTGGCGGAGAAGCCGTAGGGTTCCTTGCCGGGGAGCTCAATTTTAAGGCCGTCAAATTTTTGCAGGGCGCGGTCGGTATGGAAATGGAGCCAATGACTGCCCTGTTCAGGGACAATCGATTGAATCGTTCCAATGACAGCGCCGCGGTGTCCGTTGGTGGTCGGATCGATCGGGTTGGTGTCGGCATTTTTAAGGTAAAGGTCGGTGGCGGGGCGTCCGAAGATGGTCTGAATGTCTGAGAGCAGTTGCTGTTGCTGCTGTTCGTTGATCTCATGGTTCAGGCGCTTGCGGTAAAAATCGGTGACGCCGCCGACATATTCGGGGCCCTTCATACGGCCTTCAATTTTGAGCGATGTCACTCCGGCATCCAGCAGTTGGTCGAGGTGCGGGCCGACGGCAAAATCCTTCATGGAGAAAGGGAGGATTTTCGAGCCCGCAGGATGCGAGCGGTACGGGTTGTGCCCGCTGGAAGCAGGCGGTACGGGCGGTTCTCCGCCATCTTGGCGGCCTTGTGAAAAGGTCTGGCGGCAGCAATAGGCGCAGCGGCCGCGGTTGCCGCTGCGGCCGAGCAGGTGCGAGGAGAAGAGACAGAGTCCACTGTAGGAATAACAGAGCGCGCCGTGGATGAAAACCTCGGTCTCAATGCCGCAGCCGCGCGTGATGGTCTCAATCTCTTTCAGACTCAGCTCGCGGGCCAGCACCACGCGGGTGAAGCCGAGATCGGCCAGCAGCTTCGCGCCGTCAAGGTTGTGAATGGCCATCTGGGTGCTGGCGTGCAGAGGAAGTTTTGGAAAGAAGCGTTTGGCCATGCGGACCACGCCCATGTCTTGGACGATTAACCCATCGGCGTTGAGATCGCTGATCCGCGCCAGCGCTTGAAGCGCATCGGAGAGTTCGTGTTGCTGCACGAGCGTGTTGAAGGTGATGTAGACCTTGCGGTCGTGCGCGTGGGCATAGCCGATCAGCTCGTCGAGCTGCTCTTCGGAAAAATTAACGGCTTCGGCGCGGGCGGAAAAGCGGGGCAGTCCGGCGTAGACGGCGTCGGCACCATAAGTCAAGGCGGCCCATGCGGCATCAATGCTACCCGCCGGAGCCAATAGTTCTGGGTTTTTGTTCATGGGTTGAATCTCCCGAATATTCAACCCTGTGGCCATTGGAAATTAAGGGAATCTTCCGCTCCTTTCCCGTTCGCACTGTTTATCCTTCAAAACGGCGGCAAATTAGGTTTGAAAACCCGACAGCAAAAAGACCTGCATTTGTTGCAGGCCTTTTTTCGAGCGTGCGTTGCCCGATCAATCCTTGACGGGCTCGACGGACTTTTCCTTCAACTGATTTACTGGTGCCCGGTCGTCGGTCAGGACCTTAACCGAGGCGTTCGGCTTCTGCTCCGTGTTCAACATTCCGGCAATGCGGACGAGATCGAAGGACAATCCCACCTTTTTCTGGACGTCCGCCGCCTTTGAAACGGCTTCCTCCTTGGTCAGCAGCGGAATGCCCGGTGCCAGGGAAACCAGCATGGCGTTCCCGGAGTCTACCCCGTAGTAAGCTTGGCAGCGCCCGAACACCTCCAGGAAGGTCTTGAACTCGGCGGCAAAGAGCTGGTTCGTATAGAACACATTGGCAACCACCACCCCGTTTTCGGAGAGCAATCCTTTCAGCTCCTCCAAAAACTCCTTCGTCATCAGATGGAAGGGAATATAGTCGCCGGAGAAGGCGTCGAGAATGATGATGTCGTATTTCGGAACCGGATTGAGCTTCCGCTGGCGCTTGACAAAGACGCGTCCATCGACCTCGTGCACCTTGAGTTTCTCATCGGTCTTGAACCCGAAATACTTGGTTGCGATCGGCAGGATCGCCTCATCGATCTCGGCGACATCGATCTCCAGCGTCGGGAAATAGTGCCGCATCTCGCGGGGAATCACGCCGCCGCCCAGCCCCAGCACGAGCAGCCGTTTCGGCTCGGAATTGTACAGCAGGCTGCTGAAGGTCATTTCCGAATATTCAAGCATGTGGACGCGCGGCTTGGCCAAGTCAACCTGGCTTTGCACCGTGTCCTCTTGCCGCCTGCCGAACTGGAGCGTGGCGACCGTTCCGGACTGGTAGACACAGATGCTGGTGTAGAGCGAATTCTTTTCATGCGTCATTTCCCCGAAGTCTGAATTGAAGGCCTGAACCGAAGCCTGCTGAAGCGCAAAAGACAGACAGACGCATCCCAGCATGGCGGTACGTGGAAACCGGATTTTCATTGTTCAACTCCTTTGTTGCCAACTCGAACCATTCGAAAACTCATCATTCCAACAACCAACGCGACAACCCCGAAAACCATCAGGATGCCCCCGGAAACCTGTAGCGTTGATTTCAACGAACGCTGCACGAGATAGAACGCCGTAACGACGCAGCCCGAAAAACTGGCCAAAGTGGAGGTCGCAAGCACCAGACCCGTGCTGAATCCGGACTGGCCGGTGCGGATGGTCAGCCAATGAACCACCACCGGCGAGATCGTTCCCAGCAATACGGTCGGAAAGCCAAACAAGGCAAGGGATGCCAGAAGGGAACCCCATTTTACATCGAGCACGGCATCAAAAATCGATTCGCAGACCGGATCCTTGATCGAGGGAATCAGCCATTTCCAGATCCCCACCAACAGCATCGCGCTTCCAAGCAAAATCCACGCATCGCACCTGCTGCTCAACCATCCGCCCAGCATGTAGCCCACCGAAAGGCTGAGGAGAAACACCCCGATCACGCTGCCGGACACGACGTAGACCGAACTGCCAAAAAAGGGAACCAGGATGCGGACCCCAAGGATTTCAAGCTGCATCATAAACCAGCCGCAGATACAGGCGATCAGGACGATCGCCACCGACTCGCAACTCATTTTCGTGCATGGCGCAAGATTGTTTTCATTATTCATTTTCATTTAACGCATAGCTCCATTAAACCCATGGATCAATATAGGCGGCAAATCCCGCCAGACCAATGAATACTGCGTCATAACACCTCAAATGCCAAGGCTGCAATATACACATCTCCGATGGTTTGGTATTAAAGCGCAACCAGCTCAACGTCATCACTTAATGAAATCAAAAATTGGCCACTACACCTCTATGTCCACTCGCGGAATGTAGATCCTTCGCCGCCTCGTTTCGCCCTGCAGCAGGTTCGCCTTTCGCCAACACGGTTCATCCCGTTCGTTGGTTTCCCCGCGCCTTGCAAGAATAATCCGGGGGCGAGAAAAATCTTGTGCTTCCCATATCGCGGGCATCCCGCAGTTGCATAGCTGGCACATAGTGCAGGCTGTACGGAGTAGCGCCTCCGCTGTGATGAGGAAACTGGTAATTGCAGCAAATTCGGCAGTAAAAAACCCTGATTTTTGTGTTGTAAGCTAACACCGTTGCTCAGTCACGAGCATCTATTGCTTTATTGTTGTGCAAGTTATTGTTTCTAACGTGAACACCATATGAAGTACCAGTTATCATCAAGTTTCTTGTGCGATCTCATTAGTGTGTATTCTAAAAAGCTATTCTCCGGAAGCATTCCTTGAGAGCAATACAGAAACCCATTTTCTACCCCAAACATGCCGTGCCACCAATAAAACAGAACATAGTCGGCGTTTTCGTCCCGAAACCACTTAATGCTCCCCCCATTTTTTGAAAGATGCGTTAGATGATTGGGTAGCAGAATTTCATTTACGGTGTTTGACTGAACCTCAACTCCCATGCTTTCAGCAGACACAACAAAGTGTTCTCTTTTTCCTTTCTTTAGTTTGTGATCGACGTGGATATATATTCTTTCCAACGGAATAGCTTTGGCAACCAACATCGCGCAGATCAAAATTAAAACAGATGCAATATTAATACTTTTTACATCAGGTTTTAGGGAGCGGATGCGAAGAACACTAATTACTAAACAAACCCAAAGGCCGCTCCAGATAATGAGTGTGGGAATCCATGCGAAAAATGGCGTTAATAAATATCCGACATCACTTCGGAATATAGACTCAACAATCGCGCTGATTGCTAGCGCAATGGTCGCAATTAGAAGGATCCTGTCTTTACTAACTCTGTTCATATCGAATTATTTTATGTAGGCACAACGTCTAATGAACGGCTGTCGTAACTTCCGGTTAAATTTAAAGATACATTTTGCAGATGGACAGGGCTTGTTGCAACCCTTTTGAGCCAATGTTTTTCCGAAAAAGGCGTCGCCCATTTGATTTCCAGCAAGCTACTGAGAGCCGCCATCCGCGCAAGCCGTTCGAATCCCGAAGGGTCTTTTGCTTTGCAAAAGCCGCTTCCGCTCGCCGGCGCGCTACAGGGAACCGAGGTTCAAGCCCAATCCCTGAAAACAAAAAAAAGACCAACCATTGCTGGTTGGTCCTATAGATTGGTAGCGGGGCTCGGATTTGAACCGAGGACCTTCAGGTTATGAGCCTGACGAGCTACCGGGCTGCTCTACCCCGCAGTCATTTTCTCGTTAAGAGGGGAGCGAAGATATAGGATTGGTTCGGGGTTGCAAGGGGAATTTCATGTTTTTTTATGCGGAGTGGATTTGTAGGTTTTTTTGGGCGGCGGACTTTAAATATGGCTTTGAGCTTGAGCTTTTTGTGCAGGTCTATTAGACACGTCCGCCTATTTTCAAATGGGAAAGGGGTGTTGATGAACATCGTTGTATGTATTAAGCAGGTGCCCGATTCGGACAAGGTCACGATTGACCGCGAGACGAATCGACTGAACCGGGCAGGGGTTCCGAGCATTATAAATCCGTTCGATGAAAATGCGCTGGAGATGGCGCTTCAGCTTAAAGATGCGCACGGCGGAAAGGTGACGGTTATTTCAATGGGGCCGCCGCAGGCGGAAGAGGCGCTGCGTACGGCGCTTTCTCATGGCGCTGATGAGGCGGTTTTGATTTCCGACCGCAAGTTTGGCGGGGCCGACACGTGGGCGACTTCTTATACGATCAGTCTGGCGGTCAAGAAGCTGGGCGATGTGGATCTGGTTCTTTTCGGGAAACAGGCGATCGACGGCGATACGGCGCAGGTTGGACCGGGTGTGGCGCATTTTCTGGATATTCCGGCGCTGACGTATGCAAAGGCGGTTGAGGTGACGGGCGAGACACTGAAAGTGACGAAGGTTACGGAAGATGGGTATGAAGTCTGGGACATTGATAAACCGTGTGCATTGACCGTGGTGAAGGAGGCCAACCAACTGCGTATGCCTTCGCTGAAGAAAAAGATGGCGGCGAAGAAGGCGGAGATTCCCTGCTGGGGCTTTAATGAGCTGCAGCCCGATGAAGAGAAGATTGGTCTGGCGGGATCGCCGACGAAGGTGAGCAAGGTTTTTGCGCCGCCGGTTAAATTGAACAAGGAAATCCTCTCTGGCGAACCCGCCGAAATGATCACGGAACTCATCCAGAAGCTGAAGGAGCGTAACGTACTATGAGCACGACTAAAGAACTTTGGGTATTTGCAGAACAGCGCGAAGGCAAAATTGCCGGCGTGGTGTATGAACTGCTCAGCGAGGGACAGATCCTCTGCGAAAAATCGGGATACACGCTTTGTGCGGTACTGCCGTCTGCCGACGGTGCATCGCTTTGTCAGGAGCTGTATAACTTCGGCGCAAAGAAGGTGTACACCATCGATGATCCCAAGCTGAAGGATTATCAGAACGACTATTATTCCCGCGCGGTGGCTCAGCTGATTCATGAGAAGAAGCCGGAAATTGTGCTCTACGGCGCCACCACCATCGGCCGCAGTCTGGCCCCGACCGTCGCCGTGATGGTCAACGCCGGCCTTACCGCCGACTGCACGCAGCTCGATTTCGATGTCGAAGCGGGCAATCTGCTCCAGACGCGGCCGGCGTTCGGCGGCAATATTATGGCCACCATTATCTGCCCCGACAATCGTCCGCAGATGGCGACGGTGCGTTCTAACGTCTTTAAAAAGACCAAGGTTTCGGACAGCGAATCCGGCGAACAGGTTTCGTACAACGTCGATCTTTCCGCGGTTCCGGAGCGCATGCGCCGTCTGGAGTCGGTGCATGAAGCAGACAACACCATCGATCTCAACGCGGCGCAGTACATTGTTTCGGGTGGCCGCGGCGTCGGCAAACCGGAAAACTTCAAGATCATTTATGATCTCGCTTCCGAGCTGGGCGCGGCGGTTGGCGCATCGCGCGCAACGGTCGATGCGGGCTGGATTTCGCATCATCATCAGGTGGGACAGACCGGTAAGACGGTTTGTCCGGTGGTGTATGTGGCCTGCGGTATTTCAGGCGCTATTCAGCATTTGGCCGGAATGCAGAGTTCCGACGTGATTGTGGCGATCAATAAAGATCCCGACGCGCCGATCTTTGACGTGGCGGACTTTGGGCTGATTGGCGACCTGCATGCGATTGTGCCGGAGTTCCAGAAGCAGATTGCTGCTGCGAAGGCATAATATGGGAGAGGAAGAAGCGGCGCATGCGCCGCTTTTTCCATTTAAGATTGAGGTGAATGGCGGTTTGAATTTAGAGCGCTGATCCTGTAATTCTCTACGGATTATCAACGTAAGGGAAGCCTATGGAAAAAGTAGTGATCATTGGAGCCGGACCAGCGGGCTATACCGCCGCTGTTTACACCGCCCGAGCGGGCCTCGAGCCGCTGGTGATTGAAGGCATGCAGCCGGGCGGTCAGTTGACCACCACCACGGAGATTGAAAACTTTCCCGGATTCCCGGAAGGGATCGATGCTACCGCGCTGATGGAACGGTTCCGGGCGCAGGCGGAACGATTCGGTGCCAAGTTTCTCCAGTATGACGCCGTGGCCCGCGCCGATTTCTCACAGCGTCCATTTAAATTGGAAATGATGGCGGGTGATCCGCTTGAGGCGCAGACGGTGATTGTGGCCACCGGCGCTACGGCAAAATATCTGGGGTTGGAGTCGGAACAAAAATTTATGGGGCGCGGGGTTTCCGCCTGTGCAACCTGCGACGGTGCATTTTATCGGGATGTTCCGGTGGTGGTGGTCGGCGGCGGCGATACCGCCTGCGAAGAGTCGATCTTTCTGACGCGCTTTGCGTCGAAGGTCACGCTGGTGCATCGGCGCGATGAGCTGCGCGCCTCGAAGATTATGGCCGAGCGCGCCATCAACCACCCGAAGATTGAAATGGCGTGGGATTCGGTCGTAGATGAAATATTGGGCGACGAAACCGGTGTGACGGGTGTACGTATTAAAAATGTAAAAACCGGCGAGCGGACGGATATTGAAGCGAGCGGCTATTTTTCCGCCATCGGGCATAAGCCCAACACCGATGCGTTTGTCGGGCAGTTGGAGATGACCGAAACGGGCTATCTGATTGCCGATGGCGTGAAGACAAAAGTGGAGGGCGTTTATGCCGCCGGCGATGTGGCGGATGCGGTGTATCGCCAAGCGATTACGGCGGCGGGCACCGGCTGTGCCGCCGCGCTGGAGGCTGAACGGTTTTTGGAATCATTAGGCGAATAGTGGGATTGATGAATTTAGATTGCCGATTGCCGATTTGTGGAGCTGAACAGTAAATCGACAATCAAAAGTCGGCAATCGGCAATGGAGTAACTAACTAAGGAGAAGAAGGATGGGTGCAAATATCGATTATGGGATTACCGAAGAACAGCAGGAGATCGTCAACCTGATTGACGACTTCGGTAAGGAACGAATCGTTCCGGTGCGTGCGGAGCTGGATGAAAAAGGAATTTTCCCGAGTGACCTGCTGAAAGAGCTGGCACAGATGGACCTGATGGGCCTCTATATTCCCGAGGAATACGGTGGTTTCGAAGCCGGACAGCTCGGTTTTTGTTTGGCGATTGAAACGATGTCGAAATACTGCATCGGTGTATCGGTGTCGTATGCCGCCAACGCACTCGGTGCCGACCCGATCTTGATCGGCGGCTCGGACGAGCAGAAGAAAAAATATCTTCCCCCGCTGGCTTCCGGCGAAAAATGGGCCGCCTTTGGCCTGACCGAACCCAACGCCGGCTCCGACGCCGGCGGCATTGCCACCACCGCCGTGAAGAAGGGCGATAAATATATCCTGAACGGCACCAAACAGTGGATCACCAACGGCGGCGAAGCCGACATTTATACCGTTTTTGCGGTCACCAATAAAGCCAAGGGCGCACGCGGTGTCTCCTGCTTCATCGTGGAAAAGGGCACGCCCGGTTTCTCGTTCGGCAAAAAAGAGGACAAGCTTGGTATCCGCGCTTCCGCCACCCGCGAACTGGTTTTCGAGGATTGCGAAGTGCCCGCCGAAAACCTGATCGGTCGCGAAGGCATGGGCTTCCTGCTCGCCATGAAAACCTTCGATATTTCCCGCCCGGGTATCGCTTCGCAAGGCGTTGGCCTGGCGCAGGGCGCGCTCGACGAAGCCGTCAAGTATGCCAAGGTCCGCAAGCAGTTTAACAAGCCGATCATTGCAAACCAAGGGCTGCTGTGGATGCTGTCCGAAATGGCGACCAAGGTGGAAACCGCCCGCGCGATCACCTATGCCGCCTGCCGCACGATTGACTCCGGCATCAAGGAGGTTTCCAAGATTTCCGCCATGTGCAAATACTACGCGGGCGACGTGGCGATGTCCGTGACGACCGATGCCGTCCAGGTCTTCGGCGGATATGGCTTCATGAAGGAATATCCGGTTGAAAAGATGATGCGCGACGCCAAGATCCTCCAGATCTACGAAGGCACCAACCAGATCCAGCGCGACATTGTCGGCATGGCCCTGGTCAAGGAATACGCCTCGGCCTAGTCCATCGGCGTTCCAAGGGCGGCGGACACGCCGCCCATTACATAAACCCCGTCCTCGCGGCGGGGTTTTCCTTTGACAGGAAAGGCCGGAGAACCCGGTGTTCCTCCGCCCTCCTTCTCGTCCTCATGCTCGTTCTCGGTTGGAAAATGTAACCTATCCAGAATCCTTCGTGTCCTTCGAGTCTTCGTGGTTCAAAATCTGGAATGCGGCGCCCGGCGGTCGAGCCCTACCTCTGCGTCCTCCGCGCCTTTGCGTGATCAAAAAGTCCCAGGGCCTTTTTATTTGGACTCATAGTCTTGCGGTGAGCATTGCATAGGCTTTGCTTTGATTCGCGACAATGGCTTCTACATGGCCGTTGATGGTGGTGTGGAATTCTTGCTCTGCGTGGAAAAAGAGCAGGATGTTGCGCAACAGCCCGAAAGCGGCGACTACGCCGGGCTGTTTGCAGGTGGTTTCGTCTTCGAGCAGGCAAGCGTCCTTGCGCCAGTGATTGCGATTT
>JAAYDL010000278.1 GCA_012729265.1 Lentisphaerota bacterium | reverse complement strand
CCGCGCAAAATGCACTGGTTCCGCGCATCCAAAATTGCTCAGCAGGCGTCCGCCCTTTCTGCGACCTTCCTCACCTCCCGCAAAAAGCTGCTGGTGGACACGCACGAACGCATGCTTTCCGAGGGCTCTATTCCGCACGAACTGCTGGTTGAGACCCTCCTCGCCCGCCTCTGCGCACCGCGCCGGAGGCGGTAGATTTCGAAAGGAAAGTGCATGAGCCGGCGTGTCCCTGATCCTACTGATCAGGGAAAATTCGAATTTCTAAACTCAAAATCCAAAACAAATGATAAATTCAACTGCGGCTCAATTTCCCAAATGGGTGACACGAAGCCGTTTTCGAGTTTGAGTTTTGTGGATTGTTTCGGGTTTAGGAATTTGGGCTTAGGATTTTCGCAATCAGTAAAGATTGCGGGGGTGGTTTGTGCTCGCTAATTCGTCGCGCTTTTGGTGCTGTGCAGTGTGAGGAATCAGGGCGATGAATGTGGAAGAAAAAATGGCGGTTTTGGCGGATGCGGCGAAGTATGATGCGTCGTGTTCGTCGAGCGGGAGCAGCCGGAAAGGGACGACAGGAATGACGTTGCCGTCGGGCTGCTGCCATAGCTGGACGCCGGACGGACGCTGTGTTTCGCTCCTGAAAACCCTCCTCTCTAATGTCTGCATTTATGACTGCGCGTACTGCATCAACCGCTGCGGAAACGATGTGAAACGGGCGACCTTTACGGTCGATGAGGTGGTGAATCTGACGGCGGAGTTTTATCGGCGGAACTATATCGAGGGGCTGTTTTTGAGTTCAGCGGTTTTTGTTTCTCCGGACCACACGATGGAGCAGATGATCCGCGTTGTCCGAACGCTGCGGGAAGAGCGGCGGTTCGGCGGATATATTCATCTGAAGGCGATTCCGGGTGCCGGCATGGAGCTGATCGACCGGGCAGGACGTTATGCGGACCGGGTGAGCGTGAATATTGAGCTGCCGTCGGCGCAATCGCTACAGCGGTTGGCTCCGGACAAGAAGAAAGACGACATTATTCGGCCGATGGCGTACATCGGGGAGCACTGGAAGCAGGCGAAAACGGAGCGGCAGAAAAACCATAAGGCTCCGCGTTTTGCGCCGGCGGGACAGAGCACGCAGATGATCATCGGCGCGACGCCGGAATCCGACAAACACATTCTGGATCTCTCGCAGAATCTGTACGACAGCTACAGCCTGAAGCGCGTCTACTTTTCCGCCTACATCCCGGTAAACCTTGCCGAAAGCCGACTGCCGGTGCTGCCCATGCCGCCGCTGCTGCGCGAGCATCGACTCTATCAGGCCGACTGGCTGCTGCGGATGTATAAATTTCGGGCGCACGAACTGCTGAACGAGGAGGAGCCGAATCTGGATCCGCAGCTCGATCCCAAGGCGGGCTGGGCGCTGCGCAACTTTCACCATTTCCCGGTCGAAATCAACACAGCGGATTATGAATGGCTGCTGCGGGTGCCGGGCATCGGGGTGCTTTCGGCCAAGCGGATTATTGCTGCGCGGCGGAGCCGGTGTTTAGACTTCAGCCACCTGAAGCGCATCGGCGTGGTGATGAAACGGGCACAGTTTTTTATTACCTGCAGCGGCAAATTTTCCGGCGGCCTGCGGTCGTCGCCCGAGTCGGTGCGCAAGGCGCTGATTTTACGAGAAAAGCCTTCGGTGAAGGCGGAGCAACTGCAATTGTTTCAGTAGAGAGTTGTGACCGCGAAGACGCCAAGAAACAAAGGGATGAAATCGTGGTGGATTTGTGTCTTGGCGACTTTGCGGTCGATAATGAAGGACAGAATGGACATTGAATATCGATATGACGGCTCGCCGGATGGGCTTCTCTGCGCCATTGCCGATGCGGTTCGAAAGAAGGAACAGCCTTCGGTCATTTCGGGGCCGTTTCAGGAGGGACTTCTTTATGCGGACCGCTGCCACACCGTAACCACCGACGAAGCGCGCGCCGATGAGGTGATTGCCTATTTTCGCCGAAAGGTTTCAAAGGAGGCCGCGCGAAATCTGCTCTACTGTCTGGCGGGGCCGTTTGAAACGATGGAAGCGGAGCTGTTGGCTTATTATCGAATGGGGCTGAGACTTGGGCGCTCGCTGGATCGAAATCATGCGGACCCGATTGTGCATGCGGTACATCAGGCGGCGCGCGCCGTCGGCCACGAAATCCACCGCTTCAAAGGACTGCTCCGTTTCCGCCAACTCCAGGACGGATTATACTGGGCACCGTTTGAGCCGGACTACGACATTATCAGCGCATTGGTACCGCATTTCCGCGCACGCCTTTGGGATCAGCGCTGGATGATACACGATTTGCGGCGGGCGCGGGCGGTGGTTTGGGACGGCCGCCGACTTTATGCAGAACCGCAGCCCGCGAAACTTCTTCAGGATAATCCGGTCTCCGACGAGGAGGTCGAAGTGCGACAGCTTTGGAAAACCTTCTTCAAGAGCGTGACGATTGAGAGCCGCACAAATCCAAAATTACAGGCGCGCTGTATGCCGCTGCGCTATTGGCGCTGGCTGCCGGAGATGGAAGTGTGAGCGTGACGAATGAGGCGTAATCTGTATAGTCAAACCCAGATGCTTGCGCCCCCGCACGGAAAAATTTCGTCATAAACACCGACCGCCTTTCTTTTCGCGCAATTTCGCGTGTTTTGCGGTCAATCTGCCCGGTTCTCTTTTTTGCCCGCGAAACACGCGAAATTGCGCGAAACAGGTAGATTAAGGCGTATGGTGCTCTGCGTTGTGCAAAGACCGAAGCTGCAAAAAGGCACCGTATTCGAGAAAAACGGCAGCCGGATTGCAGCCATGCTGCTTGTTAATAACGTGTGGATGGCGGTGTAAGCGGCTGTGGCGCAAGGTATTGTCTTGTTAATAACTTTGGCGGCACTGTTTCTGCGGTAAGGTACGGAATAAAGTCGCAATTACAGTATGTCAAGGCCGCGTGGACCCCGTTTTTGATGTTTCGGGAACCCTTGTTGTTTTTGATTCTGCCGATTCTGACCGACAGGAAGAGCTTGCGCTGCCGGAGGGAGAATCGCAGGATAAGCTGCGGTTTTTTCATGAGCAAAAGATGGGTGTTTACGAAGAAACTGAGAGGATGGAAGCGATGCCGAAGGTAAAGATATTGGTTGATAATCATGCTGCGCCCGGGCTGTTGGAAGAGCATGGTTTTGCGGTCTGGATTGAAGCAGACGGAAAGCACATTTTGTTTGATACCGGTGCGGGAAAAGCGCTGCGAACGAATACGGAGAAGACTCCGGTTGATATCGCGCACGCGGATATTCTCGTGCTCAGCCACGGACATTTTGACCATACCGGTGCAGTGGACTATGTGCTGGAGCGCAATCCGGAAATACAGGTCTACGCCCACTTGGAGATTTTTCGTGAGCGCTACAGCCTCTATGAAGGGAAACCGCCCAAAGAGATTTCGATGCTGAGCGAGGAGCGGCTGGTGGTCGCGAATCTTCGGGATTCGCAGCTGCACTGGGTGCGGAAGCCGATCTCGATTACGCCGAGCGTTTGGCTAAGCGGGCCGATTCCACGCAAGCATCCGCTGGAAGATGTCGGCGGACGGTTTTATCTCGATTCCAATGGTGAAACGCCCGATGACATTCCAGATGACTTGTCGTTGTGGATCGAAACGCCTAAGGGGCTGTTGGTCGTTTGCGGCTGCTGTCATTCGGGATTGATCAATACGTTGAATCACGCCCGCAGCGTAAGCGGAGTTGCAACAATCTGGGGCGTGGTGGGCGGATTTCACTTAAAACACGCCTCGAAAGAACGACTGGCGGCAACCGTGGAAGGACTGCGGGAAATCAATCCCGAGTTTCTCGTGCCGTGTCACTGCACGGGCAGTGAGGCCGTTGATTATTTGAAACAGAATTTATCGATTCCCGTTCAGGCCGGGTTTGCCGGGTTTGAGCTTTAACCTTAAGGAGAATAAACATGAGTGAATGCAGCGCACATCCGACCTCCGATCCGGCGGCGGATCAGAAAAAAATCAACGCGCGTATGGCGCATATTCAACACACGATCTGCGTGCGATTCCGGCCAACCGTTTGTTCAGAGCCACTCCGCCAGCGAAACCGCGCATGTGCTACGGCAGATTATTAAGCCGCTGCTCAGTTTGTATTGCCACTTGTTTCAGCGAATCACCACACGCTTTCCCCGAGCGTGTGGTGATTTTTTTTATTTATCGGGGGAGGTGAAATGACCGCGAATGACCCGAAATGGAAAAAAATGCCCGAAAATGCCTCAAATTGATCCCGATATACCCCGAATATACCCCGACTCGGGGTATATCAAAAAATCATATAAATGCGTATGTTGGGGCACTTTTTTGAAGGACGAAGTTTGGCGTCCGAGGTTTTTTTGGGGGGTTAAGGGAAAGCGTGGTTATTTTCGGTGGGGGCTGTTTTTTCAAATAGAAATTTTTATTCTCGGGTCGATTGGGGTCTTGCTGAGTCTAAATTGCTTCACAAGGGGTCTATTGTGAAGCATTCCGCGCTTATCCTCCTCATTCTGTCCGGAATAGTCCCTTTTGCCGATGCTGACATCATTGTTCAGCCCGGAGATATCGTTGATATAAATCAGGAAAATTTTAATGAAAGGATTATTATTTACGGAGGCTCCGCTACTCTAACGGCGTGGAGCCAGTTTAAAGAGAAGATAACCATTTCCGGAGGCGACGCTTCTCTAGATGGGGGCACTTTTAAAAGCGGAATAACGATTTCCGGAGGCACGGCTGATTTAGACAGTTGGAGCACTTTTGATGGCCCGATAACGATTTCCGGAGGCGACGCTTCTCTAAATGGGGGCAATTTTAAAAACGGAATAATTATTTCCGGAGGCACGGCTGATTTAGATAGTTGGGGCACTTTTGAAAAATCGCTGACCGTTTCCGGAGGCACGGCTACTCTAAATGGGGGCAATTTTAATGACACGGTAACGATTTCCGGAGGCTCCGCTGCTCTAACGGCGGAGTGGGGCGACTTTAATAAAGCGATAACTATTTCCGGAGGCTCCGCTGCTCTAACGGCGGGGGGCCATTTTAAAGATACGATAACTATTTCCGGAAATGGCTCCGCCACTCTAAATGGGGGCACGTTTGATAAATCAGTGACCGTTTCCGGAAACGGCTCCGCTTTTCTACATGGGGGCAATTATAATCAATCGCTGACCGTTTCAGGAGGGTTGCTTGAAGCGGATGGTGAGATCTCTATTAATAGCGGGATTTACGCCACGGGCGGCGAGATAATCCTAGTTGATCTGGAA
This sequence comes from Lentisphaerota bacterium, assembly GCA_012729265.1. Classification (GTDB taxonomy): domain Bacteria; phylum Verrucomicrobiota; class Kiritimatiellia; order Kiritimatiellales; family Pontiellaceae; genus Pontiella. The sequence continues at coordinate 403 of JAAYDL010000278.1, read as the reverse complement.
AAACTTGCTGGGGAAATCTCCTTGTACGGAGATTCTGTTCTCCGGATGTATGATACCGTTGATAATTTTACCGTCTCTCTTCTTACGGTGGATGGTACTGCTAAGGCTTATTTGGGGGGAGAATATTCATTTTCGTCTGGTACGCAAATAAGTGAATCCGGTCAGATTCTTTCGGCGAGCGGGTGGATTTTAGGTGCCAACGGCAGCTCGATTAATTATACAATTTCGGGAAACGGAGCCATCTATGTCGGTCAGATTCCGGAGCCGGCGGCGGTCTGCTTTATCTGTGTTGCCGGGTTGGGATTTTTGATTGCGCGGCGGTTGTTTGCTCGGTTTGCTGAGGCGGGAGAGGCCGAATTGGCCACCTCGACTTGGCCGTTGACGGGCGATCAGTTGCGTATGT
>JAAYDL010000277.1 GCA_012729265.1 Lentisphaerota bacterium | reverse complement strand
TGTCGTAGGACATCCGATACCTGATTTCGATCGGCAGGCTAAGGACCCACTGCCTCACCGGCACATGGGGGAAGACGTTGTCCACCAAGTGAGCGGCGGTATCGGCCATGCGCCTTCCCATGCATGAACTGCAAAACGCTCTTCCCTTACAGCTGAACGGCACAGCGAAGCTCTTGCCGCACGATTCACAGGCGCAGCGCGCGAAGCCTCGCGCCAAAATGCCGCAGTCCAGGTAGCGGTAGAATTCCTTCACAACATATTTGGGAAGCTCGTGCCCCTCCGCCCGAAGCCTTTCCAGAAACGTTTCCAAATTCTCAGCGACCGCCTGATAGAGCACCTCCTTTTCCGGCTTGCGACGCTGGTAGACGTGGGTTTGGCAGTTGAGGGCAAGAGACTGCATGCCGCAAAGGCAAAGCAAGCGACGGGCCAACACCTCGCATCAGGCTAATGTATTTATCTATCACACCTAAATTCACGCATAAAGATGCGGTTCCCGGAGTTTCCGTTTTTGAAAGTCCGCTTCGGTAACCGGATTGACGAATACGATTGCGGTCTTGGAAACATTAGGGAAAAAAATGTCCTTCAGCTCGTTCTTAAAGCCGAGAGTACGAATGATGTCATAGAGCTTCTTGTTCAAGGTCCGCTTGGTCGCCGCTTCTATTTCAGAAAGATCGATTTTTCTCCCCGGATTGCGAAATATATATTCAAACACAACATGGTTCTCTGAGTCGAAGTGCGGTGTGGCTAAACGAAACCCGTTCACCATAATCTCCCTGTTCAAAAAGGTAACCCGATAGCAAACTTTATCCTCAGAGAGCGTAGAGGAAACATTATCCATAGAACACCGTGCTTCTTCCTGCTTCTGCTCAGAACGTTCCTTGCGGATTCGCGGAACAGCCGTTTCTGCATCCCTATGCGCACGTTTTCTGAAAAAAGTATCATCCGGACGGATAACAATCTGCAACAGATCAGAGGCATCCTTCATTGTGTAAACAATCTCCGGAACCCATCCTGTAGATACAACCTCATTGCATTCAGGAAGAAACAGCTCTACATCTTTCAAATCCGCGCTACGCACCGCCTCAAAAATTCTGGTATCTTTGGGAACCGAATCGCACCCGAAGATTCGCGCAAACACACGCAAGCGCATCTCCCTGCCTCTGATGTAATGTTCCGGCGGTTCCAAAATGTAAAAATTGGATTTTATTCAAAATGAAACGAGAAGACGGAGTAATAAAACCCGTATTCTGAATTATTATAGATAAAGGGCGATTAATTTATAAGGAAAAGATAATGATTTCATAATATATTACGAATTATATTCTCAATTCCAATAGGATAGTTGGTGAGACGCAAGCAAACCGATTGCGATTGATTAGCAAGACATAAAAGCAATTGTAAAAGATATCAGCCATTGAAAAACACATATGCATTATTACAATTTTGCGCATAGGATGTTGTGGGGATGCGATTGTCTAAAATTTAGCCTGGATTTGATGATCTTAATATTTAAGAAAGTTTGACAATATTTCTTATTCCATTAAACTATTTGCAGGGATTTTTAAAGGACAAGACTATGACAGTAACCGTATCACTCACACCGCAGCTCGAAGAAGAGCTCAATATCCGCGTCAAGTCAGGCCAATACGCATCGGCCAGCGAGGTCGTACGCGAAGCGCTCCGCCTTCTTTCCCATATTGAGCGGATTAGGAACGCCCAGCTCGCACAGATCGAGAAGGAGATTGCGGTCGGGGCGAAACAGTTCGAAACAGGGCAGTTCAGCAGATTCACCGACGAGACCGTGGACGATATCCGCGCTGAAGGGATGAAGAGGCTCAGGAATCGACAGGATGCTTGATATCCTCATCTCGGATCAGGCCAGGGCCGATCTGGCGGACATTTGGGCGTATATCGCCGAGGACAATATCCCAGCGGCCGACCGTCTGAACCTGAAAATCATGAATCTTATCCGGCGGCTTGCCGAGTTCCCGGAGATCGGGCGGGAACGCCCGGAGATCACCGTGGTCGCCGGACTACGTAGCCTGCCGGTGGACAACAACTATCTTGTTTTTTATCAGGCGACCGAAGACGCTCTCCGGATTCACCGGGTCCTTCACGGGAGCATGGACATCCCTTCCCTGTTTGATATTGTGCAGTAGCGGTCCGTCCCAAACCCGATTTTACAAATCAGAGTCTAGGCCAGGTTTAAGTCGAACAGGTTCGGCTTAACGGAAGCCGGAACGGGCTCTCGGGGGCAGAGAAACGAGACAGCGGACGGAGCAATTCCGTCGACGCCGCTGTCAACTGGGTTTTCGGAAACGAGGAAAT
>JAAYDL010000385.1 GCA_012729265.1 Lentisphaerota bacterium | reverse complement strand
TCACTTCGGATATCCGCGGCGGCAACAATTTCGGCATAGATACCTGCTGGTTCAACCCGGGCAATGTGATAAACACGGGCGATATTGTGCCGACGCATCAGATTGGCGCATTGAGCGAACTTGTCGAACTGGCTTAGCAAAAGGACTGCACCATGATTATACGAAACGGAACGCCTGTTTTTGCGGGAGTTGACCCTTGCTGATTGCGAAGAACTGGCGTCCGTTCTCTGCGACCCGTTATCAATGGTTTACTACCCTGCCCCGTTTACACTGCGGCAAGTCGAAGACTGGATTGACTGGAACATTGAAAATTACCAAAAATATCATCACGGACTCTGGGCCGTGATTCTGAAAGAATCCAATACATTCCTCGGGGATTGCGGAATTACCATACAGGATATTGATGATGAACTTCTTCCGGAGCTGGGGTATCACATCAAGAAAGACTATTGCGGTAACGGGTACGCAACTGAGGCCGCCGGAGCCTGCATAGAGTACGCATTCTCAACACTGGGATACCAATCTCTTTTTACCTACACAAAGCATGACAACAGTCCTTCACGGCGGGTAGCAGAAAAAATCGGCATGACGTTTGTACGTACCTTTGAAAAAACGGTACAGGGAACAACCGTCCGCGAAGCTTTGTATCAAAAGAACCGGGAGGAGTTACCATGATTATACGAAACCGGATAACACAATACACTCGTTGCAAGCAGCGGCCAACGGGAGCTATTGTTTAAAAGCTCGGAAAAAACTGGCAAAAAAATGCTTGACTGCGGAAGCAGATGAAACTTACGATTATGTCCGTCGGCGTTGCCGAAGGATTCAGGTTGGTTCAGTTTTTTGGGTTGTGAAAATAGTAGAAGTTCGGGAAAAAAGCCGAAATTTTGACGCAAAACCGCAAAAACCCCGAAATGACCGTTCCTATCAGTTGTTACAAAATAAGCTTTTCCCACAGGAGCATGTGATGAAACGAAAAACACTGTCCATTATCAGCATATCCGCAATTTGTGTGGTAGCATTACAGGAACTCTTCTTTTTTGTAAAATTTGCCGACGTATCTTTGGATCTTGCCTATTTCTTAAGTCCGGCTGGAGTGCTTTATATACTTGAACGGCTTGTCCTGATATCTTTTTTTGCTCTTGCTGCTCTCATTGCATCCGGACGTCTGCGGCTGGAAGAATCTGATAGTGATGCGTCCGTCTCCGGGAATACTGGTACCTCCGAAACCGCTCAAGAGAAGAAGCATATATCCAGCCCGGTACGTTTCTTATTGTGGGCAGTTGTACTATTACTAACGGTAACTGCGTTATATGTTGTATTTCTCATAACTTCCGAGCAGATTTTCGATCAGTGGGACTGGCTGCTTACCATGCTGATGATTGACTATTATGTGGTATTCAGTCTTGCAGGAGCTTCGCTACGAAGGCCGACTGTTGTACGCATTACAACGATATCGGTATGCGCTGCAGGGCTTCTGTTTTCGACCTATATGATCTGGATTAATAGAAATTGGTTTAATGACGATATATTTGAGCATCTTTTTTTCAGCTTCATGATCTTTGCGTTCTGGGGAGGCCACTCGGCGCTCCTGTTGCGGGTAACTGCACAGAAGATACCTGCCCGCATTGTGCAACTGATAACAATCGCAATGAGCGGAATAACTTCCATGACCATTCTTCTTACGGTCTGGCACGACTATGTTGGAGGAGATTCTCTTTTGAGACTTCTTTCCGCTCAGTCCGTTTTGATTTTGCTTGGATCTATCCTTACGCCCCTGGTTGCAAGAGCATCGAGCAAACGTACTTGAATGGATATTAATCATGGAAAAACGAATTGCACTATTTCTCGTTAGCGTTATGATACTCGGTCTCAGCAGGGAAACAGTCAACCGTCGGCTGGCCGATCTTGAAAAACGTGGTCTCGTCCAGACCGGCCGTTCCGAAATTCGCATTCCCGACTGGACAGCCCTGGAATCCGAAGCGACGTCT
>JAAYDL010000028.1 GCA_012729265.1 Lentisphaerota bacterium | reverse complement strand
AGCTGAAGGATGAAGCGGTTGCGGTTGCCGAAAAGGCGGACCTGATCATCTATGTCGGCGGGATTACCGCGTTGCAGGAAGGGGAAGGGTTCGACCGCACCGAGATCGAGCTGCCTGCCGTTCAGGAAGATCTCATGAAGGCGCTGTATGCCACCGGCAAGCCGATGCTCATGGTCAACTGCAGTGGATCGGCCATGGCGCTGACGTGGCAGGATGAAAATCTGCATGCGATCCTGCAGGCGTGGTATCCCGGCCAGAATGGTGGACAGGCCGTTGCAGAAGTCCTGTTCGGCGATTTGAATCCCTCCGGTCATCTGCCGATGACTTTCTACCGTTCCACGGCGGACCTTCCGGAATTCACGGACTATTCCTTCAAGAACCGCACCTATCGTTTCTTTGAAGGCGAGCCGCTCTACGCTTTTGGTCATGGTTTGAGCTACAGCGAATTCCATTACAAAAATGCAAAGCTGGAATCCAAGACCATCCCGTCGGACGGCGTTGTGAAGGTTTCTGTGACCGTTGAAAACAGCGGAAAGATGGATGGAACCGATGTGGTTCAGGTCTATTCCCGCCATGTTAATTCCCGTGCAGAACAGCCCAAGATGGTGCTGTGCGGATTTGCTCGGGTTGCCGTTGAAAGCGGAAAGTCGGAAACGGTTACACTGGAAATTCCCACCGAGCGCTTGCGTTACTGGGATACCGAGAACGACGAGTATATCGTAGAAGCCTGCGACTATGAATTCCTGGTTGCAGCGGCATCCGACGATATCCGTGCGGTGCTTCCGGCAAAAATCACGAAATAAATGATTTCGGCGATTGATTAAAAACAGCTCCCTGCGATTCGCGGGGAGCCGCTTTTACAGGTATTTCAGGGGCTGGCTGCCGATAGGCAGGCAGCCCTTCTCTTTTCAACAACGGGTCGAAAAAAGTTCGAGAAAATCGGCAGTACAGCGGATGAAGTGTCGCTTATACGACGAGGGTTCTATCGAGTCGAATCTGATCGACTCTTGTGGTATTAATTTGAACGGATTTGTGAGAGTTGCCGAATAAAAGGGAGAGGAAACGATGAATAAGAGAGATGTAAGATCAATGATAGCCTGTGCGGCGCTGGGCGTGGCCTCCTGGTGCGGAGCGCAGACCGCTTCCGACAAAACCGAGGATATATGGCTGTCGACATTGGATGTTTCCCGCATCGAACAGGGGTGGGGGCAGGGCCGGAGCAACCGTACGGTGGATAACCGGAGAATGACGATTGCGGGTAAATCGTTTGAGCAGGGGATTGGAACCCACGCCAATTCGATTATTCCACTGAAGGTCGATGGAAAAGCCGTTAAGATTTCCGGTTGCGTCGGCTTGGACGATGAAACCGGCGGGCGTGGATCGATTATTTTCAGTGTTAAAGCCGATGGAAAAGAGATTTGGAACAGCGGAACCATGAAACCGCAAACGCCGGCCAAAGTATTTTCTCTGGATATCAAGGGGGTCAAGACGCTGGATCTGGTGGTTTCAGATGCCGGCGACGGGTATGATTATGACCATGCCGATTGGGCGGATCTGAAAATTACGATGCTCAGCGGAGCAAAGCCTACGCTGGATATGCCGGAGATTGAAGAACCGTATATTCTGACCCCCAAACCGAAGCCGACTCCGCGCATCAACGGAACCAAGGTGTTTGGTGTTCGTCCCGGTTCTCCGTTCTTCTTCCGAATTGCAGCGACCGGCGATCGTCCGATGACCTTCTCTGCGGATGGACTTCCGGAGGGCCTAACGCTGGACGCTAAGACGGGTCAGATTAGCGGTAAACTCACCAAAGAGGGCGAATATAAAGTGATGCTCCATGCCCGCAATGCGCTGGGCGAAGCGGAGCGCGAATTTAAGATTGTCTGCGGTCCGACCATTGGTTTGACCCCGGCCATGGGTTGGAACAGCTGGAACTGTTTCGCCAGTGCCGTTACCGCCGAAGACATTAAAGCGGCGGCGGACGCCATGGTGGAAAGCGGCCTGATCGATCACGGCTGGATGTACATCAACATCGACGACTATTGGATGGTTCACCGCAATTCCGACGATCCTTCCCTTCAGGGGCCGCATCGTGATCAGGACGGAAAAATTTTGCCGAATCCGCGTTTCCCCGATATGCCGGGGCTGACCGACTACGTCCACGATCTCGGCCTGCGGATCGGTCTCTATTCTTCTCCCGGACCGTGGAGCTGCGGCGGGTGCGTAACCAGCTTCAGATATGAAGAGCAGGATGCAACACAGTATGCCGAATGGGGATTTGACTATCTTAAATATGACTGGTGTTCCTACAACAAAGGTTTGGAAGAACATCGCGATGACTTGTCGTGGGATCCCAATTCGGGAGGTAACATCACCTACGCCAACAACAGCTATACGCTGGAAGATCATCAGCGCCCGTATGTCATCATGCAGAAGGCCTTGGCCAAGCAGCCGCGCGACATTATCTACAGCCTTTGTCAATACGGCACGGCGGATGTTTGGAAGTGGGGTCCGGATGTCGGTGGAAATTCCTGGCGCACCACGCAGGATATTAACGATAGCTGGGGCAGCATGTCAGGTATCGGCTTCCGTCAGGACGGCCTCGAAGCGTATGCAGGACCGGGGCACTTCAACGACCCGGACATGCTGGTGATCGGGAAAGTGGGCTGGGGACCGCAACTGCGCGATTCGCGTTTGACTCCGAATGAACAGTATACCCACATCAGCCTCTGGAGCCTGCTTGCATCGCCGCTGCTGATCGGTTGCGACATGACGCAGTTGGACGATTTTACGCTGAGCCTCCTGACCAACGATGAGGTAATCGAAGTCAATCAGGATCCGCTGGGTCGCCAAGCATCCCGCGTTGCACTGGATGGACAGCTTGAAGTCTGGGCCAAGGAGATGGAAGACGGCTCAAAGGCGGTCGGTCTCTTCAACCGGGCAAACCGCGAAGCGACCGTAACGGTCAAATGGTCAGATCTGGGCATCGAAGGCCAACAGGTTGTGCGCGACCTTTGGCGTCAGGAAGATCTGGGTAACTTTGAGAATAAATTTGAAGCCAAAGTCGGCCGACACGGGGTGGTTTTGGTTAAGATCTCGCCCAAGAAATAGGTACGTTCCATGTAACGGAGGACATGCTTCCAGCTTGTCTGTATTTGCATAGCCGACCCGTAGAGGTGAGGCTGGAAGCACTCTCCTACCTCAGATATTCCTTTTATCTTGTTTCCGTTCATTCTATGGTCTGAACGTTTAATTGAGGATATATTGTGAGCGACATCATACCCTTCACGAAACAGGAACTTGAGTTGATTGCACAATGCCGCGAGCTGCTCCATGTGCACGACCCCAATCTAGCAGCCTCCCTTCTGGATTCCAAGGTAGAGGACTTGGAGATGCTTGCAGGAATCGTTGGCCGATCCGCTTCGATCACTGCTGACCTAGGCCTTTCCAGCAATCCACGAAGTCTGGAAACCCTCGCTGCCAAGCTGATCAATCAAGGCATTGAGGAGGTGGTAAACCTTCCGGCAAAAGCATCCTTGGGAAGGTCGTATTCCATTTCCAAATTGCACCTCTATGGATTCCTTTTAAAGCTCTCAATGGAGAAGGAATATTTGGCCTTTCAGGAGAAGCGGATTCTCTCCTGCTACTATGCCATTCTGTTCTCTCTGATGGCCGAAGACCTGTTTATTTCTATTATTTCGGATAGCCGTGGCCATGAGAATTGGACCCGTCGTGCAACGCGGGATTTGATTATGATGTGGGAAAAGCGCAGCAATGCCCAAGCCGATTCCTTTGCCCCCCGAATGCAGCACTTGTGGGAAATCAGGAATACCTTAGTGCCCGTGCTGGGAACGTTGCTTGGGACGTCCGAATTATTCCAACTTTCCTTCAGGCTGCCTCCAACGTGGCAGGATTTTCTCCAAGAGCGGGGTAAGGACAAAGAGGTTGTGTATGCTTTGGATGAATTCCTTTTCTCGTTGAGCTATGAACAATTGAAGAATTTGCGAGCGATCATGGAAGCGGAAGGGATCTCCGCGGTAAGTCGGGAAGAAGCACATCTGCTGCTCAAGTTGCGCCCAAGCCAACTGCTTGAAGGCCCCAATGCGAATGATCTTCCAGCAATACGGCTCTACCGTTCTTTCTTGAGGCGAAATACGTTGGCGAAGCTGCGTCGGGACTCGGATAGGCCGGGACCGCGCTGCACGCTTGAACAGCACTTGTTGCTCTACCTCTGGTTTAAGGATGAGTATTCCTGAGCTGCAAGGCCGCCCTCCTCGCACCAGAACGTGGTCTTATCCTGTTCAATGGCAGGTTGCCCACAAAGCGCCGCACGACATAGTTGAACGATATCAAAAAGTTAGAGAACAATGGCCGTATAGCTGACCAAGTGACGCTTTGTGTTTGGACGAATTTCTAAATTTGATGAATGAAAGGGAGAGTACGCATGATGAAACTGAACGGAAAGTCGGAGAAGCAACATCAATCCTCTTTTCAGCGGCGGCAACTGTGCGCGGGGGGATTGCGCTCTAAACTGTTTTTTTGGCTGAGCAGCCTGCTGGTTTGTGCCTTTGTGCAGTCCGCCGCAGCGCAACAGTCGGTGATTTCGACGCAGAAGGATGCCTCCGGCGCGACCCTGAAAATGGATTCGGGTTCCCTGCGGTTGCAGCTCTACACCGACCGCGCCGTGCGGGTGATCCATACGCCTAACGACAAGTCGGCTGCACTGGATAGCCTGGTGCTGAACGGAGGGGAGACCGTTCCATTCGACTTGAACGAGCAGGGTGATGCCGTGGTGCTTTCGACCGCCAAGATGAGCGTCAAGGTCGACAAGAAGAGCGGGCGGATCACCTTCCTCGACAACGCTGGAAATGTTTTACTGGAAGAGCCGATCGGCGGCGGGCGCTCCGTCAAGGCGTCCACGCTGCATGGCGAACCGACGCTGGCGATTGAGCAGACCTTTCTTTCGCCGAAGGACGAATTTTTGTTTGGCTCCGGCCAGTTCCAGGATGGCGAATACAACCTGCGCGGGGTGCCCCGTCGGCTGACGCAGGTGAATACGCAGATTGCGGTTCCGTTTTTCCTCTCCAGCAAGGGCTATGCGCTGCTCTGGCACAACTATGGGCTGACGGACCTCAACCCGGCGGACGAAAAAATCAGTCTTTCGCCCGGCGAGGTGTCCGACGATGCGGTGACGGTTGACGTAACCACGACCGAAGGAACCCGGCGGGATACGCGCCAGTCCGGCGTGTTCGGCGGTCGCTTCACCCTGGACAAGGCGGGCAGTTATGCCTTCCTGCTGGATGTCGGCAACAGCATGGCCACGCGCTGGCAGATCGAGGTTGACGGCAAGACGGTGTTTGATTTCAGGAACCAGTGGCTTCCTCCGACCACCAGCTGGAAGATGGATCTGGCGGCTGGGACGCACACCATTACCGTGCGCGGCGACCGCCGCGACAATCCCTCCGTCTTTTTCCGTCCGGAACAGGACAATCTGGTCCTTCGTTCTCCAGTGGCGGAGCAGCTCGACTATCTCTTTTTTGCCGGGACGGGCGACGAGGTCATTGGCGCCTACCGCACGCTGACGGGCGCGGCGACGCTGCTTCCGGACTGGATCTTCGGCTACATCCATTGCCGCGAGCGCTTCAGTTCGCAGGAGCAACTCCTTGAGAACGCCCGCGAATTCCGCGACCGCGGGTTGCCGATGGATGTGATCGTGCAGGACTGGCAGTATTGGGGCAAGTATGGCTGGAACGCCATGCGGTT
>JAAYDL010000276.1 GCA_012729265.1 Lentisphaerota bacterium | reverse complement strand
TTCTCGATGCCCAGACCGGCCCGACGAGCCTCGATAAAAAGGTAGCCGCAAAGATTATTGATGCGCGCAAGGGCTGCCTGCTGCTGGTGAATAAATGGGATCTGTCCAAGGATGCTGAAGAGGAGGAAGTTACCCAGACCAAATATCTCCCCGCCCTGCGCGAAGAACTCCCTTTTCTCGGTTTTGCTCCCATCCTCTTTGTCTCCGCCAAGGATGGCTACAACATTAAACGCAGCATCGAGGCGATCGACTATGTCGCTGCGCAGACGCGCACCGAAATCACCACGGGTGTGCTCAACCGCGTCATTGAGCAGGCGGTCGCGAAATATCCGCCGCCCGTTGCGCACGGCAAGCGGCTCAAGGTTTTTTACGCCACACAGAGCGGAACCAACCCCATCTACATCAAGATCTTCGTCAACGAGCCCAACTATGCCCGCTCCAACTGGCTGGCCTACCTGCAGAATCAGTTCCGCGACGCCTTCGGTCTGGAGGGCGCGCCGATCTTTATCAAACTCGTCGCCCGCTCCCGCCCGAAGAAATGAGGATTCGATTTGGAGTCGAAACCCCATAAAGCGCGATCATTTTATCCTGCCTCCCGTTTAATCCCCGGGCGGCGGCTCGGCCATATTTTTGGTGGAGGAAAAGGCTTCTTTGAAAACGGCTTGATCGTTGTCTCGGTCATCGTCGGCATGCTGCGTCAAAAACCCCCTGCGGAGACGGATTAATCGATGAACGAGCAACCCAACAATCCCTTGCATGGCATCACACTGGAAAAACTGCTCGTGCGCTTGGTCGATCACTATGGCTGGGAGGAGCTCGGGCGGCGGATCGATATCCGCTGCTTCAACTGGGAGCCAAGCATTCCATCGAGCCTCAAGTTCCTGCGGAAAACCCCTTGGGCGCGCGACAAGGTTGAGGCGTTGTACCTGAGCACCCGGTTCGACCCCTCCTAGCGGCATTCGGGACGGGTAAAAAACTCAGACGGATTCTGGAAAGGGATCCGTTTCGAAGAATTTCCTGAAAGAGGCGATAAACTCAGCTTTCCCGCAGGGAAGATCGTTTTCGTGGTTTCAGTAACGTTCGATTTCCATTTCGAGCGCGGAGACGCACTGCTAGCCTCCACACCACAATGACCGCTACCTTTTTCCCCGCATTTTGCATGTGAATTGTTGTATCGCGAATAACGATGAGTGCTATACCTCTTCTGGAGGAAGGAATTGTTTGTAGGCTTCATCCACACGGGGGCTCGCATGGACGCCTTTCCAGATTTTTTCCAGTATAGTTTTGGGTAGATCGCGATGGTGACGTAATCCTTTGGTCTTGAATTTCTGGACCAATTCTTCGCGGGAGAGCTCGAACAGCTGATTGCAGTCGAAGATGGTCTGCTTGGAGAAGTCGGGATATTCCGCAGGATCTACAATCACCAGTGTTTCCGGTGGCAGGTGTTTTCGGCGACTCTGAACCGTGGCAACCTGCGAAGAACCTACCGGCAGGATAAGTAGATGGTTGGATTGTGGATCGGCGTTGATCACTGCGAAAAAATGCGGTTCGCTGGAATAGATGCAGCGGTGTTCGAAGTAGTAGACCGTACCTGAGCGAAGGGTAAGCTGGAGTTCAAAAGGCAAATCCGGCGGAGACATGTCAGTTCCATAGATTGTGGATGGCTGACATCTCTTGGATTTCTTCGCGCCGAATTTCGCGATCTTCCTCAGTCAAGGGGAAGCAGGGATCATACGGAACGGGCGGGTCTTCAAGATAGTCGGAGAACGCCATTTTTACTCTTGAACTGCTTCCGCCGATGATGGCCGCTTCATGCCGCTTCCATTCCGGATACTGGTGGGTCATTTCTGCCAGCGCGAACTGGTCATGCATTCCGAAATGGTTCCAGGCAAATTCCAGAGCTTCTAGATCTGTTTTGGAAAAGACGTTTTGATCAATCTCGTTCAGCGAAGCATATTCATAGCGGTCGATCGGATTTAGGAATTGGCCGGCATAGCTCTTTTCAACATCCGGCCGGAAATCGCTGCCTTCCACCAGATCTTTTCCTCCGGAAGGGACTGGACCATAATTCATGGCAAAATATTCATCGTTGGTAATCGGTCGGCCATATTTGCGCAGATGATAACGGTCGGCGAAGAAAAGCAGTTTCAACGCCTTCATCTTGTTGATATGTCCTCCGCTTTGCCGAGCGAAATAATTCAGCGCCTGTGTGGCTTTTTTATATGAAAAACTCATGGGCATGAACGAAACCTACCACATCAAAACGGTTTGTCATTAAAATTATCATGAAGTAAAAAGCATTCTCCGAGCCAATCAATCGGATTATACGGGGGCGAAGGCTTCTTTGAGGACGGCGTGGAGGAGGTGGGCGGCGTGGGTGCGGCGGTGTTCGATCTCCATGCGACCGTCGGTAAAGCCGACTTCCTCGCGAATCTGGGTATTGATGTCCCATCCTGCCGATACAAGGTTGGGCGTGATGAACTTCGTGCAGATATCACGTTCGCTCAAAGCTTTCTTATTTATGTTCAGAAGATGGCTTGCGGCGCAACAAGCGTCAACGGAAAACATTGAAAAGACCACGCAGCCTGCTTCCCGCTCAATCTTCCTGCGGCGGCTCGGCCTCGCGCTCGAGTTCGCGCATAATAAGC
>JAAYDL010000275.1 GCA_012729265.1 Lentisphaerota bacterium | reverse complement strand
GAATGAGCGTCCCGCTCGTTTTCGCGCAAGCGGGACGCATGCTCTACATTGACCGCCGCGCGATTTTCTCCACCATTCAGCGCAGGCAAATAGATGTTCAGGTAAAGCTCCCCCGCGCCCAAGCTCCACCCTGATCATGAAAACCGCATCCTTATCCAAGAAAATCGAGAGCGAACCCCATTAAAACTCCTCCCGATTTTGAAATTCCACGACCAAAATCCTCGATTCCTTGAAAAGATGCTGATAAAAAGAATTGAAACATCGGCGAGGGGAGCATACGATCCCCATAGATAGGTTGGGTGTGCCGTATTACAGCTCGGTCCTCGGCTCAGTCCAACAGGAAGATGGTGCCTTGCGGGCACCCTCATATCCTCCTGCTTTTAACCTGCTTTGGTCATGAGGATATTTGTGAAAAGCAGGAGGGATAAAACCCTAATCGTTAGGAATAAGAACTATGAAACAACACACTGCGTATCTTGCCGTCGTCCTAACCTGCATATGCGCTCTGAGCGCCACAGGAGCTGAAGACCGCGTGATCAAGGAAGGGGCATTGATTGGTGCACACCTCGGGGAAGATGCTCCAATGATAAGAACCTACGGGAGACCTTCTCAGCTGCTTGACTCTCCAAAAGGTGTGCCAGGATACTCAGAAGTGCTGATGTGGAAGGTTGGGGACGGGGTGTTGATCCTTGAGATAAGCTTCAGCGCTGGCATCATCAACAACATCCGGTACACCGTCGGCGATTCCGAAGGCCAGCATCGCACAGTTCTGACGGTCAAGGAGTTCAACCCGGTTACGGGAGAAATGATAATAATCATTCCGAACAAGCGGTTTGAGGCTAAACAAAGAAAGGAAGAAATAATGGACTGGAAAAGTAAAGTACCCGCCTGTTTTGGAGATAAGGATAAAGTTTTTGGAGATCATCCAGAAGATGACATCCGCGCCAGAGATATGCTTAAAGATGCCATCGATTCCAAAGCAACAATGAGTAAAATATTGGCTGAAGCAGAGTCCTATCTTAAAAGCGCAGGTTGTTCACAAGACCACATAGATGAACAGCTGGATAAAATTAGAAATCTCGATTTTTAACCCAAGGGGTCAGTCCCGTAATCTAGTAATTTCACGCAAATGCTCCCGTTTTTCTGTTCGCTCGCTAGGGCGGCCGATCCATTGAGCGCCCTTTTGGGGGCATAGAAACGCAAAAAGAAGGATGAGCCAAAACATTGCCCCAATATATTCCGCAGGAGCCGCAACACCAAACGTCTTTCCTTATCCTATGGCAGAGAGTGAAGGCTGAACTGAAAACCGCTTTGTGTCTTCTCCTATTCGTCTCCGTCATAACGAAGCAAGGATGCTTCGTCTACGGGTTCTCTGTTAATTCCGCCGGATCGTGTCCGTCCAGCTCCACCTGCTCAATCTTGGTAAAGCGGCTGGTGATTTTTTTCGCGGAAACCTGTACCTCGTCGACATCTTTATTGGCCTGGCTGATGTGCGTGGCGAGCTTATCCATCCGCTGTTGAAAGCGCCCAAAATCCTTGGAGAGGCTGATCAGGTGATCCTTGATCAAATGCACCTGCTTGCGCGTATCGGCATCCTTCAGTACCGCGCGTGCGGTGGTGAGCACCGCCATCATCGTGGTGGGCGATGCCAGCCAGACCCGGGCGCGCTGCGCCTCTTCGACCAGATCCGGATAGTGACCGTGGATCTCCGCAAAGATGGCCTCGGCGGGGATAAACATGACCGCGCCGTCAGAGGTTTGTCCGGGGATAATATATTTGGATGCGATATCTTTGATGTGCTTCTTGATATCCTGACGGAACTGCTGCTCGGCGCTCTTGCGGTCGGCATCACCGAGGCTGGAGTCGGTCATGCGCTGATACCCTTCGAGCGGAAATTTCGAATCGATACAGAGCGTTCCGGTCGGCTCCGGCAGGAAGAGAACGCAGTCGGCGCGCACGCCGTTATCAAACGTATGTTGGAGTGAATAGCTGCTCTCCGGCATAACGTTAGAGATCAGTGCCGTCAACTGGACTTCGCCGAATGCGCCGCGCGAACGTTTATCGGAGAGCACTTCCTGCAGCGAAACGACGTTTCCGGAGAGCTCCGCAATTTTTTCCTGCGCCTTATCAATCAGCGCCAGCCGCTTGAGCACATCGGCAAAAACCGACGTTGTTTTTTCAAACCCTTTATCCAGCCGCTCCTCCACCTTGCCGCTGATCTCGCCCAGCCGCCGTTCGTTCGCATCGATCAGTTCCTTCACCCGCTCCGTCAGTTGGCGACTGTTTTTCTCGAGCGACTCTTCCACCTTCACGCGTACCCCGTCCACATCGCCGCGCAGTTCCTTTTCCAGTCCGCGGAAAATATCTTCCAGCCGCTGCGTCCGGCTGTCGCCCTGCTCCAACTGCGACTCCAGCCGTCGGCTAAACTCATCCAGCCGCGTATTCATCTTTGTCTGTCCCGTCAACAGCAAAAACAAAACCGCAGCGAGCAGCACCAAAACCAAAATCAGCAGAAACGTCGTCATTCAAAACCTCCAAAATCAGACCCACTATGCCCCCGATTTTGACGAATGCCAACGTGCCGATTCAAAAAACATTCTCCGCGCATCAGGTAGGGCGTGCTCACCGAGCGCGCCGATTGCGGACGGCTCGGCGAGCCGTCCCTGCCGCACATCCCAATCCTCGTGCACCTCTGGGATTATTCTGCCTAATCATCCACGGCTGAAACGTCCAACTCATCGCGAAATATTCTTCACCATAGCTTGCAAAACTCACTCATTCAGCCATATATGCTTTCAAACGAGTGGATTGCCGCCTTTAAGAACATGGTCGCCCGTAAGCGAAAAACAACATGAAACATATCATCTCACTATTCATCCTGCTCACTCTCTCAGGATGCGTCGGCTATACCGGCGGAAATATCAGTGGACGCAAATCCGGCTACACCGTATGGAAACAGCTCCATACCGGTATGACGCTCGAGGAAACCCAACTGACCTTAGCCGATGGCGGAGCGCTCTTTCCGCCCGAGATCTACATCCGTAACGCAGATGGTGGATTCACCCCGGCAGATCCGGACCAAAACGGAAATATCGAATATCTTACATATGAAATGGAAACACTGCCCAAATCAGAACACGCACGCATTCAAAAGGTGGTCATCCAATCCAGAGGATGGGGATTCTTCGGCTTTGATAAGTTCTATCTCTTCTTCGATGAAGAGGACAAACTGCTCAACCACACCGTACTTCATTATAATTAAACCGAGTAAACCGGAGTCAGAAACACATGAAAAAGAGGCAGAAACCGCCACCGGAATATGGGAAGCCGTACACTCCAAAGGATTTTCGGGATGTAGGCATCGGCCTGCTATTTGCCGGAATCATCGTAACGCTGTTCGGAATATCATCATTTATACACGGAGCTGAAAATCAATTGCTTCTCACAAAAGGGGGCAATGTGCTTTCAGGATCAGACCCACATAATCCATTATCACTGGGTGCGGCATTGGTAGGTGGTTCAGCTACGATCACAGGCCTACTGTTTTGGATCCATGGGAAGAGAACCGGGAAACAACGTCAGGAAAAACAATAACCAGAGTAAACACGGATCACTCATCGCTCGTTTTGCGTTTTCATGTTTGCAAAAGGGCGCGTGGCAGCTCGGGCCAACTGGGCGAGCCGATAGAAAAACCGGCGCGGAATTGCACTTACCATTTGAATTGACGAGGCTGTGCCGAAGTAGAACCGAAGACGCCGCCATTTTCCAAGTGTGGAAAAAATAGCGGCCGGTTCTTCTAATCATTGGGAAAATCAATGATCGCAGGCGTTGGCGCCGGAGACGAGTGTTCCGGAGAGCCAAGCAGTGACCAGTGCTTCGGGCGACTCTGCCGAAGCGCCGACGACAACCTGAATGTTCTGCGCGGCAAACAGCTGCTGCGCACGCTGACCCATGCCGCCGGCGATGATGACGTTGACGTTCTGTTCGCCCAGCCACGCGGGCAGTACGCCCGGTTCGTGCGGCGGCGGAACGAGGTTTTCACGTCCGGTGATCTGTTTGGTCTGTTCATCGGCGGTCAGTATTGCAAAGGTTTCGCAGTGGCCGAAGTGCATGCAGAGCTGTTCATTGGCGGTCGGGATGGCGATTTTCATTTTATTCTCCTTGTTGTTATATTCAGGGCACTCATTAGAATTCTTTCTTTAGCGCGAACAGAACTTGTTCAACTGCTATTTCAAACGCTTTTGCGGAGTCTGATTCTCCATGCCTTTCCAGAAAGCTGTGTCCGGCGTCGCCGCAAAGTCCGACATTCGGGTCGATCGGAATCCGCCCGAGAAAGGCGAGGTTGTATTTTTCGCAGAGTTTGCGTCCGCCGTCTTTACCGAACAGATGAACCGTTTCGCCGCATTTCGGGCAGGTGTAGCCGCTCATGTTTTCGATGATTCCAAGGATTGGAAGATTCAGCTTGCGGCAGAACTGTACCGACTTGCGCACATCGGCGGCGGCGATTTCCTGCGGCGTGGTAACGATCACCGCGCCATCCGGCGAGCCGATCAACTGACAGACCGAGAGCGGTTCATCGCCAGTTCCGGGCGGGCAGTCGGTGATCAGATAGTCCAGCTCGCCCCAGTTTACGCCGTGCAGCATCTGCTCAAGCACTTTCATTTTCAGCGGCCCGCGCATGATGACGGCTTGGTCGGGATGCTCCAGCATAAAACCGGACGACATCAGTTTGATACCGCCGGCTCGCACCGGCTCAACCGTATCCCCGAATTGTTCGACATGTTCACCTGACAGATTGAACAGCGTCGGAACGCTGGGGCCGTGGAGGTCGGCATCGAGCAGTCCCACCTTGAATCCTTTCGCGGAAAGCGACAGCGCCAGATTGGCCGCGACCGTGCTTTTTCCGACACCGCCTTTTCCGGAGAGCACCACAATATTGTGTTTCACTCCAGACAGCCCGTTCGGTTCAGCCTGAACCGGCGGGAGGGGTTCCTTGCGCGAACTGCACTCCTTTTCGCAGGATGCACAGGCCTCCGGCGGGCAGTGCTTTTTGCGGTAATCCGAAATCGCGGATTTGAGTGTATGGGTTGCCAGCAGAGCGCAGTGTTTATCCTCGTCGGGAAAATCGGGCAGTAGCGCCAGCACGTCTTCTGGCTGCAGTTCAAACGCGACGGCCTCCGGGGCACCGGATGCTAGGGTGCAGGTGGCGGTTCCGCAGGCGATAGAACTCGAACATCCGTCGGTGGTAAAGGTGCAGCGTTGGATTTGTCCGTCCTGAATGAGCACCCAGAATTCCATCGTGTCGCCGCACGGTCCGGTGATTCGTACATTTCCGTTGGCTCCGCGCAACGGACCGAATACGCCGGGCAGGGCGGGTTGTGGATTTATTTCAGAGTCTGACATAATTTCTCCCATAGGGTTTGAATGGCTTGTGATGCGGCTCCGTTATTGAGTTCCACCACGCTTTGCCCGTTAATCTGGGCCGTTGTGATGGATTTGTCATATGGAATCCGCCCTAAAATGGTAGCTCCGGCCTCTGCGGCGGTTGCTTCAATTTTTCCGGTCATTTCCGGATTGATGTCCCATTTGTTGATGCAGACAAAGGCCGGTATTTTAAAGTGGCGCGCCAGTGCAAGAACCCGCAATAGATCGTGCTGTCCGGAACAGGTCGGCTCTGTCACCGCCAAAACGGCATCCGCGCCAGTGATGGATGCAATGACTGGACAACCGGTTCCGGGCGGGCCGTCCACCAGAATCCAGTCGGCTTGAATCGTTTGCGCAAATTGTTTTGCCTGGGCACGAACGGTGCTGACCAGCTTGCCGGAGTTTTCCGCGCCGATGCCGAGCCGGGCATGAATCAGGGTGCCGAACCGGGTTTTTGAAACAAACCATTCGCCACACAGCCGATCCGGAAAATCAATCGCCCCGGACGGACAGAACGCCTTACAAACGCCGCATCCTTCGCAGGACGCGGAATCCACCCGGAATGTTCCACCCGATTCCTGAATCGCGTCGAAGCGGCAAAGCGTCTGGCAGAGTCCGCAGGCGATGCAGTCGGCTTCGCGAATGACGGCTTCGTGTCCGCTGTAGAAATCGTGCCGATGGCAAATTTCCGGATTCAGAATCAGATGCAGGTCGGCGGCATCGACATCGCAGTCGGCCAGTACCGCATTTGATGCGAGCGCGGCAAACGAGGCCGTTACACTGGTTTTGCCCGTTCCGCCCTTGCCGCTGATGATAACGAGTTCTTTCATCGTATGCTCCTGATGATTTCCTGCAGAGGGGTCTTCAGTGCGGGCTCGGCCGACAGCAGAGTTTCCCCGCGCGAATACGCTTCCGCGATTTTCCGGGACTCGGGAATCTGCAGAAGCAGGCGGATTTTTTCTTTTTCACAATATTCGACCACGCGGGCATCTCCGCTGTCGGAGCGGTTAATGATGACGCCGAAAGGAATCGCCAGCAATCGCACCGTTTCAACCGCCAGCACCAGATCGTGCAGTCCGAACGGAGTCGGTTCGGTGACCAGAATGGCGAAGTCGGAGCCTTTCATCGCAGTGATCATTGGGCAGGAGGTGCCCGGCGGACAGTCGATCAGGATCGGCAACGCCGGGTCGGCGCTCTTTTTTACTGCGCGGATGAGGGGCGGGGCCATGGCGCGTCCAATGTCCAGTCGCCCTTCGGCCAATCGGATCGTTCCGAATTGTCCGGTGCGGATTTTCCCGATCCCGCGCGGTTGTTCGGTGATCGCCTGTGCGGGGCAGATCCGTGTGCACCCGCCGCAGCTGTGACACAACTCTTCAAACACCAGAACGGATTTCCCGGCTACGGCCAGCGCATTGAATTCGCAGACCGCCGCGCATTTTCCGCATCCGGTGCAGCGCGATGAATCAACGACGGGAATCGGCACAGAAACCGTTTGTTCAGAGGAGTTTTCCAAGCTCAGAAAAATCGAGGCGTTTGGTGCTTCGACATCGCAGTCGAGAAGTTGAACGGGGCCGTTCCATGCTTGCGCCAGCGCGACCGACAGCGTGGTTTTACCGGTCCCTCCCTTTCCGGATGCAATCGCAATTTGCATTACAGGAATCTCCTTCCACGGCGCAGCACGTGCGTTCCGACCGGCAGGCCAACCGACACCGCCACCACCGGGCATTTGACTTTGAGCAGGAAAAAAATGTTTTTACCGCAATCGCTGAGCGTTTCAAAGTTGCCCTGACCTTTGGAAACAATCAGATCGGCGGACTCGAACGCATTTTTGAATTCGTCACTGCAATCGTCGAGCACTGTTCCGGGCGCGTCCGATCCGTTTCCAAGGGTTGGAACCAACTTATCGAGTCCGACGGAGACGGCATCCTGCAGGGTTGCGTCGTTGATGATCGGCATTCCCCGCACAGCCAGCGTGACCCGCTGCGGACCGAGCTGTTCGATCAGCAGGCTATCGAAAACAATTTCGCCGCAGTTGTCGGCCAGATAGAGGATGGTTGCCGCTTTTGCCACTTCCTCGCGGAATGTTTCCAAATCGCCTTCCAGCGGTTTTTCGGCGGCGTGCAGCAACGCTTCATGGACTTCGCTTTCATCCAGTCCGCTTTTGGCGCCGAGATCGATGATATTGCCGGCAATCGCCAAATGGGCAGCCGTCATCAGCGGGTCGGGTGAAGCCGCGACCTGCGCCCGCAGTCCGGGCAGCAGCGACAGGGCCATCTGATTATGTTGATCCTTTTCTTCGCGATATGGATCGTCGATGCCGGTCAGCTCGCGCAGACGGCGGTGGATGCGCTGTGCCAGTACAGGTGGCGAAAGGCTCAAATCCATTTCGCCCATCCAGCGCAGCACCTCACGCAGGATTTGCACATGAATTGCCGGATCATCTGTCACCTTTCGGGAGGCATCGAGCGTCTGGCGGACAAAGCAGGGAATGCAGTCGAGACCGGTTTTCATAATGGGTGGCCAGCGGCGGTTGTTGAGTGGCAGAAAGTTTGTTTCTTCATAAAATCGTCAATCATCAATCGTCAATTCTTACAACCAGTGTCCTTCCACGTCTGCTTCCTGTGCGGCGGTCAGCTTTCCTGCCGCATACAAATCCAGCGCCTCCTGCACGGTAGAGGCGGTGGACGGGTAAACGGCGATATTTGATGCGCTCAAAACCCGGAACGCTTTCGGGCCGAAATGCCCGCTGATCACGGCTTCGGCACCGGTCGAGGCGACATTCTGTGCCGATTGAATTCCCGCCCCTTGTGCGGCATTCAGGTTTTGCTCGTTCCCGGCCAGTTCGAAGGTTTTGCTTTCGGTATCGTAGACCAGAAAGCGGGCGGCTCGTCCGAAGCGCGGATCGAGCGGTGCGCTCAGATCGTTACCGGAAGTGGAGATGGCTATTTTCATTTGGTTTCCTTCATCAGTT
>JAAYDL010000274.1 GCA_012729265.1 Lentisphaerota bacterium | reverse complement strand
GACCAGATTTCCTGATTTCGAAAAGCACGGGTGGTGGTTTCTTTCTGCCAACTGCGACCGTAAAGCGGAATGCCCATGATCAGCTTATCGGAATCAATATTTTGAACGGCGTATGCATAAATTTTTTGGCACCACGGCAGCGAGGCAATCGGGCCTGCGGTTCCGCCGCGCGCGTGTTCGTCGTAGGCCATGACCACGACGCGGTCGGCAATCATGTTGATGGATGCATAGTCAAACGCATCGGTCGGGTTGGCGTCGCGGTATTCCTTCCATCGAGCCATGACGGCTACGCTGAAGAGTTTGTCTTTTGGGAGTGCGCGCTTAACTGCGGCCAGAAAGCGCAGATAGTTGGTGGCATCGGCTGCGTCGATGCTTTCAAAGTCGATCTGAACGCCGTCAAAGCCTTTGGACCGCTCAACAATATCGGCAATAATGCGGTCACGCAGCGGTAGTTCCGGATTCAAGTAAATGTGTGCCAGTGTCGTGTTCCACGGGATGGTAACGACCAAGTGATAGCGTAGGTTTTGCGTGGGGAGAGAGGGGGGAGTCACGTGGCCGCCTGTCAGCCGTCCGTCGCCGTCCACCGAGGCGCTGAAGCAGGCGACATCTGTGATGGGCGAGGTGGTTGGGAAATATTTTTCCTCGCCTTTATAGAGGTAGGCCCATATTTCGTTCGCGCACTGCGCCGACAGAGGAATCAGTGTTGAACATGTGAGAGTGAGCAGGAAGATAATACGTTTCATGTTTTCCACGGTATGGAGTACGCGCGCTGGTGTCAAGCGTGCGGCATATTCATCCGAGCAGGCTTGTTCTGGTGCATATAATTCAGTTTAGTGTTCGTCATGCATTTGAGCGTCGACGATTTAAAAAACAGGTATTACGCCTTTCGCCATGGCGAAAGCATGGCAAACGTTGAGGGCATCATTGTCAGTGATCCTGATGTCGGGATACATCGCTATGGACTCTCGGAAAAAGGGCGGTCGCAGGTTCAGGCCAGCGCCGAGAAACTGGCGATGCTTATTCAGGATGCGGTTATCGTCTCTTCCGATTTTTTGCGCGCTGTTGAGACGGCTGAACTGGTGCGTGCGGCGCTGGGGAGTGATTCGATTCGCCTCGATGTGCGTCTGCGCGAACGCTTCTTTGGTCAGTGGGAAGGAATGCACTACCTGAATTATTCCGAGGCGTGGGAACAGGATGAGATCAATGCTGAGCTGGAAATGAACCGAGCGGAAAGTGCGAACGCGGTTCGGCGGCGCATGGAAGATCTGATTGCTTCGCTGGAAACAGATTTTTTTGATCGCAATCTGGTGTTGGTATCGCACGGCGACCCGCTGCGCCTGATACAGGCCTCATTTTGCGGGCTGGAGATGGAGCAGAACCGAACGATTCCGTATTTTCAAACGGCGGAGTTTCGAGTGCTAAATCCGTAAACGGCGAATTATCTGGTCAATTTGCGCACATCATTCTGTAGATATTCCAGAACCGATTTAAATTTGATCAAGTTGTCGGGGTTAATGTTCACCAGTGTCGTATGTGCTTCGAGGGTGGTTTTTGCCGCTTCGAGTTTGTTGCCTTGCTCCATCTCCACTGACCGAGCGGAAGCGCTTAATCGTTTAATAAGTGCATTCTGTTCGTCTGTGGCGGACATGGAATAGTTGACAACGCGATCAACACCGAGTGTTACCAGCAGTTTTTTATTGCGCTCGGACAGATTGATCAGTTCAAACGTAACCTCGGGTCTGTTTTTCAGATAACAGGCGATGCCCGCGATCAATCCCATAAAGGTGCTGTCCATGCCGGTACACTGCGACATCTCAATAAGAACCTTTTTCGCCGACTTTTCGTCAATAACCTTGTGAATGAACTGTTTCAGCGGCGGGCTGATTTTAAAAGATCCTCGACCTTCAACTCGAATAATGGCGGTTCCCTCCGCATAAGCAGCGGTAAGGTTGTCATTGTTGTTTCCTGAATCCATGCGTACAAACCTCTCAAAAAAAACTCATCTGAACGTAAAGATAGTAACACTCCGGATTATGAGATCAACGTGATTGTTCGGAAAACGTCTTATTTTATCTCGTTTTCGTATAATTTACTGTAATGGCTGTTCGTGAACGGGTAATTACGTAGTATGGAATCTATTAAGGAGAGTGCAGCATCTTCTCGGTTGCCGACGAACGGCGGGTCGGGGGACTCCATATTTGTCACGACGCGCTGGACGATGGTGCTGGCTGCTGCGGATCGCTCCGATCCGCAGGCGGAGCGGGCAATGGAGGAGATCTGCTCGATCTATTGGTTTCCGATCTATGCCTATATTCGCCGGCGCAATCATTCACCGGAGGATGCCGAGGACCTGACGCAGGAGTTTTTCCGCTGTCTGTGTGAGAAGCATTGGATCGCTGATGCGGATCGCGAGAAGGGAAAACTGCGGGCGTTTCTGATTACTGCGCTGAAACGATTTCTTGCAAAGGAATGGCGCAGAGCGTGCGCTCAAAAACGCGGCGGCGGACAACCCCATATATCGATCGATACGGATATTGCAGAGCGTCGATATGAGGCCGCCGGAACGCCGAACCTTGAGGCCGAGGCGCTGTTTGATCGTCAATGGGCGCTTTCGCTTTTGGAGCTGACCATGAAACGGCTGGAGCAGGAATATGCTGAAGCCGGCAAAACGACGTTGTTTATTCAGTTGAAAAACGGACTGATCATGGAGCATCAGTCGATTGATTATACCGCTATGGCTTCCGCTCTGGATATGAATGAAGGGGCGGTCCGCGTGGCCGTTCACCGCTTGCGCAAACGTTTTCGAGAACTCTACCGTGCGGAGGTTGCGCAGACGCTGCCGCTCGGCGTGAGTCTGGATGATGAGCTCAGAGATCTCGCCGCAAGTCTCGTGCGTCATTGATTGTTCAAAGAAAAGTGTAACAACTCGGATTACAGGGGTAAGAGATGGGTATGAATGCAAACGAAAACAACTGCCCTCAATGTGGCTCCGCTCTTCCGCACGACGCGCCGGGCGGCCTGTGCCCCTCCTGCCTGATGCAGATGAACCTCGCTGATCCGACGATAATGAGCGCGGAATCCGCCCAAGGAAAAATGAAGCCGAAGGCGCCCTCCGTTGAAGAGATTGCTCCGCTGTTTCCGCAGCTTGAGATTCTGGAGCTGATCGGCCAGGGCGGTATGGGCGCGGTCTACAAGGCCCGGCAGAAGGAACTCGACCGCATTGTTGCGCTGAAAATTTTGCCGCAGGAAATCGGGGAAACGCCTGGCTTTGCGGAGCGCTTCACCCGCGAAGCGCGTGCGCTGGCCAAGCTTAATCATCCGGGGATTGTTACGCTCTATGAGTTCGGAAAATGTAGCGCAAGCGTCCCGCTTGCATCCGACTCACCATCCGCAAGCGAGACGCATGCGCTACTCTATTATTTCCTGATGGAATATGTCGACGGGCTCAACCTGCGGCACCTGCTCCGCAACGGGCGCATCGAGCCGCGCGAGGCGCTGGCGATAGTTCCGCAGATTTGCGACGCGCTCCAATATGCGCACGACCACGGCATCGTCCACCGCGACATCAAACCGGAAAACATTCTCCTCGACCGTCTCGGCAACGTGAAGGTCGCCGACTTCGGCCTCGCGAAGATTGTGGAAAAACCGCTCGTAGTTCCGCCTTCAGATGAACAGTTAGTAGTTCCGCCTTTAGGCGGTCTTGGAGCATCGAAAGAAAACCGCCTAAAGCCGGAACTACAAACGGAAATCACCGAAGATGGCAAGGTGATGGGTACTCCAAAATATATGTCGCCCGAGCAGGTGGAAGCGCCCGGAACGGTCGATCATCGCGCAGACATCTACGCCCTCGGCGTCGTTTTTTATCAGATGCTCACCGGCGAAATGCCGGACAAGGAACTGACACCGCCGTCGCAAAAGGTCCGTATCGACGTCCGCCTCGACGAAGTCGTCCTTCGCGCCCTCGAAAGCAAGCCCGACCTCCGCTACCAGCAGGCCAGCATCCTCAAAACCGACGTAGAGACGATTGTGTCCGATGCCGCGACATCGGAGGAGAGCGATCAGAAGAAGTCAGGCATCGGCGAAACAGAAAACCTTAATGGCAAGGGATTCAGGCGCGTTCAACGGATCATTATTATCCGAGCAGTGGTAATGTGCATCGTTGCCGCAGTTTTCGGAAATTCCTTCAGCTCAGACCACGCGAAACTTGCACTCCTTGGATGGGGGATTTTGGGCATGCTCCTGATCTTGTGGACTGCTTGTTATCCGCGAAAGGTAAAAGCAAAGGGAGTCGCAGCACTTAATCCTGCCCATCGGTTCGGCCTGATCCATTCCATTGGGGTACTCTCAGGCGGCGTGTTTCTCGCCTTCAACAACGAGGGGATGACGCGGGAATTTAATATGATTCTGGCCGGAATGATGATCGGCGGCATCCTCGTTAGCCTAATGAAGCTGGTTCCGAGTGTAGAAACGGACGGAAAGATCCGCAAGACAAACCTGATCTACACCACCGTCGTAGGTCTTGCCCTTTTTCTGACGGCTGTTTTTTTCCTGGCGCAGCGCCCACAATCTAAGGGCAATAAGCAAACTGAACCAACTGGCCTAGACACAGCCCAACGTACGCCGTCTGCCGCTGTATCGAACGATGTCAGCCACGACTTCGAAGTATTCGACAGCGGCCTCGGTATCAGAATCACCGGCTATACGGGTTCCGGCGGAAATGTGGTGATCCCGGACACCATTGACGGCAAACCGGTCACTCAGATTGGCGACTCTGTGTTCGCTTATTGCACCAGCCTGACGGAGGTGGTGATCCCCGACAGCGTTAATTCAATTTTCAACTCAGCGTTCCTTCAATGCACCAGCCTGACCAATGTGGTGATTGGAAGCGGCGTCACAAGCATTGACAACGAGGCGTTTGCCGGATGCACCAGCCTGAAAGAGGTGGTGATTCCCTACAGCGTTACCCACATTGGCGACAGTGCGTTTTCCTTCTGCTCCAGCCTGATAAATATGGTGATTCCCGATAACGTCACCACCATTGGCAAAGAGGCGTTTTACAAATGTATCGGCCTGACGGAGGTGGTAATCCCCAACAGCGTCACCACCATTCCCGGTTCTGCGTTCCGCGGCTGCACCGGCCTGAAAAAAGTGGTGATTTCCAATAGCGTCACCAGCATTGGAAGCTATGCCTTCCGCGAATGCACTGGCCTGGCAGAGATAGAGATTCCCAACAGCGTCACAACCATAGTCCACCATGCGTTCTATGAATGCACCGGCCTACCGGAGATAGTGATCCCCGATAGCATTTCCTCCATTGGAAACGCTGCGTTCGAATGGTGTTCCGGCCTGACGAATGTGGTGATTGGCAACGGCGTCGATACCATTGGTGCCTCTGCATTCTACCAATGCACCGGCCTGAAAGATGTGGTGATTCCCGACAGCGTTGCCATCATTAACGAGGGTGCGTTCGCAGATTGCGAAGGCCTGACGAATGTGCTAATTGGCAGCGGTGTCACAACCATTGGAGACAGAGCGTTCTCCCTATGCACTGGCCTGACGCAGGTGGTGATTGGCAGTGGAGTTGCCACCATAGGCGAGGAGGCGTTCAACCGATGCACGGGTCTGACGGAGGTGGTGTTTCCCAACAGCGTCACCACCATTGGCGACGAGGCGTTCAGATCTTGTTACGGCCTGACGGAGGTGGTAATTCCCGACAGCGTTACAACCATTGGAGACAAAGCGTTCACTTATTGCGGAGGCCTGACAAATCTGGTGATTGGCAGCGACGTCACCACCATAGGCGAGGAGGCGTTCACTTATTGCGGCCTGCAGGAGGTCTATTTCCAAGGGAATGCGCCCACCGCCCCAGACCAAGTGTTTCCTGGTAAAACCGGAACGGTCTATTATTTGGCTGGAACTACCGGGTGGGGCGACACCTTTGGCGGCTGGCGTACCGCTCTCTACGAGCCTAGCCTCGACCCAGCCCAGCGAACATCTCCTGCCGCTTTGTCGAACGGTGTCAGCCAGGACTTCGAATTCTACGACAACGGCTTTGGAATCACCCTCACCGGCTATACGGGTTCCGCCGAGAATCTGGTGATCCCGGGCACCATTGACGGTGAACCGGTCACTCAAATTGGCGACTCTGCGTTCGCTTATTGCACCAGCCTGACAATGGCGGTGATCCCCGAAAGCGTCATCTCCATTGGCGGGGCTGCGTTCCTCCAATGCACCAGTCTGACGAATGTGGTGATCCCCAACAGCGTCAACCACATTCCCGATGAGATGTTTGCCGGATGCAGCAGCCTGCATGAGGTCTATTTTCAAGGGAACGCGCCTACTACAACAGGCAATGTGTTTCCCGGCAAAGACGGCACGGTCTATTATTTGGAAGGAACTACCGGGTGGGGCGACACTTTTGGCGGCTGGCCCACCGCTCTCTACGAGCCTGCTGTTGGAGGTGATGGAATCCGCAATCCTGAGCAGGAAACGGCCAGTGTGATGGAGAGCTGTCTGGACGCGGCGCAGAAGTATTCGATGGCCGCAGGTGTTTATCCGGCAGCGTTGAGTGATCTGCTCACAAATCGCTGGGATGGCCCGTACATAAAAAGCGAGGACGGCGCGGTTCTGGATGAGTGGGGGAATATATTGCGATATCAGTTGATCGGCACTCCGCCGGTGCCTCAAATTCGTTCGGCCGGTGCAGATCAAACCTTTGACACCGTTGATGACGTCGTTCTCAGTTATGGGGGGGACGATACGTCGAAGTATCCGGTTTCTCTTTTTCTTTCGGCTGAAGGAACGTTGATGGTGAATGGAAAACCCTGCCTGCCGAACCAGAAGGAGCGCATGCTCAAGCAGCTCGTCGATGCCGGGGTCAAAGCGGCGACAATCCATATTGATCAAACGACTTCTTTTGAGAAAACGAAGGATCTGGTTAGTGCCTGCAGGCGAGCCGGTGTTGAGGAGTTGACTTATGTGGCTGTATCGCAATCTCCAGAGACAGAACAGTTGCGTAATGAGCTAATCATGAATGAAATGATTAAGTTTCAGGTAAAGGTGTTCGAGCTTGAGCCATCGGTTTCTGAACAGCTTTCTTTACTGGATGTTGAAAAGCTGGAAGACATGGCCGGCGTGAATCTGATCTGTGATCAAGGCGTCACTTCACTTAGCGGAACGGAGAGCACAGTGCAGATGACAGCGGCGGCAGGGGAAGAATCGTCTAACTCATTCTCTCCTTCGCTGCCCGGTACAAAAATGACCATTCTGCCGAAGTTTGACGGCTATGGCGCCAAATATGCCGTCAAACTGGAGATCACGAAACGTGAAAGCAAGAAGGGGGATAATGTTCAGTCGTCTACAAAGGAACTTGTTTTTTCAGGGAATGCTCCGTTGGGTGAAACTGTGATGCTCACCTTTGGTGAAATCAGCGATACTCAGACGCTCGTTGCCCTGCTGAAATTTGACTCGGTAGATCCCGAGGAATTGCGCCTACCGCCGGATCCTGAAAACGAAGGAAGTGCGCTGCGGTATCGGTTGATCGGCGACCTGCCCAGCCCGCAGATTCGTTCGGACGGAGCAGATCATATCTTTGATACGGTCGATGATGTTGTTCTCAGTTCTGGAGGTATCGAAACGACCAATGAGCCGGTTCCTCTTTTTCTCTCGGCTGAAGGATCGCTGATCGTGGATGGAAAACCCTGCCTGCCGAACCAACGGAAGCGCATGCTCAAACAGCTGGTTGATGCCGAGGTCAAAGCGGTTGTAATTAACACCGATCGAACGACCTCCTTTTTTGCGATGAAAGATTTGATCGATGCCTGCAAGCAGGCCGGGATTGAAAAGATCAGCTTTGCGGTTATATCGCAATTTCCTGAGGTGTCAGAACAAATGCGACTGACGATTCGCTGTGAAAATGATAGAACGCTGGTCACTAATTCCGGGACGAACGCAGTGGAGATCATCACTGAGGGCAAGAGGGATATCCTGCTGTTGGGGCCGAGCGGAACGGGTTATTTCTATGAAGATACGCCGATCCGTATCGGCGGAGTCCTGATTCGGTTCGGCGAACAGCTCCAAATATTGAATGCCGGAACTGACGATCTTCAGGTCACTTATAGCGATTCGAACGGCGTAGAAAGAGTTCAGGCGATTGTCCCCTCCGAAGACAGCCGTTTTGATAAGAAAACGCCCATTGTCATAAACACTCTCCCTCGGGCGACCAACACCTTGGAGAAGCAGCAACGGATTTATGGGGAATAATGAACAATCAGCGGGAGATAAGCACTTTCCTTATCGACGCTCCTTGTAATCTCAAAGTTGGGGTTTTATGTCGGGGAAAACCATTGATTCGTTTGACCTAATGATGGTTTTTGGTTAGTCTCTCAACTGGTGTATTGTATAACGTTGAATGGAGAATGAGAATGAAGAAAATTATAGGAATCATAGTAACGCTAATTGCTGTTAATTCGTTTGCTGGAAAAATTCCGGAAGCCAAAAGCCTGCATCCTGAACTTTATACGATCCAGTTTACATACGCATGGTTTCCTTCGTCTGATGATGTAGTGATTCCCGACGAGGTGTGTAAACGTGCAGATGAGGATTATGAAATATTATTAGAAGAGTTAAAGGAGACAGATGACTATAAAGATCTTGAGAGTGACGAAAGAGCAGCGGCACACGCTTTATTATACGCGAGGGTGTGGCGCAAAGCGCTGCTCAACCATATCGAATCATCTAAAGAAGTGGAATATAAGGATCTCGCAACCATCTACACCCGTTCGGGAGAACCCTTTCCAGAAGCGTATAATAATGTTGTCAAAGGATTGTTTGATGCAGAATCAAACACGCTTGTTCTTTTTGAATTAAAATCTGAATATTTACAGGTAAGTAGAAAATGTACTTACGACCATATCTGTGTTAATGAATGGATTGCAACTATTCAGAGAGTGGGCGGTGGTAATAATAATGGTCACTTATTAGTAAAATGTTACCCGCCAATAAATGTGTCTTCTGACGAAGAGGATTAGGTGCTTGGTCCAGAAAAGTCTGGCCATCCATGTTCCACTGGGAAGTTCCGATGTTTGAGTGAAGCAGAACGGATAAAATTCTAATCAGTAGAGGGAGAGAAAAATGAAGAAAATTATAGGAATCATATTATCGCTGGTCGCGGTAAATTCGTTTGCTGGGAAAATTCCGGAAGCCAAAAGCCTGCATCCAGATCTTTATACGATCCAAATTACATTCGCATGGTTTCCTCAGCCTGATAACGAAGCGCAGGATGACAAGAAATATAAGCATGATAACTTAGGGCTGGACGACAAGGAACGTAAACGTGTAGATGAAGAGTATGAAAATTTATTAGAAGAGTTAATAGAGTCAGATGATTATGAAGAACTCGCGAGTGACGAAAGAGAAATGGAACGCGCTTTATTGTACGGAAGGGTGTTTCACAAAGCACTGCTTAACCATATCGAATCATGTAAGGAAGTGGAATATAAGGATCTTGCAACCATCTACACCCGTTCGGGAGAACCTTTTCCAGAAGCGTATAGTAATGTCAAAGGATTGTTTGATGCAGAATCAAACACGATTGTTCTTTCTGAATTAAATTTTGAATTTTTTCAAGGAAGAGTGTCTTCTCGCACTCGTTTCTACGTTAATGAATGGAGCGCAGTTATTGGATCGTCGGGCGGTTCTAATAAAGATGGTTACTTATTAATTAAATGTTACCCACCAACAAATGTGTCTTCCAGCCAGAAGCTCGACCCTACTGTGAAAACGTCCGGTGATCCGGTCAACGAGCAAGGTTCTGCGGATCAGCATTAACACTGGAATAACAAAGGAGATAATAATGAAGAAACTTATAGGATTCATCTTAACACTGATCGCTGTTAATTCGTTTGCTGGAAAAATTCCAGAAGCAAAAAAGCTTCATCCTGAGCTTTATACGATCCAGTTTACATTCGCAAGATTTCCTACGATGGATAGTATATTTATGACCAATAAAGAACGTAACCGTGCATATGGTGAGTATGAAAATTTCTTAGAAGAGTTAGAAGATGAAGGAGAGCTCGAGAGTGAAGAGTATGAAAACTTATTAGAAGAGTTGGGATCTGAAGAGCAACTCGAGGATGAAGACAGAGAGATGGCGCGGTCTTTATTATATGGCAGGGTGATGCACAAAGCACTAATTAATCATATCGAATCATCTAAAGAAGTGGAATATATTGATCTTGCAACCATCTACACCCGTTCGGGTGAACGCTTTACAGAAGCGAATAGTAAAGTCAAAGGATTGTTAGATGTAGAATCAAAGACGCTAGATATTTTTGAATACAATTTCCCGAAAGAGTCTGACAACACGAAGTCTACTATCATTAGATTGCGCTTGAATAAATGGTATGACGGAGGGTGGTCACAATATGGGGACTGGAAAAATCCTGGTTACTTATTAATTAAATGTTACCCCCCAACAAATGTGTCTTCCAACCAAAAGCTGGACCCTTCTGCTGTGAAAACGTCCGGCGATCCGGTCAACGAGCAAGGCACAGCGGCTGAGCGTTATACGATTCAGGTTGCACGCTTAAATTATTATGATTTAGAGCATTATGAAAAAGAAGGTCTGTTGACAGAAAAACAGATTGATCTATTAGATGAAATAAAAGACAAAATGAGGCGTGAGATTGAAAAGCATCAGAATCTATTAGAAGATTTGGTGGATGAAAAAGAGATTGAAGAAGCAGAAACCTTGCACAGATGGAGAATGCAAGCATTAGATATTAAACGCGCCGAAGTATTGAAACAGGGATATACGGAGATTGCAACCATCTACACAAGTCCGGGAAAACCCTTTTCTGGGGAGTATGGTATCAAAGGAATATTGGATGTAGCATCCAACAAAATAATTTTTACTGACGATAATGATTTATTCGGCGGAAAGGATTTGGAGTTCCCAATCTACGCTAATGAATGGACATATATTACGCATAAATTTAAAGGCATTGATAGGTATTGTCTCTTGGTTAAATATTACCCATCAGCAAATGTGCCTTCCAGCGAGACATCCGAGTAAATGATGGAGGGGTCAGAAAGAATCATTAAAGTTTAATTTGGATTGGCTGCGATAAGTCGTCTGGAACATAAAGCCCTGTATATGCAGGGCTTTTTTGTGTTGGAGGTTGAGATTAACCGCGAAGGAACGCAAGGATCGCAAAGAGAACATTGTGAATTCTGTTTTTGCGTTCTATGTGTTCCTTCGTGGTTAAACAAGCAAAAATCGGTTGGACCTGCGGCTAATGAATATTCCATCTCTTTCTCCAAAACGTCCCTTGATGAAATCCGGACTCCTTTTTGCAGTGTGGTTTTCATAATTCCGTAATTGCGGACGATTAATATTGAATTGTGATATTTGTTCTGTAGAACGTATGGACCAAATAGGCTTTTTATCGCAGCCTGTACAACAGAGTGAATATTAATTCAGGAGAACGAAGCAATGGAATTGAACCGTAATGCAGATACGCTTACCGCTGATCCGCGTTTTTCCTTTGAGCTGTTCCGCAAGGAACATGTAAGCACTGGAAAAGTTAAAGGCTGCGCGCTTGCAGCTCTCATCCTGTCTGCGGCTTTGCCGGCACTGGCTTTGGATGGAAATGTAAACATTCACGATCCGTCCACCATTATGGAGTGCGACGGAAAGTATTACACCTATGGAACAAGCGGCACTGCGCTGGTTTCGGACGATGGCTGGACATGGCGCACCGGCACTCGGGCTTCGCGCACAGGAGCGGCTCCGGATGTGATTAAACTCGGAGATAAATATTTTCAGTATATCTCGCACGGTACGATGATCT
>JAAYDL010000273.1 GCA_012729265.1 Lentisphaerota bacterium | reverse complement strand
GGTGCCGTGATCGGCAATCGCACGCGCGTCAAGGTCGTCAAGAACAAGGTCGCGCCCCCCTTCACCGAGGCGGAGTTTGACATTCTCTACGACCGCGGCATCTCATGGGAAGGATCGGTGCTCGATGCCGCGATCGCGAACAACGTGGTTGCCAAGCGTGGCTCGTGGTTGAGCTTCGAGTCGGAACAGATCGGCCAGGGTTCAATCGCCGCCACCGAGTTCCTGCGCAGCAACCCCGAGGTCGTCGACCGGATCATCGCCAAGATCAAGGGCGAGCCCCCCGTCGCCATCGGGGAAAAGGGCAAAGACGAAAAAGCGGAGTAGAAAAGCCCCATGAATCGAATCAGCGTCCAGAACTTCGGCCCCATCGGTGACAGCGGATCGGTCGAAATCAAAAAAGTGACGGTCTTTCTCGGCAACCAGGGTTCCGGGAAAAGCACCATCGCGAAATTGATTTCGACGTTTTTATGGATGGAGAAAGCACTTTTTCGCGGAGACGTATCAACTAAGTGGCTTCAACGAAAAGGAAGGTTCCGTTCAAGTTTTTTGTCCTATCACCGTCTTGAGAATTACTTTGCGAAAGGCGGCAAAGCGGCCTGTTCAATGGTCTATGAAGGCGAACACTGCAACATCACTTTCGATGGCCAAAACCTGAGGGTTGGGGAAAACGAGTGCCCAGGCTATGTTCTTCCGCAAATTACCTACATACCCGCAGAACGGAATTTTATTTCTTATGTCCGTACGGCAAAGGATCTCAAGCAAACATCTGAATCGTTTAAGACGTTCGTTGCGGAATTCGACAACGCCAAACGTGGCATTAAGGAGAATGTCCGGCTTCCTTTTTCCGCGACACTGGAATATGATCGTCTCAACGATGTTTTGCACCTCAAAGGTTCGAATTACAAAATTAAACTTTCTGAAGCGGCCAGCGGCTTCCAATCCTTTGCACCGCTTTACATGGTCATGCATCACTTGTCAACGACAGTCAGCCAGACAGGACGCGCCGATTCGGATATGACAGCCGATGAACGCCAGCGGTTCCATAAAAACGTGGCAACGATATATGATAATCCGGATTTAACTGACGAACAGCGGAGGCTTGCGCTTTCGGCACTCTCGCGACAGTTTAAGAAAGAGGCCTTGATTTCCATCATCGAAGAGCCGGAGCAGAACCTTTTTCCTTCGTCTCAAAACAAAATGTTGTTCAGTCTGTTGGACTTCAATAATCAACGCCCCGCAAACCGATTGATCATGACCACACACAGCCCGTATCTGGTCAATTCTCTAACTTTGGCGGTTCAAGGAGCCGAACTTAAGCGAAAGATCTTTGAGCAGAATAGAACTGACTTGCTTGACCGCTTGGACGCCATTGTCCCTGTGAACGCAGTTACTCCTACTTCAGATGTCGCCGTCTATCAGCTTGATGAATCCGAAGGAACCGTAACGACGCTCCCCATGCCAAACGGCATTCCTTCAGATGCGAACTACCTGAATGAGTCGCTTGGGGCGAGCAATGACGCTTTCGACCGTTTGCTGGATATCGAAGAGGAACTGGAATGAACTTCTTCGATTCTGCCTTTCAGACTCCGATTTCGGCTGTCGAGTTCGGTATCTGCGACAATGGCACAGGAGGACGAGCCTACACGGATTGCGAAAACAAAGCCTCTTGGATCGCGACCGTCAACAATCCTAACGAGGATAGCTGGATATTCACGGCGATAGATAAAGGGGTTGTCAAGGATAGCGAATGTTTTGGGCAAACCCGATGTGATGGAATGCTGACGAGAAATCGGCGGTGGTTAATCCTTGTGGAGCTTAAAGATCAATCGAAGGGCTGGATTTCTGATGCCATTCAACAGCTTGAAGACACAATAAAGCTGTTTCAGAATGCACACGCTTCGGAATGGGCTGCGTTTATCAAGAAACGAGCCTACGCTTGTAACAGACGGCATCCGGTCTTCAACAGATCTCACAAGGAAGATGCCTTGCGATTCTTCCAACGTTATCAAGTGCGGCTTCATATTGAAGCTTCCATTTCTCTTTATCCGTTTTGAAGGAATAATCATGAAACTCACAGCCGACCAACTCCGCGATAAGTATCTCACCTTTTTCGAATCCAAAGGCCACGCCGTTATTTCGGGCGCCTCGCTGATTCCAGAGAACGACCCGACCGTGCTCTTCACCACTGCGGGCATGCACCCGCTCGTTCCTTATCTGCTGGGCGAGCCGCACCCTGCGGGCCGACGCCTGACCAACGTGCAGAAGTGTGTGCGCACCGGCGACATTGACGCCGTGGGCGACTCTTGCCACCTGACCTTCTTCGAGATGCTCGGCAATTGGTCGCTCGGCGACTATTTCAAGAAAGAGGCGATCGCGTGGTCGTTCGAGTTTCTCACGCAGCACCTCGGCTTCTCGCCGGATCAGCTCAGTGTCACCGTCTTCGCGGGCGAAAACGGCATTCCGCGCGATGATGAGTCGATCGCTATCTGGAAGAGCCTCGGCATCCCCGACGAACGCATCCACGCGCTGCCCAAGGAGGACAACTGGTGGGGTCCGGCCGGCACCACCGGCCCCTGCGGGCCTGACACCGAGATGTTCATCGACAACGGTCAGCCTGCCTGCGGCCCGGCGTGCCGTCCCGGTTGCCACTGCGGCAAGTACATCGAGATCTGGAACGACGTCTTCATGCAGTACAACAAGACGGCGGAAGGCACCTACGAGCCGCTCAAGCAGCACAACGTCGACACCGGCATGGGCGTCGAGCGCACCATCTGCATGATGAACGGCCTCGAAACGGTCTTCGAGACCGAACTCTTTGCGCCGCTCATGGCCCGGATCAAGGAGCTGTCGACCGTCCGTCCTGACGAGGAGACCGCCGTGCGCGCCGAACGCATCATCGCGGACCACATGCGCACTTCGGTCTTTATCC
>JAAYDL010000005.1 GCA_012729265.1 Lentisphaerota bacterium | reverse complement strand
GCTACTGCCAGTGTTCGCAGCAAGTGCGCCTCATACCGGCCCGGTCGTTTGAGCGCCTCGCGGCAGGTGGCAATCGCTTCATCGTATTGCTCGTTTGCGTCGTAGGTGAGCGCAAGCTCCGAAAGCATTTGGGTGTATGCCGTATCACGAGGAGGAATGGTCTTGTATCGGGCGATCGCTTCCTCGTACCTTCCGCTATCATGGAGTATGATCGCCTCGGAGAGGATGTCACCAGACTTGATTAATGGTACGTGCTGACCGTGTACGGCGGTAACACAAACCAACCATAAGAGCGCAATGCAGCGCCAAAAAGTAGCCATGACAACAGATTAAAAACAACAAGTTACATCATGGCCGAAAGGGATCGGCCACGATGTAAGGAAAATGACATTTTCAATTGCTTTTGCTGCCAGGACTTGACACTGGTACCGCGCACAGGCCCTTTTTGGGAACTTTTCAGACGCGCTCCTCCATCTTGTTCATAACCCGCGTCTGCACCTGTATCGACTCGTTGTGAATGAGCTTCAGGAGTTCGTTGGTAAACTCTTTGCTCAAGCCCATAGCCCGTCCGAGGGCAATACGCGTCGCGACGATTTCTTCCCAGCGGCTTACTTGCAATATGGTCACGTTGTTTTCTTTCTTGTATTGTCCGATCTGCTCGGAAATCTTCATCCGCGATGCGAGCTTTTGCATGATCTCGTCGTCGAGTTGGTCGATCTGTTCGCGAAGGATAGTGAGTGTATCTTTAAAGTTCTTGTTAGGTGACGATGGTGTCCTCACCACAAGATTCTCGATGATACTTCCCAGCGTTGCCGGTGTTACCTGCTGCTTGGCGTCGCTCCATGCGGCGTCCGGGTGAATGTGGCTTTCGATCATGAGTCCGGCCATGTCCATGTCAAGCGCCTTTTGTGCGATCAGCGGTATCAGATCGCGCGCACCTGAGATGTGACTAGGATCGCAGATAATATCCAGATCGGGAATACGCGTTTTCAGGTCAATAGCCATGCTCCACATCGGTGCATTCCGGAATGGTCCCTTTTCAGGAGAGGAGAACCCACGGTGGATTGCGCCCAGCTTTCTGACACCGGCTTTGTCCAGTCTTTCCAGCGCACCGATCCACAGTTCCAGGTCGGGGTTCACGGGGTTTTTAACCAGTACCGGTACGTCTACCCCTCTCAGCGCGTCGGCGATAGCCTGAACGGAGAACGGGTTCACTGTGGTACGCGCGCCAATCCAAAGGATGTCCACGCCTGCCTCAAGGCACAGCTCAACGTGCTCAGGGGTTGCCACCTCCGTTGTCACCGGGAGTCCGGTTTCCCGCTTCGCCTGGATCAGCCATGCGAGCCCTTCCTTGCCGGCGCCTTCAAATTGGCCGGGGCGGGTACGCGGTTTCCATATGCCCGCGCGCAATACATTTACCTTTCCTGTTGCGGCCAGTTGCTTTGCCGTCATGATCATCTGGTTTTCCGTCTCGGCGCTACAAGGGCCGCTGATGATGACAGGACGGGCCATTCCTGAAAGCCAGCTCGTAAGGGGTTCTGATTCCAGTACCTTTTTCATTTCGTTCGATTCTAGGGTTTATATTCTGTTTGAATGCTCGCTGGTTGCGAATTGTTTCTTTGTTGATTGAGTTCAATGCCACTGAGCACGCGCCTGATCTCGTTCGCCCGCGACAGGATTTCGTGCATCTGCGTC
>JAAYDL010000272.1 GCA_012729265.1 Lentisphaerota bacterium | reverse complement strand
GCAAAATAAAAGCCGGCACGGCCGTCGAGAAACCCGCCTTTCAGCACGTAACTCGCGAAAAAATAAAGAACCGGGAAACACGCCCATGTCAGGAACCGGTATTTCATGCGCTGCCGCCGGGTCAACTGTGAACGGTCACCCAGCGCGAGATACCGTTTTGCCTCCCACGTCGAATAGTCGTTGTGGCGGGAAAAATAGGCATGCAGATCCCGTTTGTCATGATGCTCCAACTTGGCTTCTATGGCACCCACGCTCCCGTCCGCGACCATGTGCTCATGGATCTCCATATCGAGACCGCTCCATGCGTCTTCAAGGATCTTCTCGTATGCGCCATGACCGACCCGCAACACGGCCATTTTCCGCATGGGATCGCCGTACCGCAAAAGCCGACCCAGAAACCAGTTCCGATAACCGATCCAAAAGGCATGATGCGTAGTGCATGGGAGAACGCGCGCCAATTCATCACGAACCTCGGGCGTCATGCGCTCATCAGCATCAAGAAAGAATACCCACGGATTCTGAAAGCAATGATTCTGTAAAATCCAATTCCGTTTTTTGGGGAATCGTCCATCCCACGCAAACTGCACGACAGTCCGACCGTAACGACGCGCGATGTCACACGTCCCGTCCGTACTTCCTGAATCCACGACAACCACATCATTAAAAGCCTGAACCGACTCCAAACAAAGCGCCAAATTCGCCGCTTCGTTCTTGACCGGTATGACGATAGAGACTGCCGCGTTACTCATTCAATACCTCAGGCTCATTATCTTTCTTACGCTCGCCTTGCGACCATTCCACGGCCGAAAAAGCCGTCCCCCGCCCATTACCTACTGCCCACTGCCTATTGCCTTCATGCCCACTGCCGAGAAAAGCATCTTCATTCGAACAGAACAGGATCAAGCCTTCTCAGTGCCTCCAACAACTCATCATTGTCATTGGCATTTCGAACGGCGAGGCGGATAAACTGCGCTCCGTCAAATCCTTTCTTCATCGAACAGTCTTTTATGAGACATTTCGCAGAAGTCCAGAGAGACATCATCAATGAG
The DNA here is from genome assembly GCA_012729265.1 of Lentisphaerota bacterium. Taxonomy (GTDB): domain Bacteria; phylum Verrucomicrobiota; class Kiritimatiellia; order Kiritimatiellales; family Pontiellaceae; genus Pontiella. Next base: position 5,771 of record JAAYDL010000272.1, on the reverse strand, counting down.
TTGGAGGTAAAAGGCTTCTTAACTTCACAGAGGATGAAATTTGCATGTGAAGGATAGGGCTTAAGGAACGGAATCTTCTTAAGGCCGGCAAAAAAACGATAACGCTCTACAACAATCTTGCGACAAGCATCAGCATAATCGGATCTATACTTTTCCGCAATTTGAAGGAAAAATTCTCCAAAAGAATTGATATTCCAGATGGAGAGATGCTCCTTGACGAGATTCGCCTGTTGCTCGTTCGGACAGGCGAGAATGCCGAGTCGAAATCCCGGAATGCCATAAGACTTCGAGACGGACTTCATAACATTGACATGAACGTTCTTCGAAAGAAAGTCGCTATCAAGCATCGTATAAGGTTGCGCAGCAAAATCAACGAAAGATTCGTCAATCAGTAGACGCGTACCAACTTTTTTAGTCCAAGCGACAAGTTTAAGAACGTCTTTTTTCGGGAGGAAGTTTCCCGACGGATTATCTGGGTTGATGAGGATCAGCGATGAAACCGGTTCTTTAGTAAAAAACTTGATAAGATCATCGGCAGTGTAGCGAAAACCGTTTGCCGCAGATGGCTTGAAGGTGACGCGACAACATTCATCGATGCGATTCGGATATTCTTCAAATGTCGGGTAGACAAATCCGACTTTGCCGGCGAGCAGATTCATCCAAGCATTGATGATTTCTGCCGCGCCATTGCCGACTACTACCGTGCCTTGCTTAAGACCGAACACCTTCGCAGCAAGGAGCGCATTGACACGTTGACCCGAAGGATAATTCTCCATCAGCACATCGAACGACGCTTTCATTTCGTCCCGCAAACGACGTGGAGGATAGTAGGGGTTGACGAGATAGGTGTAGTCCTTAAGACCGGGATAACGCCAGTAACCACCATAACGAGAAGCTATCTTCTTGACCTGTTCCTCCGGTTCGCAAAAAATCGACTCAGCTATATCGAGATCTTGAATATCATCGATTTCATACCACTTCTCGCCATTGAGCTGCATAGCGTACATGAGTGGCTTATTAAGAAGCGCGATGACGCGCAGGACCTGTTCGTAGTATTCATTATCACCAAGCGCCATGGAATAGGCCTTGAGGAACGGCACATAATTCTCACGAGAAAACCTGCGAGAGAACTTGTATACGTTTACCGTCTTGTAGTAGGACGTTATGGCCTCATAGCAGAAATCTTTCTTGGGGACAAACCTCTTGATCAGATTTTCCTCGTCGATCGTTACGCACGTCCCGTCCATCCAACTCTTGTATGCATCGACACAGACAACATTCTCATGCGGATCTTCTAGTAGCCTTGTGAAGATTGAGTCCTCGAAAATAAGATCCGACTCAAGAAGCAATGTATCGTCTTTCACAAGCTCGTCCGCAGCCAGGGCAAGCGAGTAGATATTATTCGTCTTGTCATAGATCGGATTATTGATGTAATCGATCTTCATTCCATTCCATTTCCGCCCTACATGTTTGCGGAGTTTTTCCCCCTCATAACCAATTACAATCACCGTGCGTTTGAGATCGAGTTTCGAAAGTTGTCCGAGCACACGATCAATAAGCCGAACACCGTTGACTTTCACCATGCACTTCGTATTGTCCTGAGTGAGTTCTTTCAGGCGCTTGCCCATTCCGGCCGCGAGAATCAAACCTTGCATATTAACAACCTCCCTTAAACTGCTTTATGGCTACGCGTATAGCTCTGGCAGGTATTCTCTGTAATCCCTGTGGACATCAACAACCGTTCCTTGCGAATGGAGAGGGATGCGTTTCTCAACGGGCGGTAACTTCATGTATTCGCCATACTGATGGGACAGCAATTCTTCAGCTTTTGCGGGCACATTGAGCTCTACCTCTTCAAACATTACACGTCGTGGGGGACTCAAACTGTCCTTTGGCAAGGTATTATGTGCAGGATCGTAGTGATCGGGATCGAGAACACTCATGACACTTCCCGACCGTCCGGCAAACCAGATACACGCCTTGTTAGTCAACCGTGCGAATACTGCCGGTGTGAATACCTTTTGCCACAACCTTTGAGCGGGCTCCATCCACCTGATTTTTCTTGGAAGCCTCGCACAAGAAAACGCGCAAAGGCGCTCAAAGAAATGCGGCACATTCCACATCGCCCACTTACCGATCTTTGAACACGGCAGTTCATCAAGTGGGAAGATGTCGACGAATATCCCCTGGTGCATCCGTATATGCCGGTGTTCCGGCACGATGCAGCAAGTTCCTTCTTTTCGAATTTTAGCAAATGGATTCCTATAATACGGATCACTGCGATAATCCTGAACGAAGTATCGGGCAGGCAATTCTATTCGAGCGACCTCAAGAAATCGCTCATAATCATGCCGCGGCATGATTATGTCGGCATCATCATCCCACGGAATAAATCCATGATGACGGATTGCACCAAGGAGCGTCCCGTAATATAGATAATATGTAAATCCATGCTTCTGGCAAACCTGATCAATCTCTTGCAACAGCTCTAGGAGCACATTTTGTATGGATCTGACCATCGCATGACATTCGACCCTATCCATTGCAATCCCTTATTAGCAAGTCGAAGCAACTTAAATAACGTTCGGCGACTTTCGCAATAGAAAAAGCACCAACTGAAGACATCGCACGAATTGCGATCCGACGTCCATCATCAGGATCAGAAATCAAGCTCGTTAACACCACCGACAACTCCACAGGGGATTCATACATCATACAATTCTCATAATCCTGCGCATAATCAGCAAAACACTTGAACCGCGGCAAGACAACCGGCACCCCGCACGCCATCGCCTCTAATGGAGCAACCGGCATAGCCTCCCCGTGTTCGGCAATCGTGGGATAGCAGTAAACGTCCGCCGAACGGATATAATCCGCGATTTTCTGCGGTTCATAAACTGGCCCGACAAAAATCGTTTCGGGATAGATTGCCAGAAGCTCATCGCGATAAGACTCTCCACCACCACCTGCGGCAGATTCCCAAGGGCCAACCAAAACAAGCCTCAACTTACGACCTTTCAACAGACTATTATCGTCGGATAATTGCCGCACCGCTTTTGCTAGGTTAACTATGCCTTTTTCTTTCACGATGCGGCCCGAATATACAACGGTTACTGCCGTGGATTTACAGCCCCCCCCCTTAGAACATGGGTAAAAAACCGAGGTGTCAACCGGATTGCAAATTATTTTAACCTTCTGTGCGGCAGATGCACATTGCGCCCTGACTGCTTCACCGATAACCGTTGAAACGCAAATGAAAGCATGGACGAAGCGATAAAGTCCGAACTGCCCCTTGGGGTAGCGATGAACACCATAGACGAGTTTCTTGTATTTCCACCTCAACAACGGAGCAAGAACTGGCGACCAAAACGTATTGCACACGAGGACATCACATCTCGGCATTGCCAAAACCGCCTTGATTGAATACCACAGGTCAATGGGTAAATCAGTCAATGTGCGCCCTGTTCTCTTATAACGCTTCAAGCGTACATACCGCATACGCTCAGCCACACCGCCACCAGCACAAATGAAGCAGACATCATGACCTTCATCCGACCACACACCCGCCAACTGATAGAAGAGTTTCTCAACTGCACCGAGAGCAAGCGGAGGAAGATCACCAAAGGGACATGTGATCACGGTTATCTTCATTCAGCCACCTTTTTCAGAAGCAATTCATAACCGGATTTCATACAAGAACCAATGGCATCCCATGAACACCTCTTCTCAATAAGAGCCCTCCCTCGTGCGCCCATCGCCGAACGCTCTTCATCGGAGAGCGAAATCACTTCCCGTATGGCTTTGGCAATCGGTTCGACACCATTGTCAACCCACCACCCCGCCTTCGCGGCTACCAGATCACCCCAAGGCGCACTCTTTGCAACAATTGCCGGGATTCCCGCATAAAGGGCTTCAGCGACGACAAGTCCGAAATTTTCTGAGTATGACGGCAGAACCAGGCAATCCGAACGACGGTACGCCTCCCACTTACGCTCATCATTAAGAAGTCCAGAATAGATAACTGATCCTGACAGTCTCAGACGCGTTATCTCTTCTTCCACCGTCTGCCAGTACCCCTCACCGTCACCCCCGACGATCTCCAACACCCAGTCTGCTCGATCAATCTTCGCCCACGCTTGAACAAGGTCGATCAGCCCCTTAACCTTGTGAATGCGCGAAAGGAAAAGAAGCCGGTGCCTACCATCCACTTTTCTATTCCATTCTGGAAGAGATGGCAGAAAATTGACGCCATTCGGCGAAAGAATAATGGGCTGCTGAAAGCCAAGTTTGCGGATATCGGCCTCTTCATGTTCGGCTGTCGCATGAAAGCCAGCAGCCCCGTAGAAGTCCCGCCTCTGGAAAAGCGTCCAGGCCAACCGTTTCTTCATACGGCTCTGCGAAAGCGCCCAAGCGCTCAAGGCTCCTCTCGGCGAAAATACATACGGGATCGACATACTTCGACAGACAGACGCCACCACATGTATACGCCAATTCCACATTCCGTGAATATGGACAATATCCGGTTTGATCCGTCTTATCTCTACGGCAAACAATCGCCGAAAATCATACGCCCACCAAACACCATGCGGGGACAAGACCTTCCCATTGACATATCTCGGGATATTCTCGCCCCACGGGTCCGCACTCGGAATTGTCGTCATGAGCCAAGTCTTGACCCCAGCCCTGTCCAAGGCCGCCGTCAACCCTTGAACAGATCGGGACGGACCGCCACTCGTCAACGATAGATTATAAACTACCTCCAAGGCCCTCATTTATACGAGTCCCCCAAATCGATATATGAGCCCATTTCCTCTCCGAACGACTTCGGGCTAAAGATGCCGCACCCTCCCTGCGATGTGAAAGTCATTTCGCCAAACAAGACTCGTCCGGATTTCGTAACATAGAAATCCACCCGACACTGCGGAAAGTCCTTGGCAAGTTCATACGCAAGTCTGCTTAGTTCGTCCAACACAGCAGGCCGTTCCATGACCAACCCGGGGTTATTCGGGAGAGTTACCGTCTTGTCCGCCTGAAACTTCCACTCAGCATCATAGATATTCCGATAATGCCGCTCCTTACCAACGCCCTCGGCGACAATATGATCAACCCAGATATACTTCGTCTCCCCCCTGAATGTGTACAGCTTATACTCGACCGCAGAACCTTCGGCAATACCGTCAACATACTGCTCGCAAATAATACGTCGGACGCCCCCTCTATACTGCCATTCGCGTCCGTATTCGAAAAAATCCTTCTCAAGCCAGCGTTTAAGTTCCTTTTTCGTTGCCGACCAATTCAGCCTAAATTTGTCCCGGCATACAATATTCCAAGACGACGCACGGGTGGCCTTCAGGGCAAATGCCTCCGGCAACTGCCCAATATCGATAGCGTCAACTGTATCAAAGACACCGACTAACGGACAAAGATAAGCATCCCCTACGCGAGCCCTAACAAATGCGCGCACTTCATACTTATCCGCGCAAACACTCAACTCCGGATTGCGATAATTAAGCTTCTGCCATTGTATTTTCTCATTAAAATCAACAGGTGGATCAAGCCGCAAAGCACCACCATGCCAGCACCAGTACTGCAGACGAACGAATAGCTCATCAGGCATAAGGTTAACCAGACGCAACAGACGCAATATCGACCATAGTCTTTTGCGAATCATATACCCCTTCTACCCAGGGCGTTTCTATTTGAACGGTTTTTGCGCAGTGATCAGGCGCAAGGCGTAAGCTCTGCTCTCGCGGCAGGCGTTGGCGAAATCG
>JAAYDL010000271.1 GCA_012729265.1 Lentisphaerota bacterium | reverse complement strand
TCGCGAAGCGGGAAATGATAAGGAAATCTTTACCGTATCGATACGCCTGTTGGATTATCTTCCGTTTCGTGCGGAAGATTTGCGGAGTCGCACACCGTTTCCTTGGGTTCCTGCTGAAGTTCAACGGGTTGAGTTGCGCCGAACCAGCGGGTTTGTACGTGTGGTTAAGAACGCGAGCGGCGTGTGGAATATTCAGCAACCGATCGAGGTGCTCGCCGATCCCGGTGAGTTTGAGTACTATCTGAGTCAGCTTTGCCAATTGCGGATAGAGACGTTCGAAGCGGAAAATGTGTCGGATCTTTCAGCCTTTGGCCTGCAGGATGAAGGGAGTAGACAGATCTCTCTGACCGGAGCCGACGGAACCACGCGGACCCTCGTTGTCGGTGATGCTGTCTCAGGGCGGCCCGGTTTTGTTTATGCCTGTCGGAAAGACGATACGTCGATCTTTACGATGCGGGATACTGTGCTTGGGCTGCTGGATAAAAAGGTCAATCAACTGCGGGATGCTCGGGTGGTATCGATTCCGGTTGAGAATATTTCCGGTGTTTCTTATTCGATGAATAACCGTACGGTGGGGTTGTCAAAAACTGAAACCGGTCAGTGGAACGTGCTTGCTCCGGCACCTGGGGAAGCCGATCCGCTTAAAATCAGAAGTCTGCTGTTGTGGTGGCAGCAGATTGTCATTACAGACTTTGAAACGAAAACCAACCGCGACGATACGCCGAGTGCCGTGATCGAGTTTTACTCCACTTCAGGAGAAACCAACCGCATAGAGGTTCTTCCGATTGTGGTTAGCGGTGGTCTGCTGGTGCGATTGAATAATGATCCTGCGGCCCACCAGATTAACGAAATGATTCTGAACAGGAGTGTTAACAGTAATAATCCATTATTCTACAGAAGTCAGAAGATATTTGATATTTCAAAAAACAGCGTAAACAGAATTTCAATTTCAAAGAAGGACAAGGAAGCGCAGGACGTGCAGTTGGAAGAAGACGGGACATTGGTTGCCGTTTCGTCCAACGGAGGCGTTCAGGTTGTTAGAGCGGTGGTGGAACAGGCGTTGGTACTCCTTTCGAAACTTCAGGCGACCGAGTACATCACGTATAACCCGACAACGCTAAGTCCGTATGGCCTTGATGAACCGCTGATGGAGATTTACATCGGACTTTCTGATCCGGAAGAACTGGGGCGGGTTCTCCTGATTGGAGAAGAACGGGAAAATGGTTTCTGCGCCATGGTCAAGGGGCGGGATATCGTTTTCCTTCTCGATAAAGACACCGTCAGGGTTCTTTCCTCCGATCTGGTGAAAGCCGTCGGAACACCGGAAAACCCGATTGAATAGACTCATGTCCCGCTCACACAAAAAAATATCCTTATGGAAAGTCGGGCGCTTCGTGGTTTGGCTGACAGGGATGTTGATCATTCTTTTTCTCAGCAGTATCATTTATCTGCATGTGGTCGGGGTTCCTCAATTTCTGCTGAAGATCGCGCTGGAAAAACTGGAAGCGTCTGGGGTTTATCTTGATGTAGACCGTGTAACGCTGACGCTGCAGGGCTGGGAGGCTTCTCATGTCCGCTATTACCAGGAGAGAATGGACGAATCGGAGGCTCTTTTATCGGCCGAGACAGTATATTTCAAACGGGATAAGTTTGCCGAGACCGGAGCCCTTAAGCGTTACGCGATTGACGGGAAGGGACTCTCTCTCTTTTTCCCGGAGTCATGGTGTGTCGGTATTCCTGAAGAGAGCCCGTTGTATGAGCTGGATTCGGTTCAGTTGGTGTTGGGCGTTTCTCCGCAGGAAATCGCTGTTAAAAACGCATCGATGAACTGGATGGGTGTGAATGTCCGAGTAAAAGGAAGTCTGCGGAATATCGACCAAAGGAAGCCTTTGGAGCCCATCGAGTGGCTCCCAATTATTATTTCCCCGGAACAGTATGCTGAGATAGAACATTGGATCGATGTGGTTCAGTATGATGATTCTGCCACGCTCGATATTGATTTTTTGGTCGATTATGCAGCGTCCGCTTCTTCCTGTCTTCGTGCAGCTCTATCGGCGAACCATGTTCAGGTGAGGGAAGCTTCTTTTGATCAGGTCGAGATTGCTGCTGCATACGAAGAGGATACGCTGAGTGTGGAGCGGGCCTGTTTTTTCGATGGCGAACAATCGCTGGAGCTTGTTGCACGGTATAATTTTACCTCCCACGAACTCGAAGGAGAACTGAAAAACAAGATTCAGAATAAGGCGCTGTTCTCCCTGGTTCCGGCTTTTGTCATGAGCGAACTGGAGAAAAACGATATCGAGTTAATCGGAATGCCTCTATTCAATATTAAGTTGGAGCCCGCTCCTTCCGGAAAAAATGTATTCAGTCAGCTCTCCGGAATAGTTGCGTTGGAGGGATTAAGGATCGGCGATCTTGAGCTCGAATCGATTGCCGGCGAGGCAGCGTGGGATGGGGCCATGCTTAGACTGAAAGAACTGCAAATGGATGTTGTCGGTCAGGAGTCCCGTTCCGAAGAGACGGGGAGCGGAATGTGGGGCGGGACAATCAAGGGGCAATTGGTCTGGGATTCGCGTAATCATCGGGTTGAAATCGACGGCGCAGCAGAATGCGATCCGAATCTGTTCCATAAGGTTTTATCCGTCAGCCGCATTGCGCAGGATGTGATTGACGATTTTGAGTTTTTAGAACGTCCGCCGAAGGGAACCTTTGAGGTGAATTTCTCTTACGACGATTGGGATACCTTTGAACTGGCGCTGCAGATTTCTGCTGAGGAGCTGACCTATCTGGGAGTGCCGCTCACTTCGCTGGATTCGTCAACGATGTATAAAGACGGCATCCTCGATGTGGAATCGGTGTTGGCCAAGCAGGGCATAACGTATCTGAAGGGGCAGGCGGTGCTGGACTACGATAAGTCGGTGGTGTCGTTTGATGGCGTTTCAACAATGGCCCCCGATGCCGTGGAAAATCTAACCTTTCATCAGCTCGAACTTTTCGGCCATCAGATCGAAGTCCACGGAGATGCGAATATTGCTGCGCGCGGGCGCATTGACTGGGGGACCATGCGGACGACCGATTTTGAAGCCGAGGTCGAAATGGTTGGAGCAAAAACCCCGGCAATGATCTTTGATCGAGTGAAAGCCAAGGTGATCGGGAAGGGGCCTGTGATTGAGATCAAGGATGCCGTTTTTTCCGGACACGGCGGAACCGGATCTGGAAATATGTCTGTTCTTGCCAATCCGCCTTTTGACGAAATGCCCTATAAACTGGATATTCAAGTGGATTCTGTTGATTTGGATTCCTGGCTTAGATTTCTCGACCTGGCCTCAGAGATGGAAGAAAGCGGTGGGAAAATAGATGGCTGGTTAAAGGCGGACGCAGACCTGAAAAGGTCCTTTCTGGAGTCCGCCAACGGCGAGGGACGTTTTGATATTAAAGAGGGTCGGCTGGCGGATCTCCCGCTCTTTAACGGATTGTCCAAGGTGGTTAGAGTTATTTTTCCCGCCTTCAAAATGCTTTCGGTCAGCCGAGTCAACGCGGATTTCACCATGAAAGAGGGCGTTATACATTCTGATAATGCCTATTTTGACGGGGATTTTCTGAGCGCAAAAGGCGCCGGAGATTATTTTGTGGAAGAGGGATTTGATATGAAGATCCAGATTCAACTGCTGAATGATAATAGGATATTTTCGATCATTCGGTTTTTGACCGATCCTGTATTGGGTCTGCTGGATCTTAAGCTGAGCGGAACGTTCTCGGACCCCTCGTGGGGGATAAATAACCCCTTTTGATTGAGCATGACGTTTTTTACTGCTGCAGAACGATGTAAACAGATGGTTTAATACATGGGAATGACGGAAGCGCAGCGTTAGTTTTCGACACAGACCTGCCCGGTGTTCGGGTAGGAGGAGAAGAGAGAAGGCATGACATTTCATCCAAGTTTATGGGCTGCCCTGTTCGGCTGGATCGTGGCTCAGTCCGCAAAAATGATTTGCAGTTTTATCAGCACAAAGCGGCTGGATTTCAGCTATATGGTGAGCACGGGCGGTATGCCGAGCGCACATTCCGCGATGGCCAGTTCATTGGCAACTTCTCTGGGATTATGTGAAGGCTTTAATTCGCCTATTTTTTCACTGGGGCTCGCTTTTGCCATCGTTGTGATGTTTGACGCTCAAAGTGTGCGAAAAGCCGCCGGAGAGCAGGCCCGCCTGTTGAATCAGATTGTCGATGAACTTCTGCATGAACACCATTTATCTGAGACAAAGCTGAAGGAGCTGTTGGGTCACACTCGGCTGGAAGTGCTGATGGGAATGATTACCGGAATTTTTGCTGCCTTGGCACTCTATCGATATGTCCATCCGTAATGGTCGTAAGACCATTTTCCTCCATCCAGCCCCTTGCTCTTTTCACCCGCTTGGTAAAATCAGGATTCGATAAGGAAGGAACAACCATGGATATCCCATCACTCGAAACCTTCATCAAAACGGCGGAGCTGCTCCATTTCGGGCGGGCGAGCCGTGCGTGTAACCTGAGTCCATCGGCGTTGACACGCACCATACAACGCTTAGAAGAGGAGGTGGGGCTCCCGCTTTTTCTGCGCGATAACCGCAGCGTTGCGCTGACGGATGCGGGTAATCAACTGCTCGCTTATGCTCGCGATGCGGTACAGGAGTGGAAACAGTTCCGCGAAACCGTTTCGGTGAACGAGAAACAGATTTCGGGTTCGATCTCGGTCTATGCTTCCATTACGGCAGTTTATTGTCTGCTTCCGGAGCTGTTCGAGGCGTACCGCACAAACTTTCCCGATGTGCAGTTGGAATTGCGTACCGGTGCAGCGGAGCGGGCCATTGAACAAATAAACAGCGGCGAAATTGATCTGGCCATTGCCGCCCTGCCGGATGACCGAAAACACGCTTCAATGCCCTTTCTTCCATTGGCCGAAACGCCGCTGCTTTTTATTGCGCCCAAACGCTATTGCTGTTCCACTAAAACGTTGGATTTTGCCCAAGAACCGCTGGTGGTTCCGCAGTCCGGGCTGGCTCGAAACCGACTGGATGCCTTGTTCCGTAAAAACCATATTGTGCCCAATATCTCGACGGAGGTTTCCGGTAACGAGGCGCTGATTGCCATGGTCCGCCTTGGCGCGGGCATCGGTATTGTTCCACAACTGGCGCTTGATCGAAGCCCGTTTCGTGACGATGTGATCACGCTCCACAATGCGCCGAAGCTTGCGCCTTACGTCGTTGGCCTCTGTTCCAGCAACCGCAACCTTAAACGCCCCGCAGTGAAGGCCATGTGGACGCTGGCGGAGGCGCTGTCAAAATAAGAGCCTATTCCCTGTCCGGGAATGTTCTTCAGTTTTCTATTCCTCTACTGTTTTGCTGCCACGACCTCTTGTGCCGGATGTGGAAACTCAAAGCGGACATTCTGCACACCAAAAGCGCGAGCGAGCGATTCCAGGGTCTGCTTGGCGGATTGTTCGACCTCAGAACCTAGGGTCGAGATCAGTTCCTCCGATTGGGACTCTGCCGCTTTCCTTGCCGCATCCTTCAGGCGGTTCCGATCCTCCTCTGTGAATCCGCTTCCGAATACGGAGTTCACCAAGTCTGGAAACAACCAAGGAATGAGTTTGCTCTTCTGCTCGTCATAGAAATGAATGTCCCGGATGCTCGTCTCACGGAGGCACGGCGGCATCCGGAAAAGAAAGCCATCGTCTGATTCTACAATCTGAAACGCCGGGCTGCGCAGGTCATACCGAAAATCGATCTCAAACATGAAGATCATCGCCATCTTTTTGTTGGAAAGAATCCACGACAGATACCTCTTTCCAATCTCACCCCACGCATGATCGACCTCGGTGACGATTTCCTTGGTCAGGACTTTGAAGACCGAGAGTTGCCCTATGGCTTTCAGTTCCTGAATGCTTGCATGCACGGAAACCTGGCCCCCTGCGGTTCTGCGTTTATGTCGCCTTCGGAGAAGGGCGACGACAACCACAAGAACAATGGCAGCAACGAACCCGGTAGAAATTGAAACGAATGTAGTCATATGCTTAGTCCCTCATCATTTTTTTATGCACGTTTAGCTAACCTGCTGTTCGGAAAATGTTGATCTATCGATGAGCGTTTTCACGGTAAGGTCAAGGCCGAGTCGCGATGACTCGTGCGCTCTTCAGTTCCTTGGCTCGCGTCTCCGTGCCTGGCCGATGGCATCGGCGGCGAGCATCGCGTTGAATACTTCCTCGGGACAGGTCGTGCCCGCTTCGTGCGACATCGACTGCCCCGGCGCGCAGGCCATTTTCGCCACCGTCATGAGTTTCTCGGTGCTGGCAATGTCCACGCCGAGGTCAGCCAGCGTGGTGGGTAGGCCTACGGCCTCGCAAAAGGAGAAAACCGCTTCCGATTCGTCTGGGGATGCATCGGTGAGCTGAAGTCCCGCCAGAACTCCGAAAGCAACCTTTTCGCCATGGTAGAACGAATGGGTCTCTGTCAACGCGGTCAGACCATTGTGAATGGCATGCGCCGCAGCCAGTCCGGCGCTTTCAAACCCCAACCCGCTCAACAGAATGTTTGCCTCAACAACGTGTTCCAGGGCCGGTGTGACGAGGTGTCTCTCATTGGCGAGTTTTGCGGTCACACCGTACTTCAGGAGGGTCTCATAACATAGCTTCGCAATGTGGAGTCCAACCATTGTGCTGGACCCGCCGCACTCGTTCCCAGACCTGCTCCGCTCGCAAGACCTGGCCTCGAACCATGTCGCGAGCGCGTCGCCCATGCCGGCCACTAGGAAACGCGTCGGCGCCGCAGCGATAATGTCAACATCAACAAGTACCGCTGCGGGGTTGGCTTTCTGATAGTGCACAGTTTCAAACACCCCGTTCGGCGAGTACAGCACCGAACATCCACTGCACGGGGCATCGCTCGATGCAATGGTGGGGACGATGATCACGGGAATCCCAGCCCGATCGGCGGCTGTCTTTGCCGTGTCGATGGTCTTTCCTCCGCCCATGCCGACAAGCACATCGACCTGCTTTTCCGAGACACAGGCGATCACGCGAGTTATCTCATCCTCGCAACACTCGCCGCGGAACAGTTCGGCGTGGATGCCCGCAGTACTCAGATCGATATTGCACCGAGGAAGCACCCTGTCTCTAACCGAGGGCGAAGCCAATATCAGTCCCCGTTTGCCCAGCAACTTGATCAGTGCGGGCAGTTGGGTGATTGCACCGGGCCCTTGGATGTATTTTCCTGGAAAGACGGCTTTCTTAAACATGTCGAACTCCTCTGTTTTTGATGAACCATGCAAACATACCAGAACTCAGCTGCCCGGCAATTGGTTCTTACCCGATTAACAATCTCCATTCCGGTCAGCTGTATGAGGCGGTCTGATGGAGTGGCGGGGTTCTTTCGAGAACTGATCGATTGGCAATTGGGCAGTTATTCTATTTCTTCAGTTCATCAAGCGTTGCCTTTGCCTGCGGGGCCGACCGGAAAATCGGATCAAGCGAAGAACAAGGATAATCTGTACAGCCCGCACATGTGCTGAGGTGTCTCTCTGTAGCACATTTTCTGATTTCACACAGTTGATCGCAGTAGTATGTCTTAACGCCCATCGATTTACATCCTGTGCAGTTAATATGTTCTGGTTTAATCGGGGCATTGTTTAGTTTTGCCCATTCTTCGGCGACTTTGGCCCGGAGCGTGTTATCATCGTTCTTGGTGGCAATGAATGCCTTGCATTCTACACAGCCAAGTCCACAGTACCCAATCATGCTGCCTCCTCTTGTTTGGCTCTCTCCTCATTTCGATCATATCTTCCTGCCTAACGATCAGGATTTTATCTGTCCAGCTTCGCTCAAACATCAAGATTCCCCGGAACGTTAATGGCTGGATGAATATGAGGGCACCCGCAAGGTGCCATCTTCCTGTTGGACTGAGCCTTTCAGCCAGCGCCAACTATCCAATAAGCTATGGGAGATTGTATGGATCTCCGGAGGGTTTCGCCATGGTTTTCTTCGATTTCTTTTTGAAGCAATGGTGGCTTGGCAACCGGGCGAGATGTTATAAAACGGGAGCATTTGCGTGAAATTACTAGATTACGGGACAGATCCCTTGGGCTTTACCTGAACGTCTATTTTTCTGCGCTGAATGGTGGAGAAAATCGCGCGTCGGCCAATGTGGAGCATGCGTCCCGCTTGCGCGAAAACGAGCGGGACGCTCATTCTGCTTTGTGGCGCTGGTGGCCGTGTGAAAAAGCGGCCTGAAGGCAGAACTAGGAGAACTCAATTTAAGCGACGGGGACGTCGGCTTCTATGAAATCAATTGTTTTTCGGGGTCGGCCTGCTCTGCGACGTGGCCGCCAAGATGGCTGCGGTACGGGTAGCGGCCTCCGCTGCGCCGGCGGTGCTTTTAGAGAATGGCCGAAGGTGCATGAGCCGGCGCGCAGCGCAGGCTGTACTGATTAATACCTTTGTCTGGAGATTTATTTGCAACGAATGAATGAAAAGCAGCGAATGGCGAATCATTCTGCCATCAAATCATTTTGCCTGAGATAAAACCTCCGAGCCCTCTGTGACCTTCAGTACAGCGGGTGGTGAATAATTTTGACCGCTAAGAAGGGAAGAGGCGAAGCGCGTAAGGGTATGAATTCAAACAATATCATTTTGGGACGCTGTGGCCCATCATGCGCTTGAGTTTGAAGATGGTGGGCGATAGAGGACTCGAACCTCCGACCCCTACCATGTCAAGGTAGTGCTCTAACCAACTGAGCTAATCGCCCCCAAAAAGAAGCCCGGAATATACGGATCGGGTGGGGGCGTGTCAACCAGCTCAAACAGAAAAAAAAGAGGAATGACAAGTGACGAGTGAGCCGTGAAACGTAATGCTTGAGGGGTGAAATGGGGAGTCGAAAATATGCGCTACTTTTCGGGGGCCTTCACCAAGGCGAAGAAGCGGTCTTCGTATTGTTCCCAGAGCCCGGATTGTTTGAGCAGGTCGGCGAGGGCGGTAATGCGGCTGGGATCGCGTGAGGCGGCGAGGAAGGCCTCGTCGATCGTGCGGGTTCGGTTGTTCTGTTGATCGCGTGTGCGCTGTTGAATATCCTGAATATTCCCCCCGGCGGAGTGTTGGACGAGCTCGACGATGAGTTTGAGCAGGCAGACTTCCCAAGGATCATCCACCCCGAGCAGAATGGCGTTGAGCGGGTCGTTTTTGATATTGGCCTCGGTTTTCACTCGATCGACGACATTTTCAATATGATCGCTGACGATATACTGTTTGCTCTCCTGTTTCTGGATGCGGAATCCATATTGGATAATCCGCAGATCGCCGCCTTTTTCCTGCAGCCACTGGGCATACTTTTGGGCCTCCGGGCCAAAATCTTCGAGGTCAACCTGTCCGAGCGACTGCGGCGTGATAATTTCGGGTTTGAGGGCCTTCAGCTGACCTTCGCGCACACGCACCTTGCCGACGCTGTCCATAAGTTCAGTGACGAGCTGATAATTGACGATGGTGTCGCCAAAGGTTTCAAGACGGTTGGTCGGGGCCTGAATGAGTTCGGTGTTATTGACGGCATACCAGAAGTCGAACGGATTTTTTTGATTCATGAATGGTTCCTATTTCATCTCATCTTCGCGGTTTTGGTAATCGGTAAATTTCATAGAGACGACCTTGGAGATTCCGCGGGTCTGCATGGTGACGCCGTAGATGACATCGGCGGCGGCAATCGTTTGACGGCTGTGTGTAATGATAATGAACTGTGACATGGTTAAGAATTCCTTCAGGGCGTCGACGAAACGGTTAATGTTGGCATCGTCGAGAGCGGCGTCGAGCTCGTCGAGCACACAGAACGGGCTGGGTTTAACTTTAAAGAGCGAGAAGAGCAGGGCCACGGCGGTCATGGTGCGTTCGCCGCCGGAGAGCAATGAAATGGTTTGCAGTTTTTTTCCGGGCGGACGCGCGATAATTTCAATGCCGGCTTCGAGCACGTCTTCGTCGTCGGTCAGCACCAGCTTGGCGGAGCCGCCGCCGAAGAGCTGCTTGAATATACCCTCAAAGTTGGCGTTCACTTTGTTGAAGGTTTCTGTAAACAGCTCGGTGGTGGTGGCGTTGATCGTTTTGATCATCTCGAGCAGCTGCTGTTTGGCGGCAATGAGGTCCTCCTGTTGCTTGTTGAGAAAGGCGTAGCGCTCCTCGTATTCCGCGTGCTCTTCAATGGCGACCAGATTGACGGGGCCCATGGAATCAATGATCTCCCGCAGCTCACCCATGCGCGTTTCAAGTTCCTCGCGGCTTGGAACTTCGTCGTTTTCCCATCGTGGAGCTTCGGCCTCGGCCAGCTCCTCTTTGGTAACGTGATAAGTTCCGGTAACGCGCTCAAGTGCGTTGTCGTAGCGCATTTTAAATTCGGCGCGTTCGACTTCGAATCCGGACTTTTTCTCGTGTTCGTTTTCCAGCGTATCGCGCAGTCCGCGCAGTCGATGTTCGGCGGTGGAGAGAATGCGAATGGTTTCTTCTCTTCGCGCGCGTTCGGTTTCGAGTTGTTGTTCGGTTTCCTGCAAGCGTTCTTCGAGTGGCTCCATTTTGGCGGTCTCCGTTTCGATAGAGCGTCTGAGGTCTTCAATACGTCGGTTATAGGCGTCAGTGCCTTCGGTACGGTCTTTGATCAGCTCATCGAGTTCCCGAATGCGCGCCTCCATTGGATGTTTCCGGTTATTGAGCTGCTCCAGTGCCGTCGATTTTTGGGAATAGATAATGCGGAGCTCGGAGGTAACCGTCAGTGCGTCGGAGCGGCGCTCCTCAATCTCGTTGAGCGCTTGGGTCCGTTCGGCAATCTGGTTGCGTACGCTGGTCTGCCGCTCGCGCGTTTCCTGTAGCTCATTCGCCAGCCGCGACCGCAGTTCCGCGCCTTTGCTCTCGGTCTGGGCCAAGTTCTCGAGTTCAAAACTGACCAGTTCAATACGCTCGCGCGCCGTCGCCGTTCCGCGGATAATCACCTGTCGTTCACCCTCCTGAAGGGCCAGCTCGCGGCGGGACTCCTCCAGCGTATGTCGTGCCGCTTCAATAGACGAGGTCATGCCGCTTTCCTCGCTGCGGAGCAGCTCCAAACGCTGCCCCAGCGTTTTAATTTCGGCTTCGATTTCGGTGATCTCTTCCTGCAGTCGCTCGCGCATCTGATGCCGCGCCAGCGGGCTTTTATCTTCCGTGTCGGGCATCCATATTTCAGCGGAGCCGCTGCTGGAAACCACCGTGCCGTTTTGCGTAACAATCACGGTGCCAGCCGGGAGGACCTGCGGAATCTCCGCCTCGCTGGAGACCACACGCACGTTCCAGAAAAGCCGTCGAGCCAGCGGGGCAACATCGCTGCTGTATTGTATGCAATCAAGCAACCCGGTGCCGATGGCCGAATCGGTGTCGAGCGCGACGGGGGCTTCCTCGCTGGTGGAGACGCTGAGTAGTCGCGCACTTCCCGCTTCCTGGTCGCGTAGGCAGCCAAGCGCCTCGCGGGCGTACGCCTCGTCGCGCACCACAATAGCGTCGATGCACGGGCGCAGAATCGCTTCAAGCGCGGTCTGGTAGTCCTGCGTGGTCTTGAGCTGCTCCGCCAGCGGACCGATAATTCCGTTGCGCGCAGGCGTAAAGTCGTCGGGTGGATCCAGGAGCAGTTGAGCTCCCGGCGGAAAGCCCGCCTGACGCGCTTCGCCGCCGGAAAGCATCTCGAGCTGAGCACGCTTGGCGGCGATGATCTTCTGCAGCTCGTTCAGCTTTTTGTCGTGATCAACGATCAGGTCCCGGTGCTCCGTGCGGCTGCGATTCAGATGGGTGAGTTGCTCCGCCTGTTCGGCCACCCGAGCCGAGAGCACTTCCGTTTTAACATCCATCTCCTCACGCAGTTCCAGATGCTGTTTGAGTGAGCGCTCCAGCTCCGCCTTCTCGGTGGCGAGGCGCTCTTTTTTCAATAGGGCGGAGCGTTCACGCGCATCGAGTTCGTTGAGCTCGTTCTGCATTTTGGAGGTTTTGCTGTCGAGCGCCACCGACTCATTTCGGAGCTGGTTGACCTGTGCACGCGTAGCATTCATCAGCTCCTCAACGGCCTTCTGAGCGGACGTTGCTTTCTCCAATTCAATCTGTGCGGCGGCTTTTCCGGCTTCAGCCGTTTCGATGTCGGCAATAATTTGGGTCAGCTCATCGCGGTGAGCTTCCACGCGTACGCGGGCCTCCTGCGTCTCCTGCGCGTTGCGTTGGGAGAGCGTCGTCAGTTCTGCAATCCGATCGGTGTTCATGGTGATCAGGTTGCGTGTACGTTCCAGCTCGCTCCGTACGGCGGCGGCCTGCTCCATGGCGGTCGAAATGCGCTGCTCCAGCTGATTCAGCGCCTGACGCGATGTGCCCGCCTCGGTCTCCGCCGTTTCCACCTGACGGTGCAGCTCGTTTACCTTCTGCTCAAGAATCTGCAGCTCGCCCGTCAGCTCATTCAGTTTTTTGGAATATTCCGATAACCGCTCGCGCGTGACATACAGATCCAGCGTACGCAGCTCTTCAGCGAGCTCTTTGTAGCGACGGGCCTTTCCGGCCTGCCGCTGGAGCGAAATAATCTGCCGCCTCACTTCGCGAATTACATCATCGAGGCGCAGGAGATTCGCCTCAGTGTGTTCGAGTTTGCGCAGTGCCTCCTTTTTGTCGGCCTTATATTTTGTAATGCCGCTGGCCTCCTCAAAAACCGCACGGCGATCCTCCGGGCGTGCGGAGAGAATCTGGTCAATTTTTCCCTGTTCAAGCACGGAGTAAGAGTCGGTCCCCACGCCGGTGTCCATGAACAGCCGCTGGATATCCTTAAGGCGACAGGCCTTGCGGTTGAGAAAATATCCGCTTTCGCCGGAGCGGAAAACGCGGCGGGTAATACATACTTCTTCGTATTCAATTCCCAGCGCCGCCGTGCAGTCCGCCAGCGTAATGCTGACCTCCGCCATGCCGAGCGGTTTGGAGGAATCGGTGCCGTTAAAAATAACATCTTCCATCTTGGCGCCGCGCAGCGCACGCGCCCGCTGTTCACCCAAAACCCAGCGCACAGCATCAGAGACATTGCTCTTTCCGCAGCCGTTCGGGCCGACAATCGCCGTCATGCCCGGCTCAAACTCCATCCGAGTTTTGTTGGCAAAGCTTTTGAAACCTATAATTTCCAGCGTTTTAAGGTACACCTGAGTTTTTCTCCTGATAAAACTCGACGAGTTTAACACAAACAGGATGGCCGTTTAAATGCTCATTTGCAGAGAAACGCACTTTTCCCGCGGGGAAACTACACACCCTGTTTGGCGAGGGGTTTCGGCGGGGAAAGAGGATAAAAAGCATTATCGAGTCTCGCAGAAACGAAAAAAAATGGTGTCGGTAGAATGATGCATACAATAAGAGTCTTTCTCATGAGTTGTCTTTGGGCCAAGTTGTCTGATCAGTCACTTCAGGTTTCTGACTTAATCTATGGGGCCGGGATGCTTTGAGATTATTAAGATTCAAGAGCTGGTATACTTGACATTCTCGGCTAAAAGGGGGAGTTATAACAGATCGTGTTATTGCTGCCGGAAAGCATGTTTATAAAAACCACAACAAGGGGGAATATTATGAAGAAACTCACGACTATCAAGATGTCGGCGGTCGGCATCCTGATTGCAATGTCTCTGCAGGCTTCTGCACAGAACGCGCCGGTTCGCACGAGCTACGCGCCGTATTTTACGGAGGCCAAGGCAGGTGCCAAAGCGCCGGATGCAGATGGTTTTATTCAGCGATGGCTGTTGCTGGAGCCGATCAAAAACTCGCTGCGCAGTAATGCCGGGTTTACGGAAGAATATATTCGCGGAGAGGTTTACACGGATTATTTTCCGAATCAGTTTACGGTTGTTCCGAAGAACGGCGACAAGGTGACGGTGAATGATGTTGAGTTGAAGTGGCACGCACTGGATGCCACGAACTTTAACGCCAAGCTCTTCCGTTTTGCGGGCATGGTGGAGAAGGATGTTTATGGCGTTACGTTCTGGGCCGTGACCGTGATCGACTGTCCAGAAGAGATCAAAGACGTGCGCATGGCGGTCGGTTCCAACTCCGCTTCCATGTGGTGGGTGAACGGCGAAGAAGAAGTCTGCCTGTTCGGTGACCGCCGTATGGTGATGGATGACTGCGTTTCTGAGCGCCTGACGCTGAAGAAGGGCGTCAACATTATCCGCGGTTTTGTGATTAACGGACCGGGTATGAGCGACATGTGTGTGCGCTTTATTGATGACGCAGGCAACCCGATTAAGAATTACACCATTAATTTGGGTAAGGCGGGCAACTAAACGTCAATTTGACTGAAACCATCAATTTATACATTAATTGGAGATTCTATGAAAACATATTTAAAAACTGCAGCTTTTGCCGCATTGGCGACTCTCGGTCTGGCTCATACTGCCTCGGCACTGGATGGGGAACCCTACATTCATGACCCGTCGAACATTATGGAATGTGACGGAAAATATTACACCTTTGGTACGGGCGGCGGCGGTCTGATTTCCGACGACGGCTGGACATGGAGAAGCGGTGCAGTTCGCCCCGGCGGCGGCGCGGCTCCCGACGCGCTGAAGATCGGTGATCGTTACCTTGTCGGCTACAGTGCGACGGGCGGTGGATTGGGTGGAGGCCATGCCGGCCGCATCCTGACCATGTGGAACAAGACCCTCGATCCGAACTCTCCGGATTTTGAATATACCGAGCCGATTGAAGTGGCTGCGAGTCTTAACGACGAAGATTGCGATGCGATCGATATTGGATTGCTTCTGGATCCTTCAGGTCGTTTGTGGTGCACCTACGGAACCTACTTCGGATTCATCCGTGTGGTTGAACTTGACCCGAAAACCGGGGCCCGTTTGGCCGGCAATGAGGCGGTTGATATTGCGATCGACTGTGAAGCGACTACGATGATTTACCGTGACGGCTGGTACTATCTGCTGGCAACACACGGCACCTGCTGCTCCGGCGCGACTTCAACCTACAACATTCGTGTCGGTCGTTCCAAGAGCCCGACCGGTCCGTTTCTGGATCACACCGGAATGGATATGATTCGCGGCGGCGGTAAGCTGGTGGTTGCAGCGAATAATCGTCTGATTGGTGCCGGACACTTTGGTCTGCTCGATCTGGGTGGAAATGTTCAGAAGTTTTCCTGTCACTATGAGTCCAGTCTCGACGATCCCGGACACTTCGGTGTACTCGATATCCGTGCGCTGCTCTGGAAAGACGGCTGGCCGGTTGCCGGTGACTACTTCATGGGCGGAACCTTTGAAATCGAATCCGGCCGTAGCGGCTATGCGCTGGAAATGGGTGTGGATGCGGTTCCGCTCACGCAGGGTGGTCGCACACGCCAAATGGCGGCTCCCGCCGGTGAAGGCGGCGCAGCTCGTCCGGCGAGGGGTGCCGGCGGCGCACCGGGCGGGTTCCCGGCTGGTGGTGCTCCGGGTGCTGGCGCTCCTGGCGGCGCAGCTCGTCCGGCGATGGGTGCTGCTGGTGCACCGGGTGCAGGTGCTCCTGGCGGCATGATGGGCATGGGTGGCGGTGCACCGGGTGCTGGCGCTCCTGGCGGCGCAGCTCGTCCGGCTATGGGAGCTGGCGGTGCACCGGGCGGCGGAATGGGCGGTTTTGGTGGAATGGGCATGGGTATGGGCGGCGGAGGTCGCAATTCTGCTCCGATTCCTGACCAAACCGTCGAAGATGCCGAGCCGACTTGGCCGAATAAAACGGTTGTTACTCGTTTGGGCGACTACATGCTGCAGGCCCACCAGAAATGGACCATTGCTCCGGTAGAAGGTGCCGGCGGATACATCGGATCGCCGTTCTTCAAGATTACGATCGAAGGCACTGATCGTGCACTGACCGCAACGGAAGAAGGCACAGTAGTGGTAGAAACTGCCTTCACCGGTGACGATTCCCAGCTGTGGCGTATCGACCAGCTGATTGACGGTTCCTGGCGCATCATGCCCAAGGCCGAATCGGATTCTGACGAGCCGATGTGTTTGAGCGCTGTTGGTATCAGTACTCCGTCGCTGGCGAAGTATGATCCCGACAGCTGGAACTTCCGCTGGAACTTCAAAAAGCCGTAACCGAATGCGGTGACCACAACAGCACGGTGCCGTTGCGAAAGATCTAACAAGGAGAAGAAACCATGTTTAAACAATCGTCTATGGCGCTCGTGCTGGGGATTGCCGCTTCGGCGGCTTTCCCGACAGTATCGTCGGCGCTGAACTATTCAGGCCGGCAGAATAATCCGGCCACGTTCGAAACGCTGGAAGAGGCCCGCATCAGCGGTCCCAAGGCCGTTGTAACGCTGGAAGGCAACAACGGACGAACCTTTAAGTCGCACCCCGTACTGGATGGATATCCTGCGGGGACGACTTATGTTTATCGTTCCCCCAATCTCTACGGCGGTCGCGCGGCGGCCCGCCTGAATACGGATATTCTCGTCTTTGTAGAAAAAACCTTTTCAGATAAAGAGGCAGCGAAGGCCTATCTCACAGAGTTGGGGCTGATCGATATTGTTGACGAGGCCATCGGCAGCGTCATTCTGGTTACGCCGGGCAACGGAAGAAGTTTCGATGCGGCGGATCAGAAAAACTATTATGCGCTCCAGACGGCCATGCTGGCTCAAAAAGCGAGCGAAGGCGGTCGCGGCGGAGCGGGCTACTGCGACGCCGAATATTTCGGCGGTTTTGGGTATACCTACGTGATCGGCATCGACGGCGGAGCCACCTTTCTGAACAACTATGTGGCCGGGACGCTCGACTATGTCAGCCGTATTGCCGGCATGCTGTTAATCGGCGGCGACATGGGGTCGGAACGCGGGGTGGCCGGTTTGGTTCCGGTCTATCTGGTCAATGCTTCGGAGCGCGCGATTCAAAACTATAAAGCGGCGAACGACGTGGATGCCCTTGAAAGCTCCAACGGCGTGGACGCTTTTTTTGATCAGTCGCTCCCGCTGAAGCGCGTGGTGGTCGCAGAAGCCAAAAATCCGAACATTGCGGCCTGTATTCACGATGCCTACTACAATCTTTTCACCAAAGCCATGCGTGTGCCGGTAGGGCGCGGAGGTCTCCACAGTGCGGGCACGCCCTATCAGGGCTACAGCATGGATCAGGCGCCGCTTTCGCTCTGCGAACGCAATGCGGTGCTGAATGGAAAAACACGCGACGGTATTCACGTGATCGCTCATCAGGAAGACCGCTTCAAGGCGATCAACTCCAACGGGAATTATCTCGATACCTGGTTTGAATATCTGCCCGAAGAGGTTTTAAATAACACCGCTCCCAAAGGAACGGTTCCGCTGATTTTGGCCAATCACGGCGGCGGCGATGACCCGCGTCAGTTTGTTGAGGAGATCGGCCTACTGCCGCTGGCAGGTAAAGAGCGCTTTGCGATGGTTGCTCCTGAGCATCAATCGGTGAGCGGGATTTTGTCGGATGCACTCCCTGCGTTGGTGAAATATATGCTGGAGACCTATCCTTCGCTCGATCCGTCGCGTGTTTATGTAACTGGCTACTCTATGGGCGGCGCGGCCACGCTGCGTGCGATCAACGGAGAACCTTCCCTGTTTGCGGCGGCGGTGCCGATGGCAGCGGCCGGATACACCGGTACGGAGGAGCAGAAAGCGAAGCTGCGCAAGGCCACACTCCCGGTCATGTTTACAACCTCCTCATTTGATTTGGGCGGTGCGTTTGATCAGGTCAACGAAACGATCGCGCGCGGGTATCAGAGCCAGCTCAATATGTTCCTTGAATATAACGGCATGGACACGGTTACGTTTGATTTTGAGAAATATCGGGTGGTTGGTTTTGACGCAGACCGTATGGTGCGCGTTAAGGCGAACGGGGAATATGACAACTCCAGCTGGTACCTGAATAACGACGCTGGCATTCCCATGGTGGCGGTGAACTATACGATGAACCTGATGCATGCGCTCTATCCGGAATACGGCAAGATCGCCTGGGATTTCTTTAAGCATTATTCCCGCGATCCGCAGAGCGGAAAAATCAGTTACAACCCGTACGCAGACTAGGGAGAGGTTTTGATTGCCGATTGATGATTGCCGACTGCCGATTGTCGAATGGGGGAGCGCTTATCGGTGCAGCCGTCCGATAAATCGGCAATCATAAATCGACAATCGGCAATGTGTTGCTTGGGAGATAGATGTTGAGATCCAGATCTGTAGTTGCATTTTTGCTTGGAGGGGTGCTGCTTACGGCGGCTCAGTCAGCAGAGTCTCCCTACGCTTATCAGGACGGGCTGCCGAGAAGCACGCCGGAGGCGGAGGGCGTTCCTTCCAAAACAATTGCCCGCTTTTTTGAGCAGGTGGAGGAGAAGGGTTATGATGTCCATGGGCTGATGATTCTTCGCCACGGAAAGGTAATTGCGGAGCATTGGTGGGCACCCTACGCGCCGGAATATCAGCACGCCATGTATTCAGCGACTAAAACATTCACGGGCATGGCTGTGGGGTTTGCGGTGCAGGAAAAGCTGCTGTCGCCGGACGATAAGGTGATTTCATTTTTTCCGGATCTGCTGCCGGAAACGATTTCTCCGGAGCTGGAAAAGCTGACCGTCAGGCACCTGCTGACGATGTCGGTTTGCCACGCCTCCACCCGCTACGCCGGATCCGGGAAGAGTCAGATTCGCTCTTTTCTTGCTGCTCCGTTTGTGCAGGAGCCGGGAACCTCGTTTGCGTATAACATTACGGCCTCGCATACGCTGTCGCACATCATTGCGCGGGTGACCGGCGTTTCCATTCATGAATATCTGAAACCGCGCCTGCTCGACCCGCTGGGGATCGGCGATGTGGTTTGGGAGATGGATAACGACGGCATCAATATGGGCAACGGCGGTTCGCATATGAAAACCGCAGATCTGGCGAAGCTCGGTCTTTTTCTTCAAAATCGCGGCGCATGGAACGGCGAGCAGCTGCTGAATCCGGAATGGATTACTGATGCAACGCGCCCGCACATTTTTCAGCATCCGGATTGGACTCCAGAGCAGATCGCTGCTGCTAAAGACGACGGCGCGCAGGGGTACGGCTACCAGATCTGGATGGGGCGCCACGGTTCGTATCGCGCCATCGGGGGCCAGAATCAGTTGGCGATGGTGATTCCGGAATATGATCTGGTGGTCGCCTGCCACAGCAGTATCGGCGACGAGGCGGGATTCAACAGCCTGATTTATGATATGCTGCCGTCGATGCGTTCTGAAGCGCTTGAGCCCGATCCATCGTTTGATCTGAATGCGGCGATCGCGGGTTATGAAATTAAACGCCCGTTTGGTGCCTCCACTGTTTCTAAGGTGACCATGGAAACGCGGCGCTATGAAATGGCGGAAAATGATC
>JAAYDL010000270.1 GCA_012729265.1 Lentisphaerota bacterium | reverse complement strand
TATTTGGTGGAGAGCCTGATTACCAAAGACGTTTTTTCGCGAAGGCCCGGCTTGCCAGCCCTAGCCTTGGCGAAGGCTGGTGGAGATGGGGGGAGTCGAACCCCCGTCCGAATAAGAGTCACAGCAGCTTCTACGTGTGTAGTCGGACATTAAAGGATTCGCCGCCGCCGCTGCCGCCCGACCGGGCCACGTTGGTCGCTAGAACCCTGTTATGATTTTCGAGCCTCAACCCGGATCCCCGGTATTGGCCTTAAGCCCACTGTCGTCGCCTCTATCCCTTAGCGGGCGTTAGGGTAGAGACGTGGCGGAACTATGCCGCCAGTGCGTAACTTTCGTCAGCATTTGTGTTTTCGGACTCCTTTTTACGAGGCCTGGAGACCAACCTCGACACGCCACTGAAGCTTCAACTTACCCGTCGAAACCAGTCATCCCCATTCGTGAGAACGGAAGTAGAGAACACCAAAAGACCGCAGAGGTCAACCCACAAGATCCGCATTTGAATTTATTATTTGTTTCGGATTTCGAGTTTAGAAATTCGAATTTCCCTGATCAGCACGGTCAGGGTTCCATCTGAACGCATCGGGGTTTTGAGTTGCAAAACAAACCAATCCTTGGAGAATACGCACCCCTGATTTTTAACTCGCAGAAACCGACATGATGAAATCGAAAAAAATTGCCGTTTTGGGACTGGGTCTGATGGGCTCTTCGCTGGCGCTTGCCCTGCGCAAACGAAATGCTGATCTTACGATTTTTGGTTTTGCCCGCCGCGAGGAGGCCCGTCAAAAGGCGGAAGCCTCTGGCATGGTTGACGCGGTATACGCCGACCCAGTGGATGCGGTGCGCGATGCGGATTTGATCGTCATTTGTGTGCCGATTTGGTCGATTGCTGCGCTGGCAAAAACAATTGTATCCGCACTCAAGCCGGGAGCCGTTGTGACGGACGTGGGGAGTACCAAGTCGGATTTGATTCAAAAAATGGCAGCACTCTTTACAGGAACCAATGCCTGTTTTGTCGGTTCTCACCCCATTGCGGGCTCAGAAAAGACCGGAATTGATGAGGGAAATCCAGACTTGTATGCAGGGCGATTGACGGTGGTTTGTCCGACAGAAACCACGCCGATCGAGGCGGGAGAGGCAGTTGTTGAACTGTGGAAAAGCGTGGGTTCTGAAGTGATGAATATGTCGCCTGATGAACACGATGCGATGCTGGCATCAACCAGCCATTTGCCCCACATGGTGGCAGCGGCGCTGACGCGTTCGGTGGCCAAGGGCCATCCGGAAGCGAAAGCAGATTTTTGTGGGACGGGTTTTCGGGATACCACGCGCGTGGCCTCGGGGTCGGCGGACATGTGGGTGGATATTATTGACACAAACCGAGCGGCGCTGAGAGCTGAACTGGATCGTTTTCATGAGGAGCTGCAGGGGCTGATTGACATCCTGAGCAACGGCAACAGTGATGATATTCGTCGTTGGCTGGAAGAAGCTGCGGAGAACCGCAACCGGATAATCAATTTAAATCGATTTTTGAAGAGGTAAAACGTGGAACCTGAAACGAACAACCTGAAAGAGGAACCATCGGCAATCGACACTCGGCCATCAAAGATTGTCCACCCCGCTCAGCTGGGGGGTACCGTTCAGGTTCCGGGCGATAAAAGTATTTCTCAACGGGTGGCGATGTTGGCCTCATTGGCGGAAGGAACATCGAAGGTAACGGGCTATCTCAACGGCGAGGATGCACGAAGCACACTGCGTGCGATGGAACAGATGGGCGCCAAAGCGGATTTTTGCGACGATGCGCTCTATATTACCGGCGTGGCCGGACAGTTGCAGCAACCCGAGGAACCGCTTGATATGGGTAATTCGGGCACAGGCACGCGGCTGCTGTCCGGATTGGTCGCCGGTGCCGGCATTCAGGCCACTATGATCGGCGACGATTCCCTCTCCGCTCGACCGATGGGCCGGATTCGTCATCCGCTGGAGCTGATGGGCGCGCGAATTGGACTGACGGGCGACCGCGGAACATTGCCGATGATGATCTGCGGCGGACGGCTGCAAGGAATCGGATACCTTCTGCCTATGGCGTCGGCACAGGTAAAATCGTGTGTGCTTTTGGCCGGGCTTTATGCTGAAGGAAAGACGATCGTCGTTGAGCCGCGCCCAACGCGCGACCACACAGAAAAGCTGTTTCAAGCATTGGGCATTCCGATTTCCATCAAGGGATTGGAAATTTCGATTGAAGGCTATGGAAAAGAAGGTCCGCGTTTTAAGGCGCGCGACTTTGTGGTGCCGGGTGATTTTTCATCGGCCGCATTTTGGATTGTTGCGGCGGCGGCACGGCCGGGGGCTGAACTGGTGATTGAACGCGTCGGGCTGAATGCACGCCGCACGGCGCTTTTGGATGTGATGCGTCGGATGGGCGCTTCAATTGAGGTGGAAGTAACGGAGCCCGACGGCGATCCGTATGGAACGATCCGCGTACGCGGTGCTCAGCTTAACGGGACGATCATTGAAGGCGACGAGATCCCGAACCTGATCGATGAACTTCCCATTATTTCAGTCGCGGGCGCACTGGCGGAGGGTAAAACAGAAATCCGCGATGCCGCTGAGCTGCGTGTAAAGGAGTCCGATCGTATTGCTGAAATGGTAAAAATCCTGCGTCTCTTCCATATTGATGTAGAGGAGAAGGAAGACGGCATGATTGTGAGCGGGCCCGCAAAGTTAAAGACACCGGATGTCGCTATGGACAGCCATGGAGACCATCGAATTGCGATGTCAGTGGCCGTGCTGAATACCTTCAGTGACGCTGCGATCACGATTAAAAATGTCGATTGTGTCAATACGTCATACCCTGAGTTTTGGCAGCACATGGAAGCACTCGGAGGTCGCGTGGAATAATCCAGTAGCGTTGTTACATCCACAGACTTCAGAACCCCATCATAAAAGCGGAAATACGATAAATATAGCAACTAAGACCAAATCCAGTGCCGACCACACTCTCGGCTCTTTGCTCTCGTAGTGGCGGGCAACTGATGCCAGAACCGTACTCGTTTCTGGGCGAACTATGCATTCCGAACGAGTGACTGATTGTTTATTTCGATTCGCCCGCGAAACCATTTTGATGGGGGCCGATCCAACATTCCATGCAATCGCCCCATATCCTGCCATGCTCTTTATTACGAATCCGCTGACGGCTGTAGAATTAATTTTCATCAGGAAGCTCCTTTGTAGTTGTTTTGTTTCCCTTTGTTGATGAGCATGAAACACCACCAACATGACAACCCACGGCGCAACCTCATGAAAATTTTGTAATAACTGCTCCGCAATGAAATCCCGAATTTTTGATCAACTCGAGACCCGAGCAACCTCTAAAAATGGATTTTAAAATCCCTATTGAGCGTTCACTTTGTAAAATGATTGGTCCTTGTCCGGAACCAACCAAAATCCAACACGCATAGCATTGGTCTGCATCAGCGCTGAAACGGGTGTCCAAACGGCTGCATTGAGATTGGTGGAGTGCATGAGTTGATAAGTAAGTCCGGGATAAAATTCTGCGGAAATAAGAAGTTGTCCGCTCTGAACATCCAGTGCTTCGATCCTCAGACTTTCCTCAGCAGTAGAAGCGACAACCAGCTCGGCGGCTTTTCCAAAATCAACACGCCCCCACCCGAATTCCGGATCCCAGCCCGGTTCGCCCAGATCTTCTGCCGTAACTTTAACGATTTCGATGGCCTCTTCTGCGCTAAGGGAAGGGTTAATGGAAAACAGCGCCGCAAAAAGTCCGGACACGATCGGCGCCGCATAGCTGGTTCCTGTTCCTGTTCCATAACTTGTTGCCTTTGTAGAATAAACCTCCTGCCCCGGTGCAGAGAAATCAATATGCGGCCCGGAATGAGAACGCAGATGATCGCTCTGATCCGTCATCGAGACCGCTACGATGTAAGGCTGATTCGTATAATCCAGCGGACCGGATCCGTTCACCCCGGCCATGACAACAATACCGTCAGTGGTTTCGCGCAGAAACTGCGCTGCATCGTTCAACACCGCACTCTCGGCGCCGTCCCAACTCAAATTCACTACGCGCACGCCGTTGGAGGCCGCCCAGCGGATGGCCGCATCCATGTGCACAATATCCGACGAAAGATCGGCGTAGGCATTATTTACCGGAATCAACGTAAAGTTACCCATCCCGGCAACACCGACCCCATTGTTCACACCCGCGCCAACCAAACCGGCGCCCACCGAGGAGTGATCATCATTGCCTGAAAAAACGAGGGTATCATTCACCACATCCCAGCCGTTGATTGAATTCGCTGCCAAATCGGGATGAGCGAGGTTAAAGGGTACGTCCACAATGGCCACCTTTACCGTCGGAGATCCCCGCCCCCACTCCCAGGCGTCATAACTGCCTAGTGTATCGTGATGCCATTGGCTGCCTACCCACGGATCGGAGGGAGTAAACTGACGCTTAACGCGGAGGTTGGGTTCGGCATACTCGACATCGCTCCGCGCCCTCAGCAGGTTGAGCGCCTGCGCTGATTCGTCAGCACGAACCGTCAGCGCACGGGCCTGTTTTTCTGTGCGGAATTTAACCAGCAGCTCCGCCTCCGAATCGTCGCTCATTCGACTTAGAGCATTTAACGATTGAAATGCCTCCGCAAAACTGTAGGGCGGGAATGGTTGAAAACCTTCCCGCCATAGCTGGAAGGGCGTTGCCCATTCCAGCCCTACAAAAAGGTCATACGACATGTCATTCGTGAATTGCTCTAAACAGACGGCAGATCGTTTCGCACGGCGCAACTCGTCCATACTGATCGTCTGATCGATCAGGTCCGGACGCGTTAACGCGTCCAGACCCAATCCATCGGCCTCGGCCATAGCGGCGATCCCTACGCTCAGGACGATCCTGATACGCGCTCCAAGCCTCATGGTTTTTCCACAGAAATCCTGTAATAAGCCGCTGCACCGTCCGGAAGCGAAGAGTCAACATAGCTGTTGGTTGGAGGCGTTGCCTCTATGGGATCGGAAATCGACTCAAAGTCCCCTCCCAAATCCGTACTTCGCCAAATCGTATAAACCCGACCGGAAACACTGGGCCAAGTCAGCTCCATCCTTCCTTCGGATGTATAGGTCTGCGGCACTTCAAGCTGGGACGCTTCGGCGTTCCCGCTTTCAACGGAAATCCGATAGAACGCCGGGTTGTTTTCCGAAGCCGAATAATCAATGAACGTGTTGACCGGCGGAGATGCCGAAAGCTCATCTGAAATTGCGACAAACCCCTCCAACAGATTCGTAGAACACCACACACGGTAGGTACAACCCGCAGCACTCGACCAAGCCAACAACATTCCTTCTAGACCCGGTTTCGGTTCAATCCCCAGCGCAAGCACATCGGCAATATCGACGGGCGAGGTTCCGGCCACCCATTCATGCCAAGTCAGCACGCCGTCGCCGTCGGCATCTTGGACACCAACGCTCTCCCACGCGTTGCTCAGGCCGTTATCATAGAACCAGCGCTGAGGAACGCCGTTGGCATCCCTATTTTCAGCAAAGAGCGCAAAGATAGAGCGAGGCTGCGACATCGGGACATCAATCTGATTCGCATTGGTCGAGACCGTGGTTCCGCTAAGATCGCCGCTCCATTCGTCGGTGTGGTAGAACTGATCCGGAGTCGCCGTGATCGTAACCACAGAACCGGCATCAACCCACTGATCGGGTTCATCAACCTGACCATGGATTCCTGCTCCGGTATCCAACCAATATTTCGTATCCCAGTTCCACGTCAGCACCAGATTGGTGGATACCGTGATATTCAGCAAACTTCCTGTTCCGGAGGAGCTGTCCGCGCCATCGAGCGTCCAGCCCGCCAAAACCTGCTTAACGCCTTCAGACGTAATGACGCTCGTATTGGTGACCGAGCAGCTGATTACGCTGCCCAGATCGTTTGTGTATATTCCCGGCGCAGGAATGCTCATGCCCGCGATCGAGCGAATATCGAGAATATAGGTCGGAACCGCCATCATTCCCGTGCTGGCCAGCGCCACCTCGGCTGCATCAGAAAACGACACACTGAACGAGGCGGTCAGCTCGGCTTCATCCGCGCCGCCGTAGAGCACCACTTCAAACTCCTGCGTTCCGGTCAGCGCCATATTGACATGCGTTGAATCGGAAAAGAGACTGCTCAAATCAAAATAGAGATCGCCGCCGGAGACGCCGTCGCCCACAAACGCGGCAATCGGACCGCTTGCCCCAACGGCACTCAAGACACCGAGTGCCCCCTCGGCACTGGGATCAAACACATCCGGATTGACCTGCAGGAGCAACTGACGCGACTCCAGCACAAAGTCATTTTCCAGTTCCGTTGTAACCGAAAGCAAGCCATTGGTCGGCCACACGGCGGAGCCGAGCGAATTGGTGGCCTGAACGCGATAATAATAGGTCGTCAAGGGATCACTGCCGGAAATACGGTGCAGCGCCAATCCTTTTTCCGCCGCCGCATCCTGAATGGCCTGCTGATTCATACGCCGGTCATAGGAGGTCGGCAGCGAAGGATCGCCCGTCGTGATAGGAGAGACTTCCATTCCCACAACGCCGGAGAGATTGGTCAGGCCCGCCGGGTCGGCATAGACCTCAACCCAACTGACAGCAGGCTCTGAGGTCCGCACAACGAGATCAAACTGCGAAGGGGTAATGTTTGCCGGAATACACAGATCGATCTCCGGCGCGGCTGCAGCTCCCGCCGCAAGCGCCAAGAGAGCAATCACGCCTGCTCCGGTCCGTTTGTATCGTATTTTACTCATCGTTGTCCTCCACCGTCACCGTCTGTGCACCTGCGCCCATCCGCATCAGACCGGGTTTGCCGTCGCGCTTTAAAATTTCTTCGCCGCCCGCCAGAATAATGACGCGGTTCACGCCGTTGGCCTTCAGTATTCGGGCCATCTTTTCCGCCGAACCGTCGCCGCTGTCAATCAGCACCATGACCGGCGGGACCGGAGGCTCTTCTGCCATCCGCTGCAGCCCGCCGCTGGAGCCGCCCGTGCTGCTTTGAGCAACGGCCGGAACATCGAACGGCGATTTCACCACGGCGCGGCCAGGAAACTTTTCGGCCAGCGGCGTCAGCGGTTCCGATTCCATAATTTCTTCGCCCTGACGGGTCAGACGCCCGGTCGGCACCTCATCGGCCTTACGCAGATCCACCAGCACCAGATTGGATTCATCAATCTCTTCCAGACTCTGATACGTCACATAGTTGAGCTTTTCCGGCTGAAACCCAGGCGGCTGCGTGGTCGTTCCACTCGTGCTTTCCCACGCGGCATACCCGCCCTCGAGCGCCTCGGCCGTAATGCCCTCTTTTTCGTTCAGCAGCATCACGGCCTTATCCATCTTTTCCATACCAACGCCGGAACCATAGACCACCACCCGCCCGAGCGGGGGCAGGTTTTTGAATTCCAGCACGCGCTCCGGAATATTGATGGCGTTGGGAATGTGCCCCGCGCTGTAAAAGTTTTCTGATCGAATATCGATCACGGTCACCGCTTCATCGGCATCCATCAATTCCCGCAGTTCCGCAGAAGTAATGGCATAGCCCGTGGCAGAAGATAAGCAGAGCACCAACAGCGCGCTGCGGTATAGATTCATCGATTTCATTATTCCGGCCTCCAATCATTCACAGCCTGTGACATATCCACCAGCAACACCGCAGATGCCGGGATGGCAAAATCATATCCAATCAACTCGCCGTCGAGCACTTCGGTGGCGAACCAGCGACCACTTGCCGGATCGAGCATGCGTATGGCACGCACGTTATCCAGCCCCAGGTCACGAATCATCTGATGCGCCGTGTACGGCTGCGGGAAGTCCGCCAGACTCACCACATTCACCCCGACTTCCAGATCCACGCTGCCCGAAGCCGCGCTACCCATATCGGCCATATACGCACCACCGAAACGCACCCAGACAAACTGCCCGGCGGTCAGATCAAAGTTGGTTCCGCTCGCCGCGCCGCCCGACCAGGTGGCCGTCTCTTTGGTCATCGTCGGAACGAGCGTTGAATAGCGGCTGATTTCCGTTACGCCCACGGTTTCGTTCCAGCGATGGAGCAGCGTAAATGCATCCTGCACTTCGCTCTCCATCGACGTCGTAATCGGCACCGCATTGAGATTGCGGAAGACGGCCTGAATGGCCGGGAGTTCCGCCTGTTTCACCGCGCCGCCTTCCAGCCATGTCAGCCTGCGCCCGTTCACCGATTGCGAGCTCTTCGCTCCGGTCGAGCGCGTCAGCGGAATGGTCGCCAGATTCGACAGATGAATCATCCGCAGATTGGAATTACCAACGCCGAGCGAATCTTCCTGACAGCAGACCCAACTGCCATCGAGGAACGGACGCGCTTCATTTTCCGGTGTATCGGTGATTCGAACTTCGCGCTTAGACAGAAGATTGTATCCGTAAAGGTCAACCTGCGAATTGCGGTTGTCCTGCCACACAATCCACTGTTCGCTTAGCACCGGATGATATTGTCCATACACATTATCGGTGACGCGGAACCAGGTTTCGCGTTCGAGATCGGCAAAATAAATCTCGCCTGGGCCCACGTCGCGCTCATCCGCCCAGACCACGCGCCCGGCATCGACATCGGGATACTGCTGATTTCCCGCGCCCGGGAGCACCGCAAACGGTTCGCCCCCTTCCACGAGATTAACAGCATAAAGCTGCCACGGATCGGTCGGTCGGCTGGTATCGCGCGACTGATACACCACCCACGGCCACTCCATATCGGGATTCACTTCGTCAATTCCGAGTGACGAAGTGACCTGCACCACCGCGCCGGTATTGGATAGATCAGCCATATAGATGTCCCAGCTGCCGTCGCTGGAGCGTCCCTGCCAGACGACATAGTCGCCGTCGGTTTTGGGATTGCGCTGCGTCAGCGAACCGTCCGTCAACTGGCGCGGAACGGCGTTGGTATCGAGCAGATCCTGCACATAAATTTCGCTCGAACCATCGCTCTGGTCTTCCCAGACCAGCCAACGGCCACGGGCATA
>JAAYDL010000269.1 GCA_012729265.1 Lentisphaerota bacterium | reverse complement strand
GCTTCGTTAGGTCGCACGAGCCGAAGGAGCACAACGGAGCTGGAAGTTCCGTCTACCATCTCTCCTACGAAGGACAGTCCAACTTTAAATATATTCCGGTGGGAGAAGAGGTGGAGCTTGATCTAGGTGCGGTTGAGAACGTGATTGTTGAGCCAACGCTGATGAAGTATGCGACCGACCGCTACCGCTTCTACGAAGGCAACATTTCCGGCTGGGACGAAATCCGCGATTATACGATCGAAGTGCGTAACACCCGCCCGGTGCCGGTCAAAGTGGAAATCAAACGCACCTTTAACACTTCTTATTGGGATCTGCAAAAGGCGGGCGACTTCGGCACCTACGAAAAGGACGATCTCGACACCGTCAAATTTACCATCGAACTTCCGCCGGAGTCGACGAAGACGTTTACGTATCAGGTAACTACACACCATGGGGATAATGAGCAGTAAAACGTGATGAGTGACGATTGAGGCGTGAAAAACAATCACGGCTCACGGCTCACGACTCACAAATTAATTTTTAAATGGAGAAAATCATGAAATATCTAACCACCATCATCGCAATTGCAGCACTGGCCGCCAGCGCGCAGGCCCGCATTAAAATGGTCGCCCTTCCGGAACGGGCCGACACCGACATTCGTCTCGACAACCCCAGCGCCACCCTGATTGAAGAGGAACGCGTATTGACCCTGCAGCAGGGCCTCAACAGCGTCGACTTTTCGTGGAACGGCGTGAACATCGATGCCGATTCCATCCGGCTTCAGGTGCTCGACAACCCGGACGATGTCATCCTGCTCAATGTGAGCTATCCGCCGAACGAACAGGCCCTGGTCTGGGAAATCAGCAGCAAGGAGGCGGTTCAGGAAACCGTCCGTATCTCTTATCTGCTCTACAACATCGACCGCCTCGTGACCTATAAAATGGTGGCCGATAAAGAGGAAACAAAGGTGGACCTGAAGAGCCATCTGGTGCTGCGTAACTTTTCGGGCGAAGATTTTGAAAACGCACGGGTGCTCCTCGACTACGGCGAAGCGTTTGAACGCGGAATCCAGAACGAAGAAACCAAGCAGTTGCTCTTCCTCGATCCCGGCAACGTATCGATTGAAAAAACCTGGACCTTCGATGCCAACCTGCTGCCGTGGGACCCGAAAGAAGTCAGCGGAAACGTCGGCATTCCAGTCTCCTATGTGATTAAAAACACCAAGGAAAACGGGTTGGGCGAATTTGCTCTGAACGGCGGGAAAGCGCGTGTCTTTCAGGATGACGGCCACGGCGGAACGATTATGCTGGGCGAAGATAATGCTGCCCTCGTACCAGTCGGCGAGGAGATGAAAGTGTATATCGGCGACAGCCGCGACATCACCGTCACCCAGAAAAAGATGAAAGATGAGCGGATCAATATTCGCCGGAACAACAGTAACCGCATTGTTCTCTACGACACCGACGAGCTGATTACCGCCGAAATCGAAAACTTCAAGGATTCGCCTGCGAAGCTCACCCTCATCCAGCACATTCAGGGTCAATGGGACATGAAAGAGTGCAACATGGAATATGAGCTGGAAGATGCCTATACGCTGAAGTTTGAAATCGAACTCCCGGCCAACAGCAAAAAAGAGTTCAAGATGCACTACAACCGCCGCAACGTCCGCAACTGATCGGCGGCAGAATCGCTCAAAGGGCAGAACTTCAGGGTTCTGCCCTTTTTTTATGGCTCTTCTCATATTTTTATGGTGCACAGTGTTTTTCGACCGGATAACAGCCATTAGCGCAGCGATTGATAATTTTCACAGAAAATAGCGCAGCGGTTCATCATCTGGATAATTTTGCTTTTAAGGCCACTCTATCCTGGCGATCTTCTTTATTTCCTTCAGCCCCTCTGCCGGAATGGACAAACCGTTGCGAGTAAATGCCACAGAAACTCTTTTCCTGCTGATTTACAGGATTTGATCGGGTCTATCCTGTTATCCCGTCAAAATATCTCTCCGCATTCTCCGCCATAAAATTCTACGTAGAACCTTTTTTGTTCTGAGTCTCGGAATAATTTTCGTCCATCTTTCAGCGGGATTGATGCGCGGATTCTGCTATATTGCGCCGGATGCAGAGCAAACCCGTCATTCAGTTACTGCCCGATCAGGTGATCAATAAGATTGCCGCCGGCGAGGTGGTGGAGCGCCCCGCCTCGGTCATGAAGGAACTCTTTGAAAATGCACTCGACGCCGGTGCCACGCAGGTGGATGTGGAAGTCATACACGGCGGACGCCAGCTGATTTCCGTGACCGACAACGGCTGCGGGATGTCGTGCGACCAGGCGCTGCTGAGTATTGAACGCCATGCCACCAGCAAAATTCGCACCGAGGCAGATATTGAGAATATTCATACGCTCGGTTTCCGCGGCGAGGCGCTCGCGGCCATCTCTTCGGTATCGCGCTTTTCGCTGATCACCCGTCCGGAAGAGGAGTTGGCCGGAACGGAGATTCAGATTGCCGGCGGGAAAATGCTCAGTGTGGAGGATATCGGCTGCCCGGTCGGCACACGCATCGAAATCCGCAATCTGTTCTTTAATGTCCCCGCGCGGCGCAAGTTTCTGCGGGCGGAGCAGACCGAGCTCTCACATATCCGCCAACTCTTTCTGGTCCATGCGCTGGCGCATCCTTCCATCGGCATGAGCCTGAAGGTGGATGAGCGGGTGGTGTATAACCTGCCGAAGGCCGGGAGCATGGAGGACCGCGTTTGTGAACTCTACGGACGCGGCTTCTTTGAACAAATGCTGCCGATGGACCATACGGAGGGCGATTACACGATCCGTGGACTGGCGGGGTTGCCGCAGACCGGACGCAAGGATCGACAGGATCAATATCTGTTTGTCAACGGGCGCCCCGCTTCCGCGCCGGTGGTCTATCACGCGCTCAACGAGGCGTATCATCCGCTCATCGCTAAAGGGCGTTATCCGGCGGTCTTTCTCTTTATCGAAATGGATCCGACGCTGGTGGATGTAAACGTGCACCCCACCAAGAAAGAGGTCCGTTTCCGGGAGCCCAATGCACTACGCGATGCCATTGTTGCCGCGCTCGGAAAAACATTTTCTCCGCAGCAGGCGTTGGCGAAGGAACCGCTGATGGCGCGGACCGACAATGAGCCCATCGTCCTGCCGCTTCCGAAACCGATCCGTCCGCGCTTTGAAACACAGAAGCAGATGGACGAACTGCTCGTCCGCCCGAATGTCGTGGAATCCCACCTTTCGAAAAAGGAACCCTGTCCACCGCCACCGCCTGTTGAGAAAGGAGAAGTCACCGATCCTGAGCCGCAGACCGCCCCGAACCCTTCACCGAAAAGCCCGTGGGGCTGGTGTCGTATTGTCGGACAGATCGGCGGAAACTATGTGGTGCTGGAGACGGAAGACGGTTATGTGCTGATGGAGCCGCGCGCGGCGCACGAACGCGTGCTCTTTGAGCGCTTCATCCGCGCCGCCCGAAAAAACGCCGTGCAAAAGCAGGGGCTGCTCGCGCCGGAAACCATTGATCTGCTGCCGTCGGATGCGCTCGTCGTTCGTCAGCATCTGGATCTGCTGCAGGAGCTGGGCTTCGGCGTTTCGGAGTTCGGCGGCGACACGTTTATTGTCGATGCATTGCCGGTTTATGTGCAGGATGGGCCGATCGAATCGCTGCTCGTGGAAATTGCGCGCGAATTGGAGAAGGCTGGAAAACAGCGCGGTGAAAGGGAATTGATGTGTGAGCGGATTGCGCAGGCCGCCTGTCAAACGGCGGTGCGGACGAAGGACCAGCTCTCCGAAAAAGAAATTGAAAAACTGGTTTCCGACCTCGCTCAGACCGAAATGCCCTACACCTCTCCGCGTGGGAGACCGACACTGATTTATACCAGTTTTACCGAACTCGACCGCAAATTCAGCCGAAACCCGCCCGCCTGAACACCGTAGCAACTTCGCGATCCGTGGCGTTTATAGAAAAGGGGCCGTACGGTTCAGAAACGCATAAATTTGCGTATAAGAGAAGGAACCCGGTAGGTCGAAGGCTTTTCTTTCACCAGTTCAGAAAAGTGCGCACGCGCCTTCTCGTAGCGTTCGTTTGCTTCGCCTGAAGCGATTGAACGGTTTCTCGCCTTAAGCTGTTCAAACGGCTCTTCCGCCAGTTTGAGGGTATTCTGCATAGAGCGAACAATGTCCTCCGCGCGGCGCTGGTATTCCTCCGCCTGTAGGCCGGCAGAAGCTTGGTTCACGCCGAGAAAGCTGAAGGAAGAGCCATTAGAATTTTCGACCATTTTCCTCAGGTTAATCATCGAAAGCACCGCTTTCACGTTTCCCGCCAGCAGATTAATGAACAGACTAAATTGTTCGTCGTGCTCATTCTTTCCGGAATTACGGATGGAAAATCGGGCATGCTGGCGGGCCGTCCTCAGCATAAAGAGAATTTCCTCGTAGCGCTCATTCTTCAGACCGCACTCCTGACCGTGCAGCTCGTTCGAAATCAGCTCTGCGGCTTTTTCAAAATAAACATCGCGGCGGGCCAGGTGGACTGGGCGGTTCTGCTCAAAATGGTTGTCAAAATGGTTGATCTGATTCACACCTAAAACATAACAGCTTCGTCAATGGATTCGAGCTTTTTGAGCCAAATAATTTTGCCCGGCAAAACGAGGGATCTGTCTACCTCTTGTTTTTATATCGGTCGTGCCAAAGATGTTTAAACCACATACGCCCCGTGGCAATGATGACCAATATGCCGGAAAGCGCTACGCACACCGCCAAAATCAGTTGTGAGGGAAAATCAAACATCATCGGGTCCTGCGCAGCGTACTGATATACCCCTACACCAAACAAAAGAACAACACCTGCTCCGATCAAAGGTCCCGAACTGGGGCGCATTCTATATATAGGTACTTTACGTATCATGACCTTCCTTTCTCAATCCGTCATCGATGGTACAGAACCCCCCCAATTCAATAAATCAAAATCTGCATTTTTCGTGTATTCCAAACAGCGTACTGGTACAAAACCCGCGCGATGAAAACCCAAGCCCCCCAACCCGAGTATTGGAGATATGAACTTCCCGACGGCTTTGAAGCCCTTGCAGGAAAAACGGACACCGACAACGACCTGCTCAGCCTGCGCATCGCGGCCCCGAACGACCTCTGGTTTCACGTACATGCCCTCCCGGGCAGTCACGTCATCCTGCGGCATCCGGACGGGGAAAAACCTGACAGCGCAACGATTCGAATTGCGGCAGGAATTGCCGCCTGGCATTCCAAAGCCCGAAACGCCGGATCGGTTCCCGTAGTTTATACCGAAGCCAAACACGTGGGAAAACCACGCGGTGCAAAACCCGGAAGCGTAACCATTAAACGCGAAAAAACGCTCAAGGTGCGGCCCTCCCTTCCGTAACTGCTGAGTGGAAAAATGGTCGTCGGGGCAAACCGCGATCGCGCCGACAGTGCTCCACACCACAACGTGCCCTAAAAAAAGTGCCGCCCGTTCTCGTTTTCGAGAATTCTTTGCAATCCGCCTTTGCGATAGCGCGCCTGCAGATCAACATAACGAGCCGCCGCCCCTCGGATCTGGTCAATATCCTCGGCAGAAAGCGACCGAATGACCCGGAGCGGATTGCCCAACGCCAGCGAACCTGCCGGCACCTTGCGTCTCGGCCCCACCAGTGATCCGGCCCCGATAATGCAGTTATCGCCGATCTCGCAGCCATCGAGCAAAACCGCGCCCATTCCGATCAGGCAGTTGCTTCCGATTGTACAGCCGTGCAGCGTCACTTGGTGCCCCACCGTCACATCATCGCCCAGAACAACCGGATGCCCCCGGCTGGTGTGTGCCACGGAGTTATCCTGAATATTGCTTCGCGCACCCACCACCACCGGCTCAATATCGCCGCGCAGCACCGTCCCGAACCAAACACTTGCCGCCTCGCCAAGCGTGACCAAACCAATCACCTGCGCCGACTCCGCCACATAGCAATCCGCCGCCAACTGCGGCACTCGGTTTTCAAACGAATAAATCATGGGGAGCGTTTTACACCGACCGCCTCCACAAAAGCGAACGCTCATTTCAAATTAACATCGCGGACGCTGGCTGCCGCAATCCGCCCACATTCCCATCAAAAAGCGAACTCATACTCTTCAAGAGCAAAATTTGAAATTATGTGGACAAGGTTAAAAAGAGGTTTTCGTTCCTTGATTTTTCCGATGCAGAGTGACACAGTCTCTGCCGTTTAGTTAAACCAGTTTGCAGTATAAAGGAGTATTGGATATGTCAAAAATAAGACCCAGCGGCGGCTATCGCGACACGTGCAGTTTCCAGACGGCAACCCTCATCTATGATGCCACGGTCTGGTTCTGCGAAAAATATCTCGACCCGCGATCGCGCACGGTCGACCAGATGGTGCAGGCCGCACGTTCCGGACGCCAGAACATCGCCGAAGGCAGCCGTGCCTCCGCCACCTCGTCCCAGACCGAACTCCGGCTCATCAACGTTGCCCGCGCCAGCCTCGAAGAGCTGCTGCTCGACTACGAAGACTATCTCCGCCACCGCCGCCTCGCGCAATGGGCCCCCGACGGCGCCGACGCCATGGCCGTGCGCAATGTTCCCCGCAACTTCAAAAAAGATTCGGCTGATCAGTCCAATCTGACTGATCTGTCCGATCAAGAGCGCTGGGCACTCTATGCCCGCTGGCTCGACCACGCCGATCCTGCCGTACGGGCCAACGCACTGATCTGCCTGATCAACCAGGCCAACTATCTGCTCGACCAGCAGATTGCCGCGCTCGAAACGCAGTTCATCGAAGAAGGCGGCTACAGCGAGCTGCTCGCCTCCGCCCGCCTCAAAAAAAGAACCGCTGATCGGTCCAATCCGCCAGATTCGTCAGATCCCATTCCAGCCTGTCCGCTCTGCGGCAAGCCCACCGTCCTGCGCACCGCCAAAAGCGGAAAAAACGAAGGCAAGCAGTTCTGGGGCTGCACCGGCTATCCCGAATGCAAAGGCACGGTACCCGTCTAACCCAATCCGCACCAATCTTCACTGATCTCGCGCTTCAATTATTCGTGCAGATCAGTGAAAATTAGTGGTTTAAAACATGCAAATATTCAGTGGATTTCCTCTTTACTGCACCTGAACACCGACGCGGTAGAAGCGGACCGAATTGGTCGGGGAATCGTAGCTCTCGACATCGATCAGCGCATCTGAGCCTGCAACGCCGCTCACGAGCGGCTCCCACGGGCCCGTCACCAAATTGGTGCTGTATTCGATGGTGTAAACGCGATCCTGTGCGCCGTAGAACGTCGGCAGCCCGGCGTCGCCCGGCTGAATGATCCAGCGGCTCTCCGCGTTTTTCGGATCAGTTCCGGCCACATATTCATCAAAGTTACTGAGCAGGTCGCCGTCCGGATCCAATGCACCGTCGTTGACGTCGGGATCGAGTCCATGCTCCAGCTCCCACGCGGACGGCATGCCGTCGCCATCATCCACCTCGCCAGAAACCGACAGGGTAAAGGAGGGCGAAATCGCGTGCTCGACGCCGTTCGTGTCAAACAAACTCGCCGCTAACGTGTGCGTTCCCGCCGGAAGATCAGAGAGCATCGTATAATAGATCGGCTGCCCTTCTAGGTCCGCATTCACCGTTCCTTCCAGATCAATCGAGTCGATCCACACACCGCCAATGCCATTCGTAAAATAGGGATTCCCATTATTGCCTTCATACTCAAACTGGAGATAGATGGGCTGGCCAACATAATCCGCCATATCAAGATTAATGGTGTTCCATGTTCCAATGTACTCAGATGTAGACCATAATGTTGTATAGTCGGTTCCATTCGAAGACACCTTGATCCGGAAGGTTTCCACGGGTTCCGAATAGACCAGTTTGTACATCGCCCGAATAAGCAAACGCGAATTTTCGGGCGGCGTAAACGTAGACTTTGAAGTCAACCTATATAAAAAAGGATTATTTTCGCTGAGAGTAGAGAAGTCGGGCCCCGCTTTATAAAAACAATCCGCAGCTCCCTCCACATTGTTCGTAACCATCCAGTCACCTGAATGGGAAGATTGTTCCGACGTAACCTCAAAGACCGAGAAATCAGCACAATCGTCTATATTCGTCGAGACAGCCGAAAAGCGGCGGGAAGCGAGCGTGGTATCTTCTCTGAACGGTTTCCACGCATACCATTCTGCATCGGAAATGGTCAAATCATCCAGCCAGACGCCGCCGTCCAGATAATAAGAACCCGACGAAAGTTCAAACTTCAGTGAAATCTGCTGTCCAGCATACGGAGCGAGCGACACCGTTTGCAGCTGCCAGTCATCAGCCTGTGTCCAATAGTTGGTTCCGTGATAATTCATCGAATAAACTTCCTGATAACTGTATCCGCCGTTCGTGGAAGCAGCGATTGAAAATGTCGCCGATCCAAGCTGGCAGGAAAGCTGAAATGATAATTCTGATGAGGCCCCAGGAACAAAGAGATCATCCAGAGTCATCTCCGCTGGACCGTTCGGTCCGGCATACCAGCCATTGCCGGAATGGCCGTTGGTCACCACGCTCCAGCCATCGTTCAGGTCGGCGGGAATCGCGGTTCCGTCGGAACTCCAGGAGCCCACCTGCTTTTCCAGACGATTGATCCGAAGGGCGGCCACTTCGTCTTCCAGCCGCTTCGGAATAATCCACTGCACCTCCGTTTCACCCTCCGTCGAAGCAGTCACAACATTGGTCGTTGGGAACGCCATCAGCATGGGCCGCAGGCCGGTCACGCCGTCATCAAAGGGGCCGCTGGGAATTGAATCAATATTGTACCATCCGTTCGCCTGTCCGCCCCAACCATAATTCAAGTGATAGGATGTAGTTCCGCCTTCCACCTTAAGACCATCGGCAATAATCACGTGTGCCATATTCGACAGCGAAACCAGACAAGGGAACCCGGCCCGCAGGTCCGCTTCAAGCGGAGCCAGAAGCTCGGTCGAGTTGCGGTGCCAGATAGCGGGCTCAAAATAGAGATAGTCGTCCAACCGTTTGGCGACCCCCAAAAGGCTGGCTGACGACTCAGTGGCCTCATAGTTCTCCTCCGCAATCACACCGAGCTCAACCATCAGTTCAGCGATCGCGGCTTCAGAAGCCGGGGGGTTTGTCGACCAAACCTGATATAAGGAGAGCATGGACCCCCAGTCAAAATCATCCGAAAAAACGGCACTGTGTTCTCCGGTCACAGCCCCTTGACTATCCACATAGCTGTAGGTTCCTTGGCCATGAACCGGCCAGCGATGATAGTTAAGAATCTGCCCATACGCCGTCGGCACACAGCCCACCGGCGCACGGTCATCGTATCCCGAAAGTCCTCCGGTCACTGGCGGGCAGAGCAGGTTGTACGGATGGGATTGATCCCACGCGGTCTCCAAAAAGGGGCCGTATGATTCCGTCGGCGCATCATCCATACGCGAAAGCTTCGGCAGAACGCCCGACGCCAGCATCTGCGACGATTTTTCGACGTGACTGAGGAGCAGCGCCCGGAATGCATTTTGCGGGTCATCGGTTAGATCCGCCTGTCCATCCGGGCTGAAAGCCACCACCGGCAGCAGGCGATCATCCGAGTTGAGCACCAGATATCCGCCGGGAGACAGATTGACCACATAAACCGAGTAGGCTCCTGTGTCCGGGAAAACCGATACCGTGGCCGAACGCTCCGCAGCAACCGACATCACCGGATTCTCTTTCATCCACAACCGGGCCTGCTCCAACGCTGACTCCTGTGAAATAGTCGCCGCCTGAACAAATGAGACCGCA
The DNA here is from genome assembly GCA_012729265.1 of Lentisphaerota bacterium. Lineage (GTDB taxonomy): Bacteria > Verrucomicrobiota > Kiritimatiellia > Kiritimatiellales > Pontiellaceae > Pontiella. The sequence goes on along the minus strand of JAAYDL010000269.1, from coordinate 6,437 downwards.
CAAAACATCAATACGCACTGCGATATACACCTTCTTACCATAGCACCCTCCGCTGCCAAGACTTTGCCTGAGAGGATAACGGGAACGCACCGAATCCTCCAGCCTATTTTCTAGAAATCTCTAAAGCCCTCCATCTTGTTGGTCAATAAATGGAGTTTCAGTTCGCCACCGTGGTTCCTTTTCCCATGCATCCTCAGCTATATTTTCACCACCCGCTGCGCTGGAGGACTCAGAGATCACGGAGATTTTTTGACCGCTAAGAAATAAAGACGCAAAGAATCCTGATTTTTTGGTTGTCGTTTAACACCGTTGCTTCGTGGTGAAAATTTCGTGGTTTACAGCCCCCGACGATTCAACACGTGCCTCTCCCGATCTATTCCGGCTTTGTGTTCCACGCCGCGATGCACTCCTCCATCGTCATTTCATAGCGCTCCGCACAAAACTGACAATGAATGCCAAGGGGCTCGTTCCGCTTAACGATGGTCATGCGGTCTGGAATCGGAATACTCCGAAGCACAGCGTCCATCTTTGCTTTGCTGCACGTACAGGCAAAACGAGGCGGCGGACAGACTTCCATGTAAATGCCGTCAAACTCGGTCTCATCGCCCACCAACGTTTTCGCAATCTGCTCAAAATAACCGTCCGCCTCGCTTTCGTGACCCAACAGTTCCCGGAATCCCGCACCCTCCATACGCTGGTGAATCCGATCAAAGCGCTCGAGATCCGTCCCCGGCAGCGCCTGAATCATCCATCCCTGACACAGCTGCACCGGATTTTCGGGGTCGGGATTAAAGCCGATCATCGCGCTCATCCCCGTTTCAACCTGATCGGAAATACAGTAGTGATACGCCAGATCGCCCACCACATCGTGCAGCGAAATCGGCGTAGTGCCGGAGTTTGCGATCGCGCCGTTGTGCGTAACGATCACCTGCAGCTCGCCCACTTCTCCGTAGAGCGCATCGTTTACGTCGGTCGGATCGCTGAGTTGCGGAGGCGAAATGAGTCCGCGCACCGTACCGTCCTGTCCTGCATCAACCACAATGGTCTTCAACGCACCGCGATATTTCCAGCTCAGGTTCAGCCGTCGCTCCTCCGGAAGCAATGCCGCCGCCAGCAATCCGCCGGTCATCGCGCGGCCCAGCAGATGCGCCGCCGCCGGATCGCAGTTATGCCGCACAACCGCCTCGTTCACCGCCTGCGTTGAAACGGCATAGGTAAAAGCAATATCGAGGCCCTTAAAATGGCCTTTGTAGAGTACATCGTTCATACATTAAAATGGGGTTTAGGTGATTACGTTTTAAGCGCGGGAAACCTAGCGTCCTCTCATCGCCTTGCCGAGCCATCATTTCGAAAAAACTGCTCCGCAGGTACCGAACCGCGAGTGAACGGTTTTTGACAGGACAACAGGATTGTTTGGATAAGTTGATCATCCGTGTCGATCCGCGTCCATCCGCGGTTCCAAACAACTAAACCGTAGCGCGGCATAGCCGAAACCAATAAACACCAAGGCACAAAGGGCTCCAAGCTTGGTGTTCTTGGTGCCTTGAGCGCAGCGAGTGTTTGATAAAACGTGCATAGAAAACAAGATATGGGCGGATAGTATTACGAAGCACACTACAACTCCTCCTGATGTTTGCGAAGCAGCCCGCGGAACTGGTCGTAGGTGAGCTGCAGCAGATCGGCCGCCTTGCGCTGATTGAATCGGGCCCGCTCCAGCGCAGAACGCACCAACCGGATTTCATACTGCCGAATCGATTCTTTGAACGATTGGTCATGATGGATCGGCTCGGTTTCAGGCTCGTCAATTTTCTCTGCACGAGGCGACGGCGCTTCAGACGTCAGCGGCTCAAACGGATAAGGCGAAACAAACGGATCAAATACGATGTGATCGATGATCTGTCCCTCCGACTGATAAACCGCACGCTCAACCACATTCTTCAGCTCGCGCACGTTGCCCTTCCACGGATACCGCTTGAGCAGCCCGACCGCCCGGACTGAAAACGCAGGCACCTCTTCATAACCGAGCTCAAACGCCATGCGGGCAGCAAAATGCTCCGCCAGCAGCATAATGTCTTCGCTGCGCACCCGCAGCGGCGGAAGGAAAAGCACTTCAAAAGAGAGGCGGTCCAGCAGATCCCGCTTAAACTCATTACGTTCCGCCATCGCGGCCAGATTTTCATTCGTGGCCCCGACAATCCGCACATCCACCTCGATCGGCTTTGATCCGCCAACGCGCTCGAAGGCGCCGTATTCCACCACCCGCAGAATCTTTTCCTGCACCGGAATCGGGATGATACCAATTTCGTCCAGAAACAACGTGCCGCCGTCGGCGGTTTCAAAGCGTCCCGCCCGCTGCGTTTCCGCACCGGTAAACGCCCCTTTTTCGTGACCAAACAACTCGGCCTCGATCAGAGAGGCACTGAGCGTAGCGCAGTTGAGCGTCACAAAAGGACCGTCCCAGCGCCGCGAAAGATAATGCAGACGCCTTGCCGCCAGTTCCTTGCCGGTACCGCGCTCGCCGATCAACAGAACCGGACGCTCCACCGGAGCAACTTGGGCCAGACGCGATTGAAAATCCAGAAAAGCTTCCGACTCCCCGAGCGCCTCGCTTATCGATGTGGTTTTATTTACCATATATTTGCCATTTTAACCTGTTTGAGGTCATATATAACAGATACTGAAAATATGTCAACCCACATTATTTTCTCCATTCCATGCACTTATGAAACCACGAGCAGATGGCACACTTTTTGTTGTTATGATGGCCAACCCAATAAACAACGGAGGTTAAGAATGGGCATTTTTACCAGATTCAGAGATATCGTGAACTCCAACATCGGCGCCATGCTCGATAAAGCCGAAGATCCCGAAAAAATGATCAAAATGATGATCCGCGAAATGGAAGACACCCTGATTGAATTGAAATCGTCCTGCGCCGGCGTGATTGCCAACAGCAAACGGCTCGGACGTCGTAAGGACGAAGTTGTCGCTCTGATCCAAACCTGGGCCGATCGCGCGGCGCTGGCCGTATCCAAAGGAAGAGATGATCTGGCCCGCGAAGCTCTGCTCGAAAAACGCCGATTTCAGGAGCAAACGGAGAGTTTTGAAAAGGAAGAGAGCCAACTGAACGAGCTGATTGAGCAGTATCGCCACGACATCGGCGAACTGGAAGCCAAGCTTCAAAGCGCCCGCGAAAAAAAGCTCGCACTGATTAATCGGCACAAACATGCCACTGAAAAAAAGCGCGCACAACAGGGCATTCGCCGCTATAACGGTGTCGGCTCTTTTGAACGCTTCGACAAGCTGGAACATCGCATTGACCGTATGGAAGCCGAGGCGGATCTGGTTAACCCAAAAGCCAACCCGACGCTCGAGGAAAAATTTACACAATTGGCGACCGATGAACGCATTGAGGAAGAACTTGCCGGACTGAAGAACAAACAATATAAAGCGGACGAAATGAAAGACGCGGCGGAATAAATTGATAGCGAGGAAAGAGATCTAATGAATGATTCTTTGGTTGGAGTAGTGGCAATAGTAATGGTTTTCAGCGTTCCGATTGTGGCGATTATATGCGGAACCATCGGCGGTGTTATGAGGAAACGGTCCTCCAAGGAGGATCCCGAGCAGGCACGTATGATTCAGGATATTTATCACGGCCTTGAACGCATGGAACGGCGCGTCGAAAACCTCGAAACCATCCTTTTCGATTCCAACAAAAAGGAGCGGTCATGAATTCACAAAGAAAAGACGGTCCCTACCGCTCCCGAGACGCCAAATGGTTGGGGGTGTGCGGTGGTCTGGCGGAATACTTCGGCATCAGTGCATTCTGGGTGCGCATTGCAGCAGTCACCTGCTTTTGCATGTCGGGCGCATGGCCCGTGCTGATCCTCTATATCGTCGCGGCGGCCTTAATGAAACCCAGTCCCGTGCGCTCCTTTGAGGATCCTTCAGAAAAGGATTTTTACGAGGCCTACACCTCCGCGCCCAAATATACCGTGCGGAATATCCACGAAAAATTTACCAGCCTCAACCGACGCATCCAGCGCATGGAGGATCAAGTCACCGCCCGGGCTTATGAGTGGGACCGAAAGATGAACGACCGCTCCTGACCGTGAAAACAGATATAAACCACAGATGAACAGGATCAACACGGCAGCCAGCATACGTAATAATAACCTAATTCTGAGTAAATATATGCTATAAGATCATGCTCTTCTGTGCTAGACGTATACCATAAACTATTTGTCCATTGACGAGAAATACTCTTTTACTTTTTCCCTAAATTGAAGCTCTAGTTCTTCTGTACTTTTCGCCTGAGAATGATTCTTATACGTTGGCCAATCAGGCTCGTAATTCTCTGATTGATTTCCCCATGTTGACCAACCATTGCGTCCTCCACGCCCAAAAAGCTCAAGATACGGCCCCCAACTGCATGATTCTATAATCTCATATTGTTCATCAGGTTTTCGACTATGCTCGCGCTTCATTGTGCTGATAATATTCTCCTGACTTCTACCCGGCTGAAGCGTTCTAATGTTCGTTCCACGAACTCCAAAAAGGAGAATTTCTGTGACGTTTCTAAAGTAAAACCCCACTCCTCTCCGGTCCGGACCCCCATCTTTTCTTATTTTATACCAAATAAGATTGCTCTTATACTTGAACCCCCAGCTCTCCAAAACCGACAACCCTTCTGGAAGCAAGGCATTTGGAACCCACATGTACAAATGAGCACGTTCAGAAGAAATTGATTCTACTGGCAGGTCTTTTATTTCCTGAAGGTGCATAGTTGGATAGCGGTTTAATCTCTTGTGCTCCGGAGCCATTTTCCCCGTACGATTCTGAAATTGCCACGGAGGGTCAGCAAGTATAGTAGAAAATTTGCGATCACCAGCAAATTTTAATAAATCCTCAGATGCAGTCATTAGATATCATCCTCCAGATAGAGCGATTTTGTAATACCAAAAACAATCAATGGACACCCTGCCCCAGAACCACCCTCAATTCTTGGCAATAACTTGGCCATGTGAGTTGTCGAGTTGCCGTAGGAAGAACCTCTGCCCAAATCATTGAATATATCCTGCAACTCATCACAACGCGTGATTATCACACCCACACTTATTGCTTGGAGATCAAAGAGAAGTCGAAAATTGTTCAGGTCTCTATCATAAAAAGGGTCCTTATTGTTCCATTCAATCTCAAGAGCAACACGATTTTTTAAACAATCAATCTTGTGTGTTGGAGTATCCCTTTGTACATCGTCTACGATAACGTGTGTCTCAAACTGCTTTTCAACCCAACCTCTATCGTAAAGAAAGCTATCAATAAACTCCGAAACTTTTGATTTTCGACCTCCAGGCACTGTAATATCGCTCTTCTTTAACCTAAATGCCGTCAAAACACTTATTATATCATTCTATTCTTCTCGGAAATCATGCTTCAAAATAGCACAGGCATGCTTCCATTCATGGACCTCGTAGTTTTCTCGAATAAACGCAGGTAAAATATCAATGCTCACTCCAACTCCTTTATTTCCCAACCGTCTCTGTTATAGTTACAGCATCCCAAACGATAAACCCAGTATTAAACTTATCGGTTTTGAATTTTCACCGCTCCTAAAACGGAGCGGGACATTCAATCCGAATCGGCGCTCCGCTCACCGGATGCAAAAACGCAAGCATCTGAGCATGCAGCATCAACCGCTCCGCCGCATGGCCGTAAATGGGATCGCCGACGATCGGATGCCCGATACTCTGCATATGTACCCGCAGCTGATGCGAGCGCCCCGTTTCGGGAAACAGCGCCAGTCGCGTTGTTGTCGCGCCGCGCTCCAAGACCTGCCAGCGCGTCAGGGCTTTCTTTCCGCGCACACAATCCACCAGATGCTTGGGCGGCAGGCGCTGCGTCATATCCTTGCGTAGCGGGTAATCCACCACGCCCTCATCCTGCAGAACCACGCCCTCAACGATCGCGACATACTGCTTCAGCGTCTGCCGCTTTTCAAACTGCAGGGAAAGATTTTGCTGAGCCTCCAGCGACCGCGCAAAAAGCACCACGCCGGACGTTTCCATATCCAGCCGATGCACCACCAGCGCATCGGGAAACAGCTCACAGACGCGGCGATAAAGACAATCCTGCTTATCCGCCCCGCGCCCCGGAACCGTCAACATCCGCGTCGGCTTATTCACCGCCGCAAAATGCTCATCGCTTAACAATACTTCCACTACAGCAACCCTTCTGTTCCTCCGAACACACGCAACAAAAAAAACTACGCCGAAGAGATCTATTCTACGAGAAGTTTGTTCAGTCGAGGAACCCCCGTTTGCAGTTCCAGACTTGAGTCTGCGGCCCCGCTTGTAGTTCACGTTTCAACGTGTCCCGTTTGTAGTTCACGTTTCAACGTGTCCCGTTTGTAGTTCACGTTTCAACGTGTCCCG
>JAAYDL010000268.1 GCA_012729265.1 Lentisphaerota bacterium | reverse complement strand
GTATTGCCGTTGCCGGCGTAAATATTCATCAGCATGGCGCGGTGCGGCTTTTGAGTGGGGGCGTCCGGCTTGCCGAGGTAGAGCGGAAAGATAAAGGCATAGTTGAGCAGAAATACGGCAAGGAATCCCAGTACAGCTTTGTTGAAACGCACCCACAGGCAGACGCCGGCGCCGATCAGGGCGAGCTGGGCATACTGTACACGAAAGTGAGAAAAGAGATCCAGTGTCCAGTGCAGTCGCCCGGCCAATCCCAACAGCGAAACCAGCGCGAGAAGCGCAACAACGATCCATGTATTCCTCAAAAATCGTTCACGCAACTTGGGGTGATTTCTCGATTTTAACATAACGGTCTCCTGATTGATCGCGCAGTAGACGGGAATGTTTCATAGAATTTGTTTCCCGTCATGCGAATTGAGCTAAATTTGTGTATACAGCCGGGAGAGCTGACGCTATATAGCGGCGACATAGATTAACTCGGGAGCTGAATGAGCTTGAACGAATATTCCGACGTGGTGGTCCGCCGTGTCGGTCTGAATCGAACGGACGATCTACTTTCGTTGGAGGCTGCCTGTTTTCAGTCAGATCGAATCAGCCGCCGCAATCTGAGGCGGCTGCTGTGCGCACCGAGCGCCTATTGTGCGGCAGCCTATCGAAACGGCGCGCTGGTCGGCAGCATGGTTACCCTGTTTCGGAGGACTTCTCGGACGGCACGAGTCTATTCGCTGGCGGTGCTGGAGTCGGAACGCGGGCACGGAATCGGGCGGCGTTTAATGGACCGGGCGGAGCAGGAGGCCCGTCGACGGAACTGCGTGCGGATGCGGCTGGAGGTTCGAATGGAAAATGTATCGGCGATTGAATTATATAAACGCCTCGGCTTTGTGGATACCGCTGTGATTCCGGGCTATTACGAGGACGGTGCACACGCTTTTGTTATGCGAAGGGAGCTTGTCTGATTTTATGTCTACACCTTTTATTGTGGTTGATCGATTGGAGGATTGGACGCCGTATTATCCCGGCGAAAATCTGATTACGGCAGAGGAATATCTGGCAACGGATCCTGCGCCCACGCGGCCCTTGCGGGTGATTAATTTGTGTCGCGACTATAAATATCTGGGGAAGGGGTACTACTGCTCGCTGCTGGCCGAGGCGCGGGGCGATCGGGTGATTCCTTCGGTCCGGACCATTAACGATCTGAGCGAACCGCGGATGTATACGCTCGGGCTCTCGTTGCTGGAAAAGGCGGTGAAAAGCAAAAAGGTGCATGTGGGCCACGGGGAGCTGGCCGCGTATGAGTTTCGGGTCTATTTCGGAACAACCGCGACCGAAGAGCTGCAGGGGTTGGCGCGGCAGCTTTTCGAATTGTTCACCTGTCCGATTCTGAATGTGGCGTTTAAGCAGGTGGATAAGACCTGGGTGATTGAGTCGGTCAAGCCGCTCTCGATCTATCAACTGAGCGAGGCGGAGCAGGATGAGTTTGCGGCGGCGCTGGACCAATACAGTCGTAAAGTGTGGCGGAAGCCGCGTCGAAAAAAACTGTTTTCATATGACCTTGCTGTGTTAACCGATCCGGAGGAAGCACTTCCGCCGAGTAATCGAAAGGCGCTTGAAAACTTTGTGCAGGCGGGTCGTCAGATTGGAATTGATGTGGAGCTGATCGGGAAGGAGGATTATCCCCGGCTGACAGAATATGATGCGCTCTTTATTCGTGAAACCACTTCGGTGGATCATCACACCTACCAGTTTGCGCAGAAGGCGGAATTTGAACATATGCCTGTAATTGACGATCCCAATTCCATTCTGAAATGCGCCAATAAGGTCTATCTGGCCGAGCTGCTGCGGGAAAATGAGCTGGCGAGACCACGCACGGAAATTCTTTATCGCGATCAGCCTGCCACACTCGAGCGCGCCGCCGATCTTCTTGGATTTCCGCTGGTGCTGAAAATTCCCGATGGCTCGTTCTCGCGCGGGGTGCATAAAGCCGCCTCAATGGAAGAGCTGAAGGCGCGAACGAAAGAACTGTTTCAGTCATCGGTCTTGGTGCTGGCCCAGGAGTTTATGTATACCGACTTTGACTGGCGGATCGGTGTGCTCGGCGGACATGCGCTCTTTGCCTGTAAATATTATATGTCGGCCGGCCATTGGCAGATTTATAACCATTCCGCTCCCAGTTCTTCACGGACGGGCGGATTTGAAACGCTGGCGGTGGAGCAGGCCCCCTCCGCCGCAATTAAGCTGGCGGTGAAGGCCTGCGGCTTAATCGGGAACGGGCTCTACGGCGTCGACATCAAGCAGAAGGGGAACCGCTTTTCTGTAATTGAAATCAACGACAATCCGAACATTGATGCGGGGGTCGAAGACACCCATCTCGATAGGCTGCTTTATCTGCGCGTTATGGAACATTTTTACAACCAAATGGAGCACTGCCGTTACGGTGCGCGATAAAAATTCGCCGGATCTGTGATCAACTCGACTTTTTTACCCACCGATTTTTGGCGGAAGAGCCATAAAAAAAGGGCGCGGATTCCGCGCCCTTTCGCATCGTCGCCAGGTTTTGCAACGACTAATTCTTTTTCGGAGCTGCATCCAGAACGGCTTTAAATGCCGGTTTGGGTTCCAGATCGCCGGTGAAGAGCAATGCATCCTGTCCACGACGCCAGGAGCGGGTGTCGGAAATACCCCAGAAGGTAACGCGTTCGATAACGTCCGAGTGCTTATTGAAGATTTCAAACAGCTTCGTGTAGATTTCCGCCTGCTTTTCATAGTTTTCAGGAGGAATGCCGCCGCCGCCGCCATTGACGTTAAAGGCGCCGCTGTTGTCGCCGGTGGAAGTCACGTCCAGCTCGGTGATGCTGACCCTGAGGCCGAGCTTTCCGTAGTTTTCGATCGCTTTATCAACATCTTCGAGGTTGGTGTCGAGATGCCAATGGCCCTGAATGCCAACGCCGTGGATCGGTGCACCTTCGGCGATAAGGCGTTTGAGCAGGATCAAGGAGGCGGCATGTTTACCGGTATTCTTGGACGCACCCTGCTCAATGTTGTAGTCGTTGTAGTAGAGTATTGCATCCGGATCGGCTTCGTGGGCCCATTTGAACGCCAGCGTCAATACTTCGGGTCCAACAGCCGTATACCAGCTGGATTTCCGCAGGTTTTCGGTCGTCCAATCCCCATTGTCTGCGATCGATTCGTTGGCCACGTCCCAACCGATAATCTTGCCTTTGTAACGGCCGACCACGGTCTTGATGTGTTTTTCCAAACGCTCCAGGATCACTTCCTTGCTGGCTTGCGGGCCGGCATTGCCACCACCGAATCCGCCGCCGAATCCACCGAAACCGCCGCCGCCGAATCCACCGAAGTTGCCGCCGCCGAAACCAGCAGGAGGAGCGCCGGCAGGAGCACCTTCAGGACGTGCAGGACGTTCACCCGGAGCGCCGGCAGGAGCACCTTCAGGACGTGCAGGACGTTCACCCGGAGCGCCGGCAGGAGCACCACCGCCAAAACCCGGGAATCCGCCGGCAGGAGCCCCTTCAGGGCGTGCAGGACGTTCACCTGCGGCTCCGGCGGGACGTTCGCGTCGAGCAGGACGTTCGGTCGGAGCGGCCGCAGCAGTTGTTGCAGCGTTTGTTGTTGCGGCAGTGGTATCCTGGAAGAACCATTGGCCGGTCTGCGAATGCCAAAGCAGGGTGTGTCCCCATACCTTGAGACCGTTTTCAGTCGCCCACTCTACCAGCGCGTCAGGCGTAGTGAAGTTGTAGGTATCTTCCGACGGATGAGTCGGCTGGGGCTTCATGCAGTTTTCAGGCGTAACAATATCATAATGGAATATGGCATTAGCCAGCTCGGCTTCCGAAAAACCACGCGGAAAGTCCTGAGCGGTACCAATCAAATAGGTCCCTTTGTAGGCTTCTTTCAGGCTTTTGACTTCAATCGGCTTTTTTTCTTCCTTCTTCTCTTCTTCCTGGCCGAATGCGGTGGTGGTTGCTAGCAGTGCACACGCAATCATGCCGGGCGCAAATAATTTCTTCATTATGCTTCTCCCTGTTTTTATTGGATCTTCCCGAGTTCCCTGTTGATCTGTGCAGAACAAAACCGCCTCCTCTGGCAGCAATGTTTTACCGGTGAACAATTTGTTTCTTTCATTCCAGTGCGCGCAGACAAACCAATAAGACGTGCGCGCGGGAAAAATAATTGCGACCAAAGTCGCTTATAATTTGATGACCTCGAAAACGAGACTTGGAGAAGCAGGGATTCGCGCCGCTCCAGGAGAAAAATGACGTATATGAGAAAAATCATGATGACTAAAATTGTAATATATAAAAGTGATATAAAATAAAAAAAAGAGAGTGGTTGACGGATAAGTGATTTTTGTGTAGGGGTGTAAATGTAGTGGGAGTTTTGCGGTTTGGTTTGGCATAATATAATAAGGGGGAAGCAATGAAAAAGCTGGGATTGTTTTTTTTAGGGGTTGTTTTCTGTGAACGTCTTTTCGGCGCGACGCTCTATGTGGATCTGAACAGTGCCGCGCCGGCTGCACCGTTTAACAGCTGGGCCTCCGCTTCGACCAATATTCAGGCTGCAGTGAATGCCGCTGCGACGGGGGATACGATCCTCGTGACCAACGGGCATTATCTACTGAACGCAGAAATTCTGGTGGCAAAGCAGGTCACCATTCAGAGCATCAACGGTCCGGAAACCACCATCGTCGATGGGCAGGGTAGCGTGCGCTGTTTTAATCTGGGCGACTCCGCCTGCACGCTGAGCGGGCTGACGATCACGAACGGCTATAATGGCCATGGCGGCGGAATCTATTGCGATGACACGACTCCGGTGGTCACTAACTGCACGATCACCGGCAATGTCGCACTCTTCGACGGCGGCGGGATGGAGGGCGGCACCGCGTACCACTGCATCATCACTGGCAATTGGGCGAGGTCTGGCGGCGGGATGAGTGGAGGCACGGCGCACTACTGCACCATCAGCGGGAATTCAGCACAAAACCAGGGCGGCGGGATGGGTGGAGGCACGGCGCACCACTGCACCATCAGCGGGAATTCGGGCAGGTATGGCGGCGGGATGGTTGGAGGCACGGCGTACCACTGCATCTTCAGCGGAAATACAGCCCGAGAGGGCGGCGGGATGAAGGGCGACACGGCGTACCACTGCACCTTCAGCGGGAATTCGGCTCTCCAGGGCGGCGGGATGCATTCTGGCACGGCGAACAACTGCACTTTCAGCGGGAATTCGGCAACCGAATATGGCGGCGGGATGGTTGGATACACGGCGAACAACTGCACCTTCAGCGGGAATTCGGCAACCGAATACGGCGGCGGGATGGTTGGATGCACGGCGAACAATTGCATTGTTTGGTACAATACGGCACCTTCAGAAAAGGATCTAAGTTATACAACGGCAAGATATTCCTGCTCGCCTGATCTAATTCATGGTGTGGATGGAAACATGACCAATGCGCCGGCGTTTGTGGATGCGGCAAACGGCGATTATCATCTGCTCTCCAGTTCGCCGTGCATCGCGGCGGGCAATGCGGAATATGCAACCGGAACAGATCTCGATGGAGGGCTCTGGCTGAATCCACCGTCGATGGGTTGCTACGAATATTATGCAGCGGATGCC
>JAAYDL010000267.1 GCA_012729265.1 Lentisphaerota bacterium | reverse complement strand
CCTTGAGCATATTGATCTCACCGTAAAACTCGAGCGTATGCATGGTGTAGCAGCTGTCCGGCAGGTTGGTCATATAAAATTTTTCTGCCGGGGCCCAGCCATGATGCGCCAAATTATGAACCGTCATGAGCGTGCATTCGCTGCCATCTCGGATGGTTCCGTCAATTCCATAATGGAGCAGCATGGGTATGAGTGCGGCCTGCCAATCGTTGCAATGCACGAGATCGGGTTTCAGGTCCAGCACGTCAATCAGGCGCACAACCGCTTTCTGAAAAAAGAGAAAACGCTCAAAGTTATCAGCATAGCCATGCTCTTCAGAACCGTAAATGCCGGTCCGATCAAAAAACTCGCGGCTGCGGATAAAATAGGTGGTTACGCCCTCAAACTCCTGCTTCCAGACACATCCGCAATACCACACCTGTCCCAGCGGAACATGGAGCTCCACGTTGCACGGTTTAATTCGGTAGCGTTCTCGATCAATCTGCTGATAGAGGGGAAGAACGCGGATAATCTCTACGCCCTGCACGGCCAGCGCCTTCGGCAAAGCAGCTGAAACATCTCCTAGACCTCCGGTCGAAGCAAATGGTACGATCTCACTACTTACATAAACAATTTTCATCGTTCAAAACCTACAGGAACCCAAAATGAGCTTCGAGTCCCAACTTCTACAATTTATGTCCGCCCCCGGATACCGACCCATGAAACAACATGAACTGGCCCGACTCCTCAATATTGACTCTGCGGGTCGCCGCGCCGACTTCCGCCACGCGCTCTACGCCCTCGAAGCCGCAGGCACGATCGTCCGCCTGCGCAAAAACCGCTGGGCGCTTCCGAGCAGCGATAACGAAGCGATCGGCACGCTCAAAATGCTGCCTAAAGGAGGCGCAATCTTCGTTCCGGAAACGGAGGGAGATTCCGAAATCTATGTTTCAGAACGCAATATCGGCGTGGCCCTGCCTAACGACAAGGTCGCCATTGAACTCTTTCACGCCGAATACGGCGCCCAACGCCGTGAACGGCGAAGCCAAACCGAGATGCGCGCTGAAGGCCGGGTTAAACGCGTGATCGAACGCGCCTCTGACCGCACGGTCGGTCTACTTAAACACACCCCCTACTACTCCTACGTCATCCCCGATGCCGCTGGCTTCCGGCAGGATGTCCGCATTGAAGACACTCGGAACATTCCCGAAAACCATAAGGTGCTCGTTCAACTCAACAACTGGACCGACCCATATCGCCCGCTCTTCGGCACCATTCTTGAAGATCTCGGTGAAGCTTCCAGCCCCGGTGTTGATGTTGACAGCCTCCTCGCCGACGCCGGAATCCGCGAAGAATTTCCGGACGATGTCGTCGCTGAAGCCGAAAAAGTGTCCGGCGATATTACTCCAGAACGCATGGAAGGCCGCCGCGATCTGCGCGATGCCATCACCTTCACCATTGACCCCGAAACCGCCAAAGATTACGACGACGCGGTATCGTTAGAACCCCATCCTGACGGCGGATGGGAACTCGGTGTACATATCGCTGACGTCTCCACTTATGTTACCCCCGGCTCAGAAATCGATAAAGAAGCCTTTCGTCGAGGCAACAGTATTTATCTGGTTGACCGCGCTGTCATGATGCTTCCGCGCGAACTTACCACCAAGGTCTGCAGCCTCAATCCGGAGAATGATCATCTTACGCACACCGCACTGATTCATCTCAGCGATGAAGGAGAAATGCTCGGCTACGAAACCTTTCCCTCCGTGATTCACTCCAAAGCCCGCCTCACCTACACACAGGTGCAGCGCTTTATCGACGGTAAGACCGACCACCAGATTCCAGAGAACGTGCTCCAACGCCTTCAGAACCTCTATCCGCTGGTGCAGCAGGTCCGCGCCCGGCGCGTTTCCGCCGGTTCCGTGGAAATCAACACCCCGGAGATTGAAATTAAACTGAATGACAAAGGCAAAATTGAAAAAATGATGCCGCGCTCTGAGTCTAAAGCGGCCTATCAACTGATCGAAGACTGCATGCTGCTGGCCAACCGCGCGGTTGCTGAAATCCTGATCGCCGCCGATAAACCCGCGCTCTACCGCGTACACGCCGAACCCGACGAAGAACAGTGGGCGGCCATGGGCATGGAGCTGCAGGCGCTCGGCATCAATGCCCTGCCCCAGACGCGGAAGGAGATCAACGAAGCCATTCATCTGGCCGCAGGAACGCCCGTGGAATACACCGCCAACCTTGCCATTCTGCGCAACTTTAAGCGCGCTGAATATTCCGGAACGCAGATCGGTCACTTCGGCCTCGCGTTCGACGATTACACCCACTTCACCTCACCCATCCGCCGCTACCCCGACCTCGTTGTTCATCGCCTGCTCAAGGCGATCGAAAAAGGTCAAGACCCCGGCATCTCCGGCGAGCGTATTGAAGAGATTGCCAAGCAATGCACGGAGACCGAACAAAAGGCCGACGAACTTGAAAAGCAGAGTATTGAAAAGAAGCGGCTGGAATATTACAGCGAGCTGATGAACTCGTCGCTGACCGCCACCTTTAAAGGGTATATCGTCTCCATCAAAGGCAAAGGTATGATTGTCGAACTGCCGGAGTCGCTCCAGCGCGGCATGATTACCTTCGCGTCCATCACCTCCGACTGGCTCGAAGCCAATGAAGAGATGACACAGGCTTTTACCCGCAGTGGAAAAGTAAAATATACGATCGGAGACCCCGTCGAAGTCACTCTCTCTAAGGTTGACACCGCCCGCGGATTTGTCGACTTTGTCCTCGCCGAACAAGTCGCCGAACCCCGCCATCGACAGCGCAAACCCCGCATCGTCCCCGACCTGAAAACCGGAGCGCCCCGCCGCAAAGGCCGGCGACGAAAACGATAAAAAAACGCATGCAGAATGCGCTGGGCTTTCTGCATGCGTCTTGCGAATTCGCTGTTACGAATTATTTAAACAGATGTTGAGCGAACAAATAGAGGTTGTTGGCCCATTCTGTATTATCGTGCGCATTTGAGTCGACATGCCAGACGTGCTCAATGCCTTCATCCTTCAGGAGCTGATGAACGCTTTGACTGACGCGCAGCAGACCGTCTTTGTTCCCGCAAGCTAACCACATCAGCTTGAGGTTTTTCTTAACGGCATCCACATCGGGAATAAGCTTCACGTTGTTGGCCATTCCGCCGAACTGACGGGTATTGGGCGCGGAAGAGAATCCGCCGACATACGCAAACTTATCGCTGTTGGACAGACCGATGTTCAGCGTCTGACCGCCGCCCATGGAAAGACCGGCGAGGGCACGATTGGCGCTGTCGGTTTTCACCGAGAACTTGGACTCAACGAGCGGAATGATTTCTTCAAAGAGATCATTCTCGAACGGCATATCCCAGCCGTCGTATTGTCCAGTCATGTTGCGCCGCGCACCGGCTCCCTCACCAGGGAACTCTTCGCTGTCGCCGACAACGATGGAAGCATTGCCGTTCGGGAAGACCAGAACCATCGGCTCAATCTTGCCGTCAGCAATGAGGTTATCGATGACCGTATTGGCCTTGCACGCCTGTATCCATTCGAGGTCATTCCCCCCAATGCCGTGCAGCAGATAAAGCACCGGATATTCCTTATCTTCCGTGTATCCCGGCGGCGTGTAAACGCGAACCTGACGGCGTGCACTCAGCTTTTCGGAGTTATATTGAAGAACCCAGATTTCGCCGTGAGCAATATCAGAACGCACATCGCTGTACCCGGCCGGAGGATCGTCAAAGGCTGGTTTATCGTCTTCATTCAAAGCGACTCCACCACCAAATCCACCCGGCGCACCACCGCCGCCGCCAAATCCAGCTGGCGCACCGCCACCGAATCCACCCGGAGCACCGCCACCGAATCCACCCGGAGCACCGCCACCGAATCCAGCTGGCGCACCGCCAGCAGGAGCACCACCCGCCGGGCGGCGCTGCATTGCGGGACGATCTGCAGCAACAGGTGCGGCTTCAGGCTCAACAACCGCTTCAGCCGGAGCTTCTGCGGGTGCACCAAATCCGGGCGGAGGTCCGCCGGCACCAAAGTTAAACCCTTCCGGGGGGCCTCCGGCACCAAAGTTGAATCCTTCCGGCGGTCCACCGGCACCAAAGTTAAATCCTTCCGGCGGTCCACCGGCACCAAAGTTGAATCCTTCCGGCGGTCCACCGGCACCAAAATTAAACCCTTCCGGGGGGCCTCCGGCACCAAAGTTAAATCCGGCAGGAGGTCCGCCTGCACCCGGTCCAAAACCGGCGGGTGCTTCAACTGCTGGTTCAACAGCCGCTACTTCAACTACCGGTTCTACAACGGGAGCAGCTGTTTCGACTTGATTTCTTCGGTTACTGCGACGACGCGGTGCAGGAGCGGCTTCCTCTTCAGCGGCATCCTGGAAGAGCATCGGTGCAAACTGATAAAGGCTGCGACGCCAAGTCTGCCATTCGTGGGCCGTCTCGGGCGATACGTAGGAGACAGCGTTGACCCCTGCTTCCTTGAGCGCATCGGCGGCAGCGGCGGCATTTGCAGCTCCACCTTCACGACTGCCGTAGCTAAAAAAGACGGCCTTTACCTTGCTCTTGAACTCGTCCATGTCGGAAATGTCGTTGGGCGAAATGCTGCCGCCGCTGAAGATCCCGATGTGCGAGAAGGTGTCGAGGTTCGCTAAGGTGATGGAACGCGTCTGCATGCCACCCATGGAAAGTCCGGCCATGGCGCGATTCGCTTGGTCGGGAATGGTCCGGTAGTTTGCATCAATGAACGGGATCAAATCTTCAAGAAGGATACTCTGGAAACCGCTGGCAAAATCAAATCCGCCCATGCCACCGGCACGACGCGGCTGGTTTCCACCGGCTGCAGGAGCTTGTCCTCCAGGAGCGCCCATGCCAGCAGGCGGAGCACCAGCACCCATTCCGGCCGGACGCTGCCCGCCACCTTGGCCCGCTGCCATTCCAGCCGGACGCTGTCCAGCGCCTTGGCCCATCGCACCCATGCCCGCAGGAGGAGCACCTGCTCCACCACGCGCCGGTCGGGCGGCACCCGCACCACGGCCACCACCAGCGGTGCTGCCGTTTTCCATCACGATGATGAAGGGCTTGGCCTTACCTTCGGCGATCAGGTTGTCCATGATCAGGTTGGCGTGGCCTTGGCTGCCCCAACCGGTTTCGTCTTCCCCGCCGCCATGCTGGAGATAGAGTACGGGATAGCGCTTCGTGTTGTCCTGGTCATATCCCGGAGGCGTGTAGACAAAGATGCGGCGCACCGAGTCGGATGCCTTCGAATAATAGTGCTCCTCACGCAGCTGGCCATGCGGTACATTTTTCAGCGCATAGAAATCCTGATCCTTCGCCGGGACTTCGATGCCGCTGCCCCAGCGGCTGGCCCCGTAGAAATAGAGGCTGCCCGGATCCGGAACCGAAGCGCCGTCGATGTTGAGCTGGTAGTAGTGGAAGCCTTCATCCTGCGGTTCCGAATCGCCAACCCAAAAGCCATTCTCGTCCTTGGTTAGCGGATACCGCACCCCGCCGATATCCAACAGAACGCTGGTAGCATTGGGGGCAGAAATGCCCGCGCGGACGCGGCCGCTGGAACTGACCTGCGGATATTGCTTTCCGCTCTGCGTAGTGCTCGACCGAACAAACTCCTCCGGTTTTTCTTCCTGGAAGAGCATCGGCGCAAACTGATAGAGGCTGCGGCGCCAAGTCTGCCATTCGTGGGCCGTCTCGGGCGATTCATAGTAGGCCGCATTGATGCCTTCGGCCTTGAGCGCGTCAGCCGCGGCACTTGCCGAAGCTCCGTTTTCGCGACCGCCGTAGCTGAAGAATACCGCCTTCACCTTGCTCTTAAACTCGTCCATGTCGGTGATGTCGTTAGGTGAAATGCTGCCGCCGCTGAAGATCCCGATATGGGAGAAGGTGTCGAGATTCGCCAGTGTGATCGAACGCGTCTGCATACCGCCCATGGAGAGACCGGCCATCGCACGGTTCGGCTGGTCGGAGAGGGTCCGGTAGTTTGCATCGATGAAGGGAATCAAATCTTCAAGCAACACTTGCTGGAAGACTCCACCCATGTTGAAGCCACCCATGCCACCGCCACGACGCGGCTGGTTGCCGCCGGCTGCAGGAGCTTGTCCTCCGGGAGCGCCCATTCCAGCCGGACGCTGTCCGGCACCCTGGCCCATGCCCGCAGGAGGAGCGCCAGCGCCTTGGCCCATCGCACCCATACCAGCGGGACGCTGCCCTGCTCCTTGGCCACCAAATCCAGCCGGAGGTGCTCCTGCACCCATTCCAGCAGGACGTTGTCCAGCACCCGCGCCGCCAGCAGCAGGACGCGCACCCATGCCGCCGCCACCGAATCCGCCGCCACCGAATCCGCCGATGCTTCCGTTTTCCATCACGATGATAAAGGGCTTGGCTTTCCCTTCGGCGATCAGGTTGTCCATGATCAGGCCGGCGCGACCCTGGCTGCTCCATCCAGTTTCATTTTCGCCCATGCCATGTTGGAGATACAGAACCGGATAACTGTTGGTCGTCTGGTCATATCCCGGCGGCGTGTAGACGTAGACGCGGCGCATCGAATCGGTAGCCTCCGAATAATAGTACTGCTCGCGCACCTGTCCGTGCGGGATGTTTTTCAGTGCATAGAAATCCTCGTCCTTTGCGGGGACTTCGATGCCGCTGCCCCAGCGGCTGGCACCGTAGAAATACAAGCTTCCCGGATCGGGAACCGAAGCGCCGTCAATGCTCAACTGGTAGTAGTGGAATCCTTCGTCCTGCGGTTCTGAATCGCCGACCCAGAAACCGCGTTCATCCTTGGTCATCGGATATTTGACCCCGCCGATATCCAGCAGAACGCTGGTAGCTTCGGGGGCGGAAATGCCTGCGCGAACGCGCCCTTCGGAATTAACCTGTGGGTAGTTTTTGTTTTCCTGCGTGGTGGACGACACACGAAAGTCATCCTGAGCCCAGCATACACTACCGGCGACCAAAGCCACCAACAGTGTAGTAATTGTCCTACGGATCATTATTATCTCCTCTCTTTTGAGTTACCTGTTTTTACTTGCAATTAAACTCTTGCATATCATGGACTTGGCATTAGACAACATCTAAAGAGATTCTCATCACATCCTGGAGGAACTCCGCTCTCCACCGATAGATTCTGAGATTCCAAACCCTATTCAACGCATCATCCAGATCACATACTATTCCAAAACTCAGTCAAGCTACCAGAATCAGATTCTAAAGCCGAACAGAAAAATGAGTTTATGTGGGAAAACGAACCGTCGATCGATCCTATTTTACCGTTTCATTAAAAAGATCAGGCATCGACAGCGGACAGAAGAATACAACAACCCGCTATCGCCATTCGTGCTTGGGATAGCGGCCCTTCAATTCTTTTTTAAGCAGCGGATAAGCATTGTTCCAGAACGATTTCATATCCTGCGTTTTCTGCTGCGGACGCTGATTCGGCGCAAGCGCTTCCACGACCACCGGGATTTGTCCGAAGCCGATCCGGGGCACCTCATTTAAATCATACAACTTTTGTATGGTGGCTGAGATCACGGGCGGCTGTCCCGTTTCGTAGCGCACTTTTGCATTAAAGCCGCTCGGGAGTGTAATCCGCTCCGGCGCCTGCTTATCAATCATCTCCAACTGGGCCGGAGCCAGCCACGACTTCACCGTCTTCCAGACCGAGCGATCCTTCAAATCGCGGCGACATACCGCGCCGAGACAAATCTCCTGCACCATCGCTCGACGCGCCTCTTCGTCGATCGCCGGAATTCCATAATCCGGACACCCCTCGGCCAGACAATTCACGCGCGCAATCCAGTGCTCTACCTGATCGTCCCATTTATACAGCTCCAACCGCCCGGCAAGCACCTCCTCCGCAATAATCTCCGCCGCACGTTGCGAATCCACCTCCTGCTTCATACGGGCATGCAGCTCCAGCCCGCGAAACGATTTCGAGTGCTTGGTTACCACACGTTTCTGAACCGGATCAAAAACCGCCGCGCTCTTTTCCTCTATATCTTCAGGGAAGAGCTCATCCAGCCAGACCTCGGAAATGGCCGTGCACCAATTCAGCCGCACATTCAGATCGCGCCCCTCAATTTCCCGAATCTCGGCGGCGACGACCAGCACGCTATCCCGCACCACGCTTTCTCGATCCAGATCGCCGGTACGCCCATGTACTACCTCGCAGTGCAACGTTCCCACATCGCGCCGCTTGGCCACCTGATCTGAAAACGCCAGCAGGATACACTTCTGCAAATCTTCATCGATCGGTGCGCGGTCATTAATCGTCAGCCCCTCGTTTTCGGCCATCGAAAGGAAGTGATTATAGAGCGGCTTCACCTGCCGTGCAGCAGCCCCGTTCACGCCCAGTTTAGCGCAAACCTCCGGATGATAATTATTTTTATCCGCAAACTGCCACGCCCGCATGAGCTGCTTAAAGTCGGAAACATCGTCCTCTCCCAATAGATCATCGCGGTGATCGTGCGTCTTTGTTCCTTGATTGCGCTGAAGAATGGAGCGCCCCTGCGTGAGCGCGGCAATCAGGCAGGCCTGCCGAACGCAGCCATACTCCTCGCCCGCCAGCAGCATACGCGCATAACGCGGGTGCATCGGGAACTGCACCATTTTACGCCCCACCGCCGTCAGCACACCCGCGTGATCCAGCGCCCCCAAATCCGTCAACAGCGTGAGCGTACGCGCCAGCGATTTTGGATCCGGCGGTTCCAGCCAATTAAAGTGCTCCACGTCCTCAACGCCGCCCGCCTTGAGCGTCAGCACCACTTCCGCCAGATCGTGCCGCAGAATCTCGGGCAGCTCCTGTTGCGGGCGCGCTAAGTGTTCCTTCTCCGTCCATAATCGTATGCAGACGCCGGGTGCCGTACGACCGGCGCGCCCAGCCCGCTGATCCGCAGACGCCCGACTGATCCGTTCAATCAATAACGTATCAATGCCCCGGTTTGGATCGTAGCGCGCCATTCGGGCCAACCCGGAATCAATCACAAGGCGAACGCCGTCGATCGTGATCGATGTTTCCGCCACGTTGGTGGAAACCACGACTTTGCGCCGATCGCACGCGCCCACCGCCGCATCCTGATCTTGCACCGGCAGCTCGCCGTGGAGCGGCAGCACCGCAAATTCGCGGGCGCACCTGCGCGAGCGAATCGCCTCCACCGTCCGGGAAATTTCATAACCGCCCGGCATAAAGACCAGCACATCGCCCTCCGCGCCCGACTCAATCGCCTGCTCAAACGCATCGGCAGCGGCATCCCAAACGGGCTGCTGGCGAAAATCGATGCGCTTTTTCGCATAACTGATATGGACAGGAAATGTCCGCCCTTCACTTTTCAACTCACAGCATGGTTTCAAATATTCGCGTAGCGGCCCGGCATCGAGCGTGGCCGACATCACAATAATCTTCAGATCAGGGCGCGTCAGTTGAAGCT
Source organism: Lentisphaerota bacterium (assembly GCA_012729265.1). Lineage (GTDB taxonomy): Bacteria > Verrucomicrobiota > Kiritimatiellia > Kiritimatiellales > Pontiellaceae > Pontiella. Next base: position 8,162 of record JAAYDL010000267.1, on the reverse strand, counting down.
GCAACGCACGCGCCAGCGTGATGTCGCCGTACATATGGCGCTCATGGAACTCGTCAAAAATAATCGCCGACACGCCGAGCAGTTGAGGGTCCGACAAAAACTGGCGCAGGAGGATTCCCTCCGTCACATAGCGGATCTGAGTTCGGGCTGAAAGCGCACTCTCCATGCGCACCTGATAACCCACTTCACCCCCGAGCGGCTCCCCGCGTTCGAACGCCACGCGCTTGGCCAACAACCTCGCCGCCAGCCGCCTCGGCTGAAGCACCACCACCTCGCCCGGCCCCGCCGCTCCGCAATCGAGCACCATTTGCGGTACCTGCGTCGATTTACCAGATCCGGTCGGAGCCTCGATCACCATTCGGTTTTGAGTCTCAAGCGCGGCTGCAAGCAGTGAGTACAGCTCATAAATGGGTAATTCTTTGGGGTTCATAGGAAATAGGTATAGCCGTAATCCGTCACCAAATCCACGCTCGGAAGCAATAATTCGTCAAGATCCCGAATAACGGCGGAAAATATTTCCGGTTAACTTATCTCCAAGGGCCGAAGAAAAAAACGGACAGTTTGATTTACAATCTACCAATAGGTTAATATTGCTGTAAATCAGATGGACCAAGTTACACAATCCATGGATGCTGCACAGCTCATCCCGTTTGATGAGGATCTTGACGATTTCGATTCATAGAAAGAAGAGGTAAAATATGTCCAACACAACCTTAGCAGAAGGAGGAAACCACTTGGCTGGGAAATATCTCACCTTTGCTCTAGGCAGCGAGGAATACGGCCTCGAAATCCTGAACGTTCGAGAAATTGTCGGCTATCAGAAGATCACCAAGGTCCCCAAAACCTCCCGGGAAATCAAAGGCGTGATTAGTTTTCGTGGTCACGTCATTCCAATTGTGGATCTGCGCGAACGCTTCGGCATGGAGGAAAAGGCCGTCGACGACCAGACCTGCATTATCGTGGTTGAACATGAACACGACAGGCGCATCACGACGACCGGGGTGATTGTAGACCAAGTTTCTGAGGTACTCGACATTCAGATTGAACAGATTGAACCCCCGCCGCAGTTTGGTGGAGCGGCCCGAGTTGACTTTATCTGCGGCATAGGAAAGATGGGAGGGAACGTCAAGATCCTGCTGGATATCGACAACGTTCTCTCCAGTGCAAACACGACGCAATGGGCCGAAGCGGCAGAAGAAGTTGTCCAGATTACCGGTTAATTTCACCTCCCCAAAAGAAAGAAACAAACATTGAAACAGGGAAGATAGTCACAAATTTGAACTCACCGGTCTTGATCCGTTCAACGTACGGGTCGTGTTCCCGAGTTTCGTATAATGAAAGGCTAAACCATGGCAGATCGATCCAGCGTAAAAAAAGTTACAGAAGCCGCAGCTCAGGCGTTTGGCCTGACGGGAGGTCCTCCTGAAAAGGATGGACTGATAAAACTGATGAACGACTTGGTCGAACTGCTTTCCAATGCAGATGGACTCGACATCGCAACCATCAATGCAGTCTGGAAAGCTTCACGCAAACTGCAGAGCTGTGTTGAAAACGATGACTTAAATCCTGCCGTTTTGGCCGACGTCTACCTGATATTAATTGGCGATGAGCAGAAGCATACATCGCCCAAGTCCGCAGCGCCCCCCAAACCCGCGCCAGAATCCAAGCCGGAACCCGAACCGCAACCGGGAAAACCGACAGATGAAGTCCTCGAAGAAGAGATTTCAGCTGCCCCGTCTCGCCCTGCCGACCTGGCACCGCAGGCCGCTGACGCGAAGAAGACAACGCCAAAGCTGGATGAAAAAATCAAAGTGAGCACGGATCGACTGGATAATCTCGTCAACATGGTTGGAGAACTTTTGATTGACGGCCAAATGGTACGCGTTGGTGAAGAAAAATATATTATACCGATCAACAACATACGGCGCTGTTTCCGCCCGACAGAAGATCAGATTTCCACCATCCATGGTCAGCGCGAAATGGTCCTGGTTCGAAATGAGCTTCTGCCGTTAGCACGCCTGCACGAACTGTTTGAAGTGGAACCCGACTCGACCAATCCCTGCGAAGGGCTCGTGGTGATTGTTGAGGGAGACAATGAAGTCTGCTGTATGCTGGTGGACGATCTGCTCGATCAGCAGCGGGTTGTGATCAAAGACCTTGGCCCGCTTTTAAATCAAACCGAAGGTGTATCCGGCGGTGCGATTATGGGCGACGGCATGGTACGTCTGATTCTTGATATCCCCGGCGTCATAAAACTTTACCGGAAATAGATGAACCCGATTACCCGCCAGCTGACCGATCGGCGGTCAACTCGTTTTTTTACCCACCGATTTGGCGGAAGAACCTAAAAAATCAGGGTGCCGGTCCGGCACCCTGACCCAAATGCATTAGGCTAAAGTGACCATCCGCCACCCAACGCTTTATAAAGACGCACGGTGGTTTCGCCCAATCGCCCTTTACTGATGGCCAGATCGCGTTGCAGCGCATAGAGCGCGCGTTGCGCATCTAGCACATTACTGAAATCAGTAAGCCCGTTCACATTGCGGTCCTTCGCAATTCCCTCTGCCCCGCGTGCCGCTTCCACGGCCGTTTCCAGCGCAGTGTAACGCGCCCGCTCCATCTGATAATCCATCAACGCATCGCGCACCTCGCGCACCGCATTCAGTACGCTCTTTTCATACGCCGCCAGCGCCTTTTCCTGCCGCGCTTCCTGAACCTTAACCGAGCTCCGGATCGACCCCGCATGGAAGATCGGCCATTTCACGCCGGGTGCAATGCTGTAACGACCGCTATCACTCTCTACCAGCGAGGAGGCACTTAATGATTCCAGCCCAATAGAACCGACCAAGCTGAATGTGGGATAGAGCCCTGCCTTCGACTGTCCAATCCGCGCGGTTTGCGCCGCCAATTGACGCTCCGCCCGCCGGACATCGGGGCGACGGCGTAACAGATCGGCAGGAATTCCCTCTAGATTCAGCTCCGCAGTTTCCCCCGCACCTTTCTCTGAGAGCTCCAGCGCACCGGGGAGCTCACCAACGAGAACGGCCAACGCATTCCGGCTCTGTTGAATCGCCGTTTGAATCGGCGGAATCGAAGCGCGTGTGCTCGCCAAATTATAGCGCGCCTGTTGTACGGCAAGGTCATTGCTCAGCCCGCCCGACAAACGCGATTCCTGCAGGTCAAGGGTATCCTGCTGGGCTTGCAGCGTCGATTGCGCCACTTCGAGCAATCGTTCATTGGTGCGCAGTTGCAAATAGGCCAGCGCCGTTTCTGCCGCCACACTCACCTGCACATCGCCGAGATTCGCCTCCTGCGCTTCCCAATCCGCCACGGCCGCCTCCACGCCACGCCGAGTTCCGCCGAACAGATCGATCTCCCAAACGGCATCCAGCCCGACGCTGTACAGCGTCTGCGCAGAACCTGAGCCGCCCACATTTATTGCGGTTTCCTGCCGCACCACACGTCCGTTTCCATCCACAGAGGGGCCATATCCCCCCCGCACAACGCCGAGCTGAGCCCGCGCTTCGCGGACGGTTGCAATCGCGCTTTTCAGGTCGGAATTATGCTCCAGCGCCAAGGCCACCAGCCGATCCAGTTCGGGATCGTTGAACTGCGTCCACCACTCCGCCGCATCCACCGACTCCGGTATCGTATCGTTCAGTTCAGGGAATGAAGGAGGCGTATGGTTGGGCCCTATGTTTATGCATCCGGTGAGGAGGGGGAACCCAGCGCATAAGAGAATCAGCAATCCTACAACATGGTGTTTCTTCCAAGAGGATCCGGCTTTGGACCGCATTCCGTCGAAGAACGCATACAATGCAGGAACCAGCACAATGCCGAACACGGTGGCCGCAAGCATGCCCCAGAAAACGGTGGTCCCAATGGCGCGCCGGCTGGCGGCACCGGCCCCCGTTGCCAGCACCATCGGAAGTACCCCGAGAATAAACGTAAAGGCCGTCATCAAAACCGCACGAAACCGCTGATATGCCCCGTCAGTCGCCGCATCCAGCGAACTCAGGCCCTCTTCTCGACGGGTCTTGGCAAACTCGACGATCAAGATGGCGTTTTTACTGGCGAGTCCAATCAGTAGGATGAGGCCCAGCTGCGCATAAATGCTCAACGACATTTTCAGCGCAAACAGCCCCATCAATGCACCAAACGAAGCCACCGCCACCGAAAGGATAACCGGCAACGGAATCGTCCAGCTTTCATACTGCGCCACGAGGAACAGATAACCAAAAACCAGCGCCATCAAGATCAGCGTTGTGGACTGACCGGACGTCTTGCGCTCCTGATAACTGAGTCCGGACCAGGCGATCGAATAATCCTCCGGCAGCGTTTCTTTCGCCAACTGCTCGACCTTATCCATCACATCGCCCGAACTCGTTCCGGGCATCAGCTGGGCGGTAATCGATGCAGAGGCAAACTGGTTAAACCGATTCACGCTGCGCGGCGCCAGAATGGTCTTCACCTTGACCAGCGAAGCCATGGGCACCATAGCGCCAGAACGACTTTTCACGTAGAGTCGGTTAATGGCTTCCGGGTCCTGCCGATATTTCCAATCCGCCTGCGCAATCACGCGGTTGACCTGTCCATTGATATTGATGTCGTTGATATAGCGCGAACCCAATTGATTCTGGAGCGAAGCAAAAACGGAGGAGACCGGAACGTCCAGTGCCTCGGCTTTCACCCGATCTACATCCACAAAAAGCGTCGGGGTCGAGGCGGTATAGCCACTATAGGCCATCATCACCTCCGGCATGGCATTCAACACGCCCAAGAAACGGCCCATGGCCGCTTCGAGCTGATGCGGGTCGGGATCGCCCATCGCCTGAAGCTCAATTTCCAGCCCGCCGCTGGTCCCTAAGCCCATAATGGCCGGCGGAACAAAGAGCTGTACCTCGGCCTCGGGGACGCCAGCCATCATGCCGTTCAACCGCTGCTGAATGGCAGCAATACTCTTGCTCGCCTCTTTTCGGTTGCTCCAGTTTTCAAGACCGATGATCACAAAGCCCATATTTTCACCACTCCCGCCAATCATGCTGAATCCGGAAATCCCGATTGAGAATTCGACGCCGGGTGTTTCCAAAATTTGCGGCGTAATCAGGTCCAGCACTTCTTGTGTACGAGATCCTGTGGCCCCTTCCGGCAATTGGAGACTACCCATAATCATGCCCTGGTCCTCTTCAGGAAGAAAGGAAGAAGGACTGTTTGAAAAGGCGAAATAGCTTCCACCGATGGCGACCAACAGAAAGAAAATGGTCAGCACTCTCCGACGCGCCAGCCCGCGGGCCGCCGTAACATATCCATTGCGCCCGCGCCCGAGCATCGTATTAAACCAACGAAGCGGCCCATGCTTTTTTTCCTTTGGAATGCGCAAAATGGTCGAACACAGTGCCGGACCCAGCGTCAGCGCCATCGTGGAGGAAAAAACCACTGCGGCGGAAATCGTCAGCGCAAACTGCTGATAGATCCGCCCCGTAATACCGCCCACAAAGCCCACCGGAACAAAGATGGAGAGCAACACCAACGTCGTGGCCACAATGGCACCAGACACATCTTCCATGGCCCGATAGGTCGCCGTTTTATGATCCAGCCCTTCGGTTTCCATCAAATGGAGCACGCGTTCCACCACCACAATCGCATCGTCCACCACAATCCCGATCACCAGAATCATCGCAAACAGCGTCAGTGTATTGATCGAAAACCCGCATACCATCAGCACCGAAAAAGTTGAGAGCAGCGAAACCGGAATCGCCAGCAGAGGAATCAGCGTGGCGCGCCAATCCTGCAAAAAGAGGTAACAAACAAACACCACCATCGCAAACGTGAGCAGGAGAGTTTTAATAATTTCATTAATGCTGGTGCGCACATATTCCGTGGCATCGTAAGGAAGCACCACTTTCATATCATCAGGAAACTGCTTTTCGAGCTCCTTCAGCTCGGCGCGAATCTGATTCATCGTTTCCAGCGCGTTGGAACCGGAGGTCCGCGACATGAACATCCCCACCGCAGTCCCGCCGTTATACTGCGTATTGTGCGTATAACTATCGGCACCCAGCTCGACGTCAGCCACATCTTTCAAACGAACCACCGCCGTGCCGTCTGTGCGGACAATAATATTTTCAAAATCGACCGGATCGCTGAGGCGCCCTTTGGACTGCAGCGTATAACTCACCCGCGCAGAGTCATCGGACGGCACCGTACCCACTGAACCCGGAGAGGCCTGAATGTTTTGTTGTCGAATCGCTCCCAGCACATCATCCACGCTCATGCCGAGTGCGGCAATACGGTCCGAATCAAGCCAGACGCGCATACTGTATTTCGCCCCGAACACCATCATGCTGCTCACGCCCGGCAGACGTTCCAGCGCCGGACGGATATAGTCATACGCATAGTTGCTCATAAAGAGCTGATCCTTTGTACCTTTAGGCGACATCAGCGCAATAAACCCCAGCATGTCGGAATCCTGGGTCTGCACCGACACGCCCTGCTGAATCACCTCGCTCGGTAAAAGCGGTGTGGCCCGCTGCACCCGATTCTGCACCTGCACCTGCGCAATATCGGGGTCCGTTCCCACCTCAAAGGTCACGCTCAGCGAATAGCCGCCGTTCCCATCCGAGGAGGAGGACATATAGAGCATATTGTCTACGCCATTCACCGCCTGCTCAATCGGAGCAGCCACCGACTCCGCCAACACCTCCGCATTCGCGCCCGGATAGGCAGCCGACACCCTCACCTGCGGCGGAGCAATCTGCGGATACTGTGCAATCGGCAGCATAAAAATGGAGAGCAAACCGGCCAGCGCCATGACAATCGAGATCACCCCGGCAAACCGAGGCCGACGGATAAATACGCTCGAAAAGTTAAACTTATGGGGTTTTATATTCATAAAAAACAGTCCGTATAAAAATTTTACTATTCAGCGTCAACAGCCATCGGCTGAACCATCGCGCCTGGCTGTACTTTCTGGACTCCGACAACCACCACACAGTCCCCTTCGGACAAGCCCGACTCGATAATCCGACGAGCCCCCACATGCACTCCGGCGCTCACTGGTTGTGCAACCACCGTGTTATCCGCAGTCACCGTCCACACAAACGCACCGTCGGCATTGTGCATAACCGCTTCCGCAGGAACAACGATACGCTCCGGCTCATTTCCATCCTGCACCAATACGTTCACAAAATTGTTGGGCACCAGCATCCGATCCTCATTGGGGAAACGCATCCGAATGTCGATCGTTCCCGTCGCCGCATTCATCTGATTATCATCAAAATCAATCTCCCCCGCCGCAGGCAAAACCACCCCGTTCGAAAGTCGAACCCTCACAATGGGGGCATAACCCTCTTCGTTGGAATAGCGTTCAAACTCCGTTAAATATTCCGAATCCGGCATCGCAAAAACCACGCGGATCGGGTCCAGCTGAACAATCGTTGCCAATGCGCCCGACGACGGAGAAACCAAGTTTCCCTTCGTAATCAACGCCCGACCAACTCGTCCATCAATCGGCGACTTAATCTCCGTATATTCCAGATCAATCTCTGCACGGCGCACCGCGGCCTTCGCCTTCTGCACCAATGCACGGCCTTCGGACTCATTCGCCACCGCCCCATCCAGATCCGATTTCGATACACTCCGATCGTCCACCGACTTGAGCATCGCCAAATATTTTTCTGCGCGCTCCAACGTCGCTTCCGCCTGCGCCAGCTCCGCTTTACGCTGCGCCAGCTCCGCTTCATAGGAAGCCGAATCAATCCTGAACAGCAGATCACCCGCAGCAACACGGCTCCCTTCTCGGAAACAAACCTCTTCAATCGTTCCCGACACCTGAGCCATAATACTCACCTGTTGAACGGGCTCAACGTGCGCAATATAATCCCGAACCGGACTCGCCTTCTCTTTCTTCACCGTCATCACATGAACAACGGGCGGAGCACCGCCCCCGCCCATCATTGCCATTGCCGACATTTCACCGCCCGCGCCTGGACTCGACTTTAGTCCACGTAAAAAATAGCCGGCCCCCAGTGCAACCGCTGCCGTCAAAACCACCGTAATAATCCAAGATGCTTTACTCATAATTTCTATCCTTCCTTTACAAGATCCTTAAACATTGAATCAAATCCATATCTCAGCCGTTGGAGCAACTCCTCCTCCGACAT
>JAAYDL010000266.1 GCA_012729265.1 Lentisphaerota bacterium | reverse complement strand
TTCCGATTGTCGAGGAGTTCAATACTTCGAGTTATTCCGTGCGGGTGCTGTGGCATGGCGGCGATCCTCGCCATTCCATTTGCGCGTTTGTGGTGGAAAAGAGAAATGCGTCCGGGGAGGGATCGCCATCGTGACTCAAAACAACGCGTTACTCGACGGGTTGGGTCTTGTGGTCGGTCGGCTTGAGGTCCTGCGGGAGTGGGTCCGGGCGTTTTACTATGAAGTGCTTCTTTCCGGTCACGCGTGTCCCGATTGCGGAGGAAGACTGGTCATGACAGGCCCTGGACGGGCCTCGTGCGAGGCGTGCCACTCGAGTCTGGATCCTACGGTGGAGTTTCAGCAGAGCCCTTGTTGTGGCGCGTCTCTGGTGTTTCGGCGGGCGCATTACGCATGCCGGCAATGCGGGGCACCGGTCCCGTCCCGGTTCCTGTTTGATGAAAGGCTCTTTGATGCAGCCTATTTTTCGGGACGTATGCGCGAGTCTCGTGAGCGTCGGCGTCTTGAGATTGAAGAGCTTCGCCGGCGCGTGGCGGAGTCGCGGTCCGGGGAATTGCTGGCATCGGATGTGCCGGAGTTGGACAGCATTCCCGGCTTGGCGGATACTTTGGACTCGCTTTCACGATCGGCGTTTTCTTTCGGTGAGACTGGCTGCTGGGATGATGACCCTTTCGTTATGGACGCTTATCGGGAAGTCATATGGCGCGGCGTCTGCGAAGACGCGGTCTTATTCAGCCAGTTGCCTGCTCTGAACGGCGACCCGCGCCGGGATCGGGCGCGCCGATTCATGACACTCGTGTTCATGGAACAAGAGCGGGAAGTGGACCTGACGCAATACGGAAACGATTTGTTGGTGATGCGGCATGAAGCTGACGCAGAAGGATGCTGAGTTCGTCGCCAGGCTGGGGCGGCTCATGGATGAGAAGGACTTGTCGGTCGAGCTTCGCCGGCGGCCTGTGGCTCACATGGTGTTGCGCCGAAATTATGGGGCGAAGATCGCGGCCGTTTTCGGTGTGACGCGGCAGGGCGTGCGCTGGCGGTTCAATCGCGTCTTCAATGAGGTGTACGTCCAGGCGTATTGCACGATCGCTTGGATAGAGTCCCGGTTCGGTACGGAATTGCGGCAGATGGCGTTGGAGGTGGCCCGGGACCGCGCCGAGATGCGCCGGAGGGCCCTGGAGGCAACGGGGCAAGCCGCGGGGGTGAGGGGTGTTGGCAAGCACGAAGATTGACGTGAACCACAGTAGGATTGCTCGCATTCAGGATCTGGACGAGTTGGCTGTGGTGTTCTTTCCGGGCAACAAGCCGCATCAGAAAGTTTTCCTGGCTGTGTTTATCGAGTTGAAGTGGGCGGAGGACCAGTTCTTGCCTGTTCTTGAACCCATAGCGGACAAGTATGGCCTGAGTCGGCGCACGCTTGAGACGGTTCGCGCGAAGATGCGCCGGCTGGGCCTGATTGACCACGTTTCCCGATTTAACCAAAGCCACGGGTACCGGGAAGGATGGGTGTTCTCGAGCAAGTTCGGAAAG
>JAAYDL010000265.1 GCA_012729265.1 Lentisphaerota bacterium | reverse complement strand
GAGCCCGATCCATCGTTTGATCTGAATGCGGCGATCGCGGGTTATGAAATTAAACGCCCGTTTGGTGCCTCCACTGTTTCTAAGGTGACCATGGAAACGCGGCGCTATGAAATGGCGGAAAATGATCTGGGGGTCGAGTCGGTTCTCTTTCGCTTTGACGGGGCAGGGGATTGTACGCTCACGCTGGTCTGTAAGGGCGCGGTTCACAATATTCCTTTCGGATTGGATCATTGGAAGATCGGGATGACGGACCGCACGCTGTTGTTTGCGCGTTCGGCTTATCCAAACCCGATGGACGTTACTCCGGTGCGTACGGCGGGAATCTGCACATGGACGGCAGACGATAAACTCTCGGCGTATTTTCTTTCCATGTTTAATCCCGGCTCCAGTGAGACCTTTGAATTTTCGTTTGAGGGCGATGAGTTGAAGATGGAGATCGTTCCGCCGACCGGAACCCGTTTTGGGCCTCCGGGAATGGCGGCGGCGAAAACAGAGCCGATCATTTTGAATGGGACAAAAATAAAGGACTGAGTATGAAAAAAGTATTATCAATGAGTTTGGCACTGCTCGTATCTGGAGCTGCCTTCGGTGAGGTTTCTAAAAAGGATCTCGGAAAGCACAACGAGAAGGATGTGCTGCTCTATACGTTGAAAAACAAGGATGGCAATATCCTGCAGGTGACCAGCTACGGTGCGCGTATTGTCCGTATTGAGGTTCCGGACAAGGACGGAAAGCTGGACAACGTGACCACCGGCGGCGATTCGCTACAGACCATTGTCCGCGGCGATGCCTACGGCGGAGCAACCATCGGCCGCTTTGCCAATCGAATTGCCAACGGAAAGTTTACGCTCGATGGAAAAGAATATGAGCTGGCAGTAAATAACCGCCCGAATACGCTGCACGGCGGCCGTAACGGCTGGCACGCAAAGGTTTGGGATTCAGAAATCGTTGAAGACAGCAACGCTGTTAAATTTACTTATACCAGCCCTGATATGGAGGAAGGCTTTCCGGGAACCGTCAAGGTTTCGGTTACTTACACGTGGACGGATAAAAACGAGATCGTTATCGATTATGCCGCATCGACCGACAAAAAGACGGTTTTCAACGTGACCAACCACGCCTATTTCAATCTTCATGGCGCGGGCAAGGGCTATATTTTTGACCATATCCTTACGATCAACGCCGCAAAATATACGCCGCTGGTTTCCCAGATTCCGACCGGCAAGATTGATCCTGTAAAGGACACGCCGTTTGATTTCACCCAGCCGCATCCGATGGGCTACAAGATCGGCGAAACCTTCAACGGATCGGCGTTCCAAGGCTATGATGACAACTATGTGCTCGACAACAAAAAGGACGTTGAGGTGGATGCGACCGTTTACGATCCGGTCAGCGGTCGTGTAATGGAAGTCATCACCGATGAGCCGGGCATGCAGTTTTATTCCGGCAGCGGCGGAATGCTGTGGAAGCAGGCGGTCGATGCTGGCAGAAAGCCGGAATCCTCGCGTTCTTCATTTGCGCTCGAAACGCAGCACTTTCCTGATTCGCCGAATCATGACAATTTCCCGAGCACCGTGTTGGAACCGGAAAAACCGTATAAATCAAAAACCATCTATCGCTTCTCCGTGAAAAAGGATTAAAGCGAACGAATATTGAGGTGCTCAAAATGAAAATGTCACTCCTCCGATATCTGCCCGTGCTCGCCGTTTCGCTGACGGTTTTTGCTGCCAATGCCCAGACGGAAGTCGCCGATTCCTCGGCGAAGGAACTGTCGACGATTAAGCTTTGGCCCGGCAAGGCTCCGGGCTCGGAGGATTGGACGTTCAGCGAAAAGGTTTCGGTGGGGCCCGGCGGCTCAAAAACCTATTCCAACGTAGTGGATCCAACGCTCACCGTGTATCTGCCCGATCCGGAAAAAGCGACCGGCGCGGCGATCATTCTCTGCCCCGGCGGAGCGATGCGTATGCTGGGTTTTGCAGAGACGGAACAAACCGCTGAATGGTTGAATGCCAAAGGGATTGCGGCCTTTATTCTTAAATACCGCTTGGTTCCGGATCAGCCGATTTCGCCTGCCGCCGATCGTCCAGCCGGACGCGGTCGTGCGCCGGGCGGAATGATGGGCATGGGCGGAGAGTTGTCTTTCCGCGAAATCCTCAGCCGAAACGGAAATGCCAATCCAGCGCCGGATAATCCAGATCATCTCAAGGTCATTCAAATGGCGATCGCCGACGGCCAGCAGGCTATTCGTATCCTTCGGCGCGATGCTGCCAAATATAACATTAATCCCGAGCGCATTGGGATCCTTGGGTTTTCCGCTGGCGGCGGAGTGGCCATCGGCACTGCCGTTACGGAATCGGAGGATGGGATGCCCGACTTTGTGGCGACCGTTTATGGTCCCTCACTCGTGGATGTAAAGGTGCCGGAAGATGGGGCTCCGCTCTTTGTGGCTGTAATGGACGGCCATTTTAATGTCACCAACGGCTGCATGGTGCTTGCTGCGCTATGGAAAGAAGCCAATCGCCCCGTCGAAATGCATCTGTACGACCATGGAAACGGCGCGGCCTCGGGCATGCCGATCTCCTCTTGGACCGATCGGCTCTACGACTGGCTCCAACGCCGCGGAATGGTGACTAAATAGAGATCATCAGCCGAGGTCAATGACGGGGCCTTCGACGACCTTCCACGGCAGACCGTATTGGTTGAGGTCGTGCATGAAGGGATCGGGGTTCATCTGCTCCATGTTGAAAACGCCGGTACCTGACCACTTTTTCTCTAGGATCATTTTGGCACCGATCATGGCGGGCACGCCGGTGGTGTAGGAGATGGCCTGCGACTGCACTTCTTTGTAGCACTCCTGATGGTCGCAGGTGTTGTAGATGACGACGGTTTTTTCTTTTCCGTCTTTGAGTCCGGTCACCTGACAGCCGATCCACGTTTTGCCTTTGGTGCGCGGGCCGAGCGACGCTGGGTCGGGCAGCAGCGCGCGCAGGAACTGGAGCGGCACAATTTTTTGGCCTTGGAATTCGACTTCGTCAATCCGCGTCATGCCGACGTTACCGAGCACTTCGAGGTGTTTGAGGTAGGAATCGCCGAAGCTCATCCAGAAGCGAGCGCGTTTGAGGTGCGGAATGTGGGTTGCGAGCGATTCCAGCTCCTCGTGGTACATCAGGTAAATATTGGGCGTTCCAATATTTTCAGGCACTTCGAAGCGGTGCTTGACGGAGAGCGGAGCGGTTTCGATCCATTTGCCATTTTCCCAGTAGCGGCCCTTTGCGGTCACTTCGCGGATGTTGATTTCCGGATTAAAGTTGGTGGCGAAGGGATAGCCGTGGTCGCCTGCATTAACGTCAATAATGTCGATGGTGTGGATTTCGTCGAGATAGTGTTTCTGGATATAGGTGCAGAATACGGAGGTGACGCCGGGGTCGAATCCGCTGCCAAGCAACGCCATGAGGCCGGCCTTTTTAAAGCGGTCGTGATAGGCCCACTGCCATTTGTATTCAAACTTGGCGGTGTCTTCGGGTTCATAATTGGCGGTGTCGAGATAGTGCACACCCGTTTCGAGGCAGGCGTCCATGATGTGCAGATCCTGATAAGGAAGCGCGACATTGATCAGCAGCTCGGGGCCGAACGACTTGATGAGCGCGACCAGCTCGGGCACGTTGTCGGCATTGACCTGCGCGGTTTGGATCGGGCGGGGGAGCTGCGCGGCAATGGCATCGCATTTCGATTGGGTACGGCTTGCGAGCATAATTTCAGAAAACACGTCGGGAAGTGCCGCACATTTATGCACAACCACACTGCTGACGCCGCCGGCGCCGATAATTAAAACCTTGGACATAGGGGATCTCCTTAAAATGTGGCGAACAGATAGCCCATCAACTCCTTCAATGCAAGCTCCTCAGAGGAAGAAGATGGTTGAATCCTCAATTTTGCCATTTTCCCATTCGCTGCTTTTCATTTATTCGTTGCAAATAGAGAAACCTCTGTTCTCCTGTGCTTCAAGGTATTATCTCACGCAAAGACGCAGAGTGCGCTAAGTTCCCAGCGCGGTAGAACCGCAATTAAATAAACACGAAGGCACAAAGGACTCGAAGCTTGGTGTTCTTGGTGTCTTGAGCGAAGCGGGTGTTTAAAAAAACGTGCGCAGAAAACAAGCCGAAGCGAAGCGCAGATGATTTCCGCAGGAAATAAGGAACGAAGTGACCGGTTCAATGGACGAATAGTAGTACAAAGATCTATAAATCCTCGTTTGTCCGTGGTTCCCACTCCCATGCTCCTTCGGTAATCATTCTGTCCAAAATCATTTTGCCTAAAATCCATGCACCCTCAGCTCTATTATTTAGCGTCTTCGTGCCTTTTTGTGATCACCCTATACCCGCCGCTTTTTATGCCATTTTTGCTAGAGTACGAAAATGACCCGAATGGCAAAGCTAGAAAACTTTCTCGAAATCCTGCTTGCAGGTAAACTACGCGTGTAGTGCAAAAATACTACACATGTAGTGTTAGGGAGAAAGATATGACCAATTCATCGTTAGGGCAACTCGAGCTCGATGTTCTAAAAATCATTTGGGATAAGCAGGAATGCACCGTTCCAGAGGCGGCGGAAATTCTCGCCGAAAAGCGCGACTATGCAAAAACCACGATCCTCACCGTTATCCAGCGGCTTTACAAAAAAGGATTCCTCACTCGGGTTAAGCGCGGCGGCATTTTCCACTATCTTCCGACGCAGAAGAAAGAGGCCGTTTTGGGAAACCTCGCCCAGCAGTTTATCAAAAGCACATTCGATGGCTCGCTCTCCGGCCTCGTGCAGAATCTGACTCAAACCAATTTGTCCGCCAAAGAGTTGACCGAATTGCGCAGCATTATTGATCAAGCTATACAGGAAGGAGAGAGCAACTCATGAACTCATTCATTCACGCCGTTTCCTCTTCCGCCTGGACTGAAACTTTGGCCCAATCACTCCTGCATTCACTATGGCAGGCGACCGTGATCGGATTGGTTTTTCTGCTGTTACAGAAAAACATCGCGCCATCAAAGTGCGCTATACGCTATCGAGCAGGCCTGTTTTCGCTTCTCGCCATCCTGTTCTGCTGGCTAGGCACCTTTTCCATTCTGAATCAATCGCAGCAACAATCCACGCAACCAATTCCCGTTGAACAGACTTCCCCAACCGTTGTTAAGCAGAATCCGTCACTCTCCGTTGAACAAGCTCAACAATCACCCGCCGCTCCGGCAATAGAACCTGCTTCTAATGAGCATATTGAGACAGCGCATCAAACCGTCGTTCAGCCTGCGCAGCCTCCGCGTCCGGAGAAAGTTTCTAGGGAAACGGTGTTCATTGTTGGCTGGTCGATTGGCGTTGTCGTTATGACCATCCGCCTGTTTCTTGCGCTGGCCGTCACCGGACGACATCGCAGAAAGGCCGTATTGATTCAGGAGCCCGATCTGCTGGATCGCCTCCAAAATCTGAGCGCACTGCAAGGGATCAAAAAGAAAATCCGTTTTGCGGTTACGCATACCCTTAAAAATCCCGGAGTCATCGGCATCATAAAGCCGATGGTGCTCATTCCCGTGTCGATGATGACCGGGCTGTCGGCGGCTGATCTTGAGGCGGTGGTGGCGCATGAGCTGGCGCATATCCGCCGCCATGACTATCTGTTCAATCTTCTGCAGATGGTGGTGGAAACCCTCTTTTTCTTTAATCCTGCGGTCTGGTGGATTAGTCACCGGATCCGCATGGAACGGGAAGCCTGCTGCGATGCCGCTGCTATACAGGCGACTGGCCGGAAACTGGAATATGCCCAAGTGCTCCTTCGTGCTTTTGGTCCTGCCACTGCGCCAGTGGTTGCGTTCAGCAGCGGCAAAAAAGCGGACGCAAAAGAACGTCTGCTGCGCATTGTACAGCCGCACCGAAAAATGGACGTCCGAATCGGATCGCTACGCCTGCTGCTTTTGTTGGTTCTCACTGCCGCCTCGCTCGTCGCGTTAGCCAAAACCGGCGAGCTTGCGGTTCAAACGATCACCAAAATAATGACGCCCAAAGAGCGCATAGAAAAACTGCAGGAACTGGCCAAAAGAGATCAACCTGAAGACAATTACATTCATTATGTTGAGGAAAATGGAAGCAAGATTACGATATCCGGACAATTTATACTTCCAGAGGGAGATATGGCCCCCGACGTAATACGCTATAGCGTCTATTCACGGAACCTCGAGTATGGATTCAACGCAAACAAAGATCTTACGTTCAGCGGTAAAATTCCTGAGAGCCCGAACATAAATATTTTCGCGTATGCTGAAGGATACGCTCCTTTTTATTCTGAAACATTTCATCCTGGCAATGGACAGGCAATTGACAATCTACGTCTTGAACTGGAACATGGATTTACTACGTCGCTACAAGTCGTTGATCCTGATGGCGTTCCCCTTCCCAACATTGAAGTTGAATGGTTTTGGGCCTTTATCCAGAACAACGGATGGAGCAGCATCAGCGAAGCTGTTAAGAAAACTACCGATTCCAACGGAACCGTTTCCGTTGAGAATGGTTCAGAGCATCCCGTGAAAATCAGCATCAATGCGCCCGGTTTTCAGCCGCTGGAACATCAGGACTTTACATTGGCAAAGGATCATCCCCAGATCATTACGCTTCAGAAAGGACTGACGCAAAAGTTCAAGGTGATCGCTCAATCAACCGGAGAACCGATCTCCGGAGCAGAAATTTTTCAGCGGTCTAAAAGAAATTCAACGGTTAACAAGGGCTACGGCAACGAGGGATTGCTTCTTGGGGCAACCGATAAAAACGGAACCGCAACCCTCGAGACACTCGAAAACGACACCGTATATGGACTCACCGTAAAAGCCGACGGATATAATCCTTTCGAGATTGACGAGTTTTCGCCCTCCAACCAAGTAATAACCGTTTCTCTCGCAAATGAGTCTGTGATTAAAGGAACAATCATCGGAAACCTCTCGCGCCTTCGGAACCAATATTTTGACGGTAAATATCAACTCGTGGCGTACTACCATACCTCTAAATGGAAAGACGGACGTCAAGAGTCTTCTCCCTCACGCGTTGCTCCCATAGAAATTAGGAACGGAACCGGATACTTTGAAATCCGGGGCCTAAACGGCGATGAAATTACGATTAATCCGGTTGGGACTCAAAAAAACGTCACGTTCACCATCGATCCGTCTCAAGAAAAAGAAGTCACCATTAACATCGATGATGATCTGCGGACATGGGAAAGCGGACGAATCGTCGAGTTTGACTTTGTTACTCCCGAAGGACTTCCGCGAGCCAACGGAAGCTGTTTTTTGTGGTATCAAACAAAAGAGGCGAAAGAAAACGGGGACACGAGTTGGTATGGTATGGAATTCGCTGTCTCCAACGGGACAGGCCGCGTTTCGATTCCGGCTCCAAGTTATATTCGGATTGGGGTAAAAGAACTGGCAGGTTACTGGATGGAATCCGAAGGCTATAAGGCTCCTGACCAGTTGATCGAAGAGGGAGATACTCCCTTCAGGATCAGTTACATACTCAATTCTTCATCCGGCGGAATATTCGGCAAACTGCTGACTGTCGACGGAAATCCAATAGATCGCATGTCTATGCATATTATCCCGATATATAATGGTCCGACTTTCGGTGATGAGGACTTGACGACTGAAGGAATCAGGAAGATGGAGGAAATCAACAAGATTCGTAGTATTGTTCAGGATTATGAAAGGCATTTCTCAAACGGAACTTTTTCGTACTCATCTCTTCCCCTGAGTCAGGCCTATAAAATCGTTGCGAATTCAGATAACACTTTATTGGTCAGCGACCCAATAACCTTGGACGAACAGAATCCAATTCAGGAGATCACCCTGCAATGTAAACCCCTCCAGTCGATCAGGGGTACACTTTCTATGCCCGATGGATCTCCATGTTCCAATATGCAAGTCGACTTCGAATGTGAAATTGAAGACACATTATTCAGCATTGGTCTCGGAGATGTTAATACCGACACAAACGGTTGCTTCATTTTTGAAGGACTCAATTCGCACTCCGATCTTCAGTATACACTATCCATTGATCCCGGCGACGGATGGCAACCGATCTCTGCTGAAGTGAAGCCGGGAGACGTGCTGAGCTATACACTCAAAAAGGGATTGTCCTTGGAGGGAAAAGTTACAGATGCAAAAACGGGGCTTCCGCTCAAAGACGTTATCGTAGGGTTGGCCAAAATTGCCGACCTTGATCCAGAAAAGCAAATCGATGTTCAAACCGATTCCAATGGATGTTTTTCTTTTTCAACACTCTCTTCTGAACAATACATTCTGGGGGTCATTTCACAGACAAATTATTACATAATCACTTCACCAAAACCGACAACCCTTCCTCCTCAAATACATCCCGTATACTCCAATATGAATACGACCATTATCGGCGGAGTAGACGAATATATTGAATTGACGGTTCAGGCGACCAACTTCCCGAGTTTCCAGCCATAAACAATCGATCATTCCCGAAAACTGTGGGTTTTATATAATCCCTACACTGCCGAGTTCGCGGAAGATGCGGTCGATTTCTGCGTGGGCCGCTTGGATGAAGTCTTCGTAGTCGGCGGTGTTTTGGCCGGTCGGATCAGGAACGTCGGT
>JAAYDL010000264.1 GCA_012729265.1 Lentisphaerota bacterium | reverse complement strand
CCTTAATTCGGACCTGCTGCGATAGGTCACGGGTGAAAGAGTAAAATAACGGTTTTGGAAAACACGGAAACGGTGCCGGGTCAGCCAAACTTCAAGATGGGCGGGATGGAATCCGTAGAAGCGGGTTTTTCGCCAGTCGGGGGGGGCCGCCAGGCAGGTCGGACGGTAGTCCACAATTTCAACCGAATGGCCGGCTTGCGTTAGAATCCGGCAAAGCGCATAAGTTTGCAGGGCGGCACCGAAACTGGTGGCGCAATGGAAGGTGATGAGTGAAATTTTCATTCTGTGTCTGGGAGAACATGGTTGCGGGGGGTGCTCGGACAGAACGATTGGTCTGGTGTTCGGGGAGGCGCCATGCTCCGGAACTGCACGAGCGGTCGACTTCTGAGTCGGTTGTTCATCCTTTTTTCAAGATTCGGCGGAAGATCTGGTTGTCTGGGTGGAGTCTGCCAAACCTCTAAATAATGCCGAAGGGAATGAAGAAAATCAAGATTGCAGGCCAGAGGATGTGCGCTGCGCGCCGCCGAATGCACTGCGGGGAGGAAGGATAAAAAGGATAGCCAAGACATCGGGGGATTGGTAAGACGTTTTCCGCGACGATGAGCAGGCTGCACAAACAAGGAAGGGGGCGGGATCTTCCGCTGAAAAACGATGGGCGGGCCGGATTCATGCGGTTTCGCCCGTCCGCCCGGCTTGAATCGGTTAAAATTCGGATCTCCTGCGCGATGAAAGAACGGAAAGACGGAATCACCGGGTCCGTGCGGTAGCATGTCAACGAAACGCATCGCGTTAAACGTGGCGGCGACTTATGCTCAAACCGTCGTGTCGCTGATCATTGGGTTGTTTTGCTCACGCTGGGTTTACAATGCCCTGGGTGAAACGCAATACGGATTGTTCTCGGTGGTTGGCTCATTGATCGCCTTTTTGTCTGTGCTGAACTATACTCTGGTTGGAAGTTCAGGGCGGTTTTTCGCTTATGCGCTTGGACGGCAACGTCTTCCCGGCGGCGATCCGGAGCTTCTTTGCAAATGGTTCAACACGGCGCTCAGCGTTCAGACCCTTTTGCCCGTTGTCCTGATTGCGCTGGGCGGTCCCGTCGGGATATATGCGATCAAGTATCTTCTAACCATTCCCGACGCGCTTCGGACATCGTGTATATATATTTTCTGTTTTTCCCTGGTGGCAATGTTCTTTGGGATGGTTTTCAGCCCGGTTCAGGCGCTGTATTATGCGAAACAATTCATCTTTGTGAGGAATCTTTTCGGAATCGTCAACACGCTACTGCTGGCGGTCGAGGGGTGGTGGCTCATGCATTACGATGGCAACCGCATGGTTGCCCATGCGGCGGTGACGACAGCCCTGATTTTGTTGTCGAACACGGTCTTTGCCGCTTTTGCTCGCTGGCAGTTTCCCGAGGCGAGGGTTCGCTTGAGATATTGGTTCGACGGGAAACGGCTTCGGGAGATATTTTCCTTCTCATCATTTTTGTTGATCGGCACTCTTGGAACGTTGTTCGGCAGTTCCGGTGTGGTCGTTGTATTGAATAAATTCTTCGGTCCTTCCGCAAATGCGGCGATGGGCATCGGGACCCAGGTGTTCACCAAATCGTCCGTTGTTTCGCAGGCTGTGAATGATGCAACGGCGCCTGAACTGACCGCCCGGGTCGGGGCGGACAAGCTCGAAAACGCGAAGCGGTTGGCCATGCGGATTTGCTTGTATTCCACCAGCATGGGGCTGCTCGTCGCCGCCCCGTTCATTGCGCATGCCGAGGCCATTCTGACCTTATGGTTGAAGAATCCGCCGCAGTATGCCGCGCAAATATCCGTGATCATGATGATGAACCTGCTCGTGGAGAGGCTGACGGTAGGATATATGATGCTGGTTCAGGCCAGCGGACGGATCAAGCTGTACACCACCTGCCTGGGAATCGGCAATGGCGGGCGCTGCCTGGTGGTTCTGATTCTGCTGCACGGGGGAATACCCCTCATCCCTTCGCTCTGGTTGGGCTGGTTTCTCCCGTTTTTCATTCTCAACCAAATGCGCATCTGGTTTGCGAGGCGGGCGGTCGGCATCTCCGTCCGGCAGTATCTCCGGATCGTTTTCTTTCCCCTCGCCGCCATGGGCGGCGGTTCCTTCGCCTTTGTGTTTGGATTTCGGGCTCTGGCGGGGGAGTCCATCCTGTCCATCCTTTTCTGTGCGGCTGCAAATGCCGTCGTCGTGGGTGCTTTGATGTGGGGGTTGATCGGCGCTGAAGAACGGGAAATTCTAGCATTGAAGTTCAGAACGGCCTGGACCCGCATGGCGCGCCCGGTGGTCCGGGGGCATTAGTGTGCCTGAAAAGCCGGCGGTTGCATTGGTTTCGCGGTCGCTATAGAATGTTTCTCGACAATAGGGAGAACGGATTGGTTTCTTCGTAAAGGCAGCGAATTTGCCGGTTGCAAGCGCCAGACCGGTCTCGTCCGGAAAGAGTCACGACCATGCCAGAAAAAATGTATACCGATCAGAAGAACGCCCAGATTGTTCTCGCTCTGTTGAAGGCGCACGGCATTCGGAAGGTGATTGCGAGTCCCGGAACCACCAATATCCCGATTACCGGGAGTATCCAAAACGACCCGTTTTTTGAGGTGTGGTCCGCCGCCGACGAACGCTCGGCCGCCTATATGGCCTGTGGCCTGGCGTCGGCATCCGGAGAGGCCGTGGTCATCAGTTGCACGGCTGCCACGGCGAGTCGCAAT
>JAAYDL010000263.1 GCA_012729265.1 Lentisphaerota bacterium | reverse complement strand
TGACCGCCGAGTATCTGGAGGTGGTCGAGCCGCTGAACCAAATTCGTTCCGACCTGAAAGCCGCCATCGAAACCGAATACGGCAACGCGCTCGCTGCACATGAATCGGTGGGCGTCTGGCTGGACAGTTTGAAAACATTGACCGATGTCCAGCGTACAGCCGTGGATTCCCTTCTTTCCGCCGCCAAGCCGGGCCTGTCGCTTGAATCCTTCGACCATGGGTTTCGCGCTGCAGAAGAAAAATTAAAGCAGCAGATGGATTCGTTTGGCTTGTAACCTTTGTGGCCTTCGTTGCCTTCTGTGAAATAATGAAAGGAGAACATCATGCCGAAGAAAAGCGATATCGGAAAACTGGCCAGCGCCAAAACCAAGGTTCAGTTTGCGGACGAGTTGTCCAGCTACACAACGCTGACCGCCGACCAAATCAAGGAGCTGTTCCCGACCAAATCGGATCTGGACGAGCTGATGGAGCTGATCACAATCGTCAACTCCGATGCCGACGAGAAAACCAAACAGGCGCAACTGGCCGAAAATATCGGCAAAGTCGGTGGTGCCGTCATCAAACTGGTCAAAACGGTGATTTTTTGATGTCGACAAACGTTGAGAGCGGCTTCACGGACGAGGAGCTGGACTACATCATCAACTACGAAATCAAATACCATATGGGCAAAGACTTGCAGGAGGATAGTTCAGATGACTGAGGTCAGAGGACAGAGGACGGATGGCCGTTTTCTGGGGAAGGAAAACATATGAGTCATGAAATTAAACCCTTTGAACAAATTCGGCGGACAAATCCGGAGGGCAACGAATTCTGGTCGAGCCGGGAATTTGCCAAGGTGCTCGGCTATGCCGATTACCGGAATTTCCAATCCGTCATCGAATCCGCCCGAACGGCCTGTTTCAACAGCGGCCAGCGGGTGGACGATCATTTCGTTGAGGTCACCGATATGATCGAGATCGGCAAGGGGGCGATCCGTCCGAAAAAACAGGACAGTTGGAAATGCAATCCAATGACGGCAAGTCTCATGCAACCGAGATTTTAACCCTTGAAATCCGCTCCTTTTGCGATTTCTAGTGTTTTTTTGTGGCCATAAAGATTCGCGGTTGTTCGCATGATTCGCGGTTAAAATATGATCTTCAACGAGGTGAACAATGAGTGAAAACGAACGGGGCGAGCTGATTGTCTACCAGTCGCCTGACGGCGAGATTAAGCTGGATGTGCGGCTTCAGGATGAAACCGTCTGGCTGACGCAGGCTATGATGGCAGAGCTGTTTCAGGTGCAGCCGCAAAATATCACGATGCATCTGAAAAACGTCTATGACGAGGGCGAATTGGATCCGAAGGCAACTTGTAAGGATTTCTTACAAGTTCAGCAGGAAGGGATGCGGTCGGTTCAACGTACGCGGAAATTCTATAATTTGGATGCCATTATTTCGGTCGGATATCGCGTTAAAAGCGCGGTGGCCACTCGCTTCCGAATCTGGGCAACAGAGCGGCTGAAGGAGTATCTGGTCAAAGGGTTCACGCTGAATGATGAGCGCCTGAAAGAGCCGGAAGGGGGACGCTATTTTGAAGAGCTGCTGGCCCGCATCCGGGATATCCGGTCTTCGGAAAAGGTGTTTTGGCGCAAGGTGCTCGATATTTATGCCACCAGCGTTGATTACGACCCGCAGGCCGAAACCTCCCAGCTTTTCTTTAAACAAGTGCAGAACAAAATGCATTGGGCGGCACACGGGCATACAGCGGCGGAGCTGATTATCCAGCGCGCGGATGCAGAACAGCCAAACATGGGAATCACCAATTATCCTGGAAATAAACTGCTCAAGCGCGATGTGGAAATTGCCAAGAACTATCTGACCGAAAAGGAACTCAATCTTCTAAACCGAATTGTGACGGCCTATCTTGAAGTCGCGGAAATTCAGGCGATGAACCGTCAGCCGATGACGATGCGGGACTGGATCGAGAGGCTGGATCAGTTCCTAACCATGACCGGACGGGAGTTGCTGACTCATGCCGGCCAAATCAGCCACGAGGCCGCTATCGCCAAAGCGCATGAGGAATATGACGCGTTCAGAACCAAATACCTCGAGGAACCGACTGACGTTGAAAAACATTTCATTGAAGCGGAGAAGGAGCTGAAACAGATTGAATCGTCTCGAAAATCAAAACCCTTATGAACCCGATCCCAGCCATCCAGATCAACAACGGCCTGTCCGTTGCCGCCATTGGCAACGCCGCTTTGCTGAAACGCACAAAGACCGGCTTGCTCTGTTCGCGAAAATGTCCGGCGGACAAAATCCTCGAAGCCTATGACCGATTCAAGGAATGGGCCTCCGATCCGAACATGACGGTCATCAGCGGTTTCCACTCCCCAGTGGAAAAGGAATGTCTGCGCCTGCTTCTGAAAGGAAAGGCGAACATTATCCCCTGCCCCGCCCGCGAAATCGACCACATGCACATTTCCAAAGAATGGAAACCAGCCCTCGATGCAGGCCGCATGCTGATTCTCTCCCCCTTCACCGAAAAGCGATCCGACGCCCGCACCATCGACCGCCGCAACCACCTCGTCGCGGCTCTGTCAGAAACGCTTTATATTCCACATGCCGCTTTTGCGGGGAAACTTTCAATATTTCAGGCGAGTGAAGGGGGCAAGGAGTTGCAGGAGGATGATTCAGAGGACGGAGATGGCAGACGTTCAGAAATATGATCCGGCGATTCATCACCGGCGGTCGATCCGGCTGCGGGGGCATGACTACTCCGGGCGGGGCGTCTATTTTGTGACGATTCTGACGCAGAACCGGCGCAGGCTCTTCGGGACGGTACTGAACGGGCGCATGGCGCTGAGCGAGGCGGGGCGGATTGCCGCCCGCTGCTGGCAGGAGATTCCGGCGCACTTTCCCAACGTTTCGCTGGATGAGTGGGTGGTGATGCCCGACCACGTTCATGGGATACTGATGATCCATACGGACGGACACGGAGGAACACTCCTTGGAGAAGATCGTCCGCACGGGACGGCGCGGACGATCGGGTCGATGGTGCGCGGGTTTAAGATCGGGGTGACGAAGGCGCTGGGAGAGTCGCCGTGGCATCGCAACTACCACGAGATGATTTTGCGGGATGCGCGGGGGCTGGAGACGGTACGGGCCTACATCCGCAACAACCCGGCGCAGTGGGATGTGCTGAGGTTCGGCGAGCTGCGCTTTTTTGCCGGCAACCGGGCGCTGCTGGATCTGCCGCTGACCGCATATCTGGCTTCGCGTGGGGCTGGCTGCGGAGCGGGTGGTCAGAGAGGTGAGTGCGGCATGGGCGATATGGACGGTGAGGGCAGTGAGGGCGGTAAGGGCGGTAAGGGCGAAAAATTTTTCGCCCTTACCGCCCTTACGAGAGAGGGCTCTCCCCGGTGCGTCATCAGCGGGTTTTTGAGTCCGCTGGAGCGGGAGGTTCTGGACGCATGTCTGGCGGAAGATATTCCTGCGGTGCACGTGCTGGCACGCGGGTTGCCGCAATGGTTTCCTGCCCCGGTTCGGCGGGCGATGGATGCCGGACGTTTTCTTGCGGTCACTCCCTTTGAGGCATCGGTGGAGCGGTTCAGTGCGGAGCGGGCCGCATGGTGCAATCAATATGCGCTGCATCTTGCGCGGCGTATTGTGATCGGACAGCTCGCCCCGGATGGGATGCTGGCCTGCCTACTAGCGGATTTGCAGGACAGCAAGCCGGTTCAGGTTTTATCGAAGCGGGAGGAGTGCCGATGATCCGTTTTTTTGAGCGAATGGGTTTTGTGAAGTCGCAGGAGTTTATGGATGAGTGAAAATGAACGTGGCGAGCTGATAGTTTCGCCAAGTCGCTGGGGTAAAAAACTCCGGCGCGATCGTTTAAGGCGCTTCGGTATACTCTGAAAACATCCCCAACAGGTAGACCATTGCTGCGGTCCAGTTGATGGCAATCTCGTTGGTTTCATAGCTTTCCATCTCATCCTTCCAGTCGGTTGCCGTCGGCCAACCGCCGCCCACCAGAAGCCCCGGCCAAGGATCGCTGATCCCATCCGCCTCCGACGGCCGATGATGCGGATGCATGGGTGGGTTAATCCCCTCGCCCGTCACCTGCGAACGGTTATAGGTATTCCGTCCATAGAGATGGCTGATCTGATCGATTGCACCGTCCAGATACTTTTGCTCATGCGTCTCTTTATGCGCCGCTCGGAGCACCATCCCCTGAAGCGCGACCGATCCGTTACAGCCCCAGAAATAGCGATCCAAGCCACGACCAAACCCTTGTTTATCCGCTAAATCGACCACGGAATCCGCCGTCGAAATCACCTCTTGCCGCACCGCCTTTTCTAGGTCAGCGTCTTTTCCTTTCCGCTCGGA
Source organism: Lentisphaerota bacterium (assembly GCA_012729265.1). Classification (GTDB taxonomy): domain Bacteria; phylum Verrucomicrobiota; class Kiritimatiellia; order Kiritimatiellales; family Pontiellaceae; genus Pontiella. The sequence continues at coordinate 3,470 of JAAYDL010000263.1, read as the reverse complement.
CGACAGATAGGCAAACATGCCCAGATTACCCAGATTGCTCCAGCCCCAGCTCAGTTCAATTTTCCGTCTGGCCGACCCTGCCCGCTTTTCAAAATCCGCAAGCGCTTCCGGCGACCCGGTGGTTTCCCACACCTCGGCGGCGGCCCAAAGGCGGTCATCGCTATCCGAAGTTCCATATCCGCCGGTACTGAAAGCCGCTTGATCCGGATCATGTCGCTCCGGATGCGCCTGCAGCCAGGCATAGCTTTTGTCCGCCGCCGCCTGCAGCTTATCGGCATAGGCGGCATCGTATGGCCGATAGATACGCGCAGCCTGCGCCATCACCGCAGTGAAACCCGCAGTGGCGGCAGAGCTGTACGGCACCCAATAGCGGTCTTCTTTGTCTGTTGACGGCATCACCATCCCGGAAAAGTCGATGCGTGTCAGCTTGTGCGGTATGCGACCATCGCCATACACCGCCGCATTTTTGAGCATCCAGTCGAGTTCATATTTCATCTCGTCGAGAAAATCCGGAAAGGTGCCGCCGGTTTCGGGAATCGGGAGCTTTACATGAGCGAGCTGATTGGAAAAATCTTCCCAGCCTTTCAACATCACCCCCATGGAAAACGCGGCGTTAACCATATATTTCCCGTAGTCGCCGGCGTCGTGCCAGCCGCCTGTTCCGTCGATGGTTCCGGTGCCGCCGACATAATCCATTTTGCCGTCAGCCGCGTGGCAGACATCATGTTGAAAGATATTTCCGCCGTGGCTGATGCTCACCGCCATACCGCAGCGCAAGCCGTACAGCCCGGCCATCTGGAGCTCAAGCGAATCGTTATACACCTCATCCGCCACACAGAAAGGAACGGATTTACCCACGCCTTCAACGTGCAGATAGTAGCTTCCCGGCGCAGTCAGGGCAGAAAAATCGACCACCTGCACGGTCTCCTTGCTGTCGGAGGTTACCACGGCGGAAGAAAGCTTCCCCGAGAGGACGGAGGAATCATCGGCACAGGAACGAATATTCCATTCCGCGTTCCCGTGATCGCCCACCACTGTGGCGTGTTTTGCGAGTGCCGGTTTATAGCCGATGGAATTCACGCGCACGTCCTTGGAAGGAATTGATGCCGTCGCAGATATCTGTTTTTCGGGGGAAAGCTCATCCTCCGCCTGCACTGCTACAGCCGCAGCCGTGAGCAGCAGGATTTTGATCAAACCAGTTTTCAGCTTCATGATAACTTCTACCTCCAATGTTAGGAAAGCAGGCCCGCCAGTGCGGCCCAGCGTTCAATTTCAATCACCTCGGGACGTTCAGTGTGCAGAATGCCCACATCGGCCAGCAGCGCATCGACCGGAGAAATATTGAGCCGATTAAGAATCGTTCCAATCTGCTTCCGGCGCTGCGAGAAGCAGTGCTTCACCAGCTTCTTAAAGGTTGGATAGGTTTCTTCGTCTACAATCGGAACAGCCCGCCGCTCCATCTTTACCACGGCCGACCAAACCTTGGGCGGCGGAAGAAAACAGCTCGGGCTGATCTTTTTCACGAGCGAGTTTTCATAAAAGGCACCGGTCAGAATGCCGAGCACGCCGTAATCCTTATTCCCCGGCCGAGCCGTCAGGCGGTCCGCCACCTCTTTCTGAATCGTGAGCGACATCAGCTCTGGACGATGTTCACACTCAGCGATATCGACCATCAGGCGGCTCGCCACAGAATACGGTAGGTTCGCCGCGACCTTGCTGATCCCACCGGCAAACAGAGCCTCCAGATCCACATCCAGCGCATCCTCTTCGATCAGCGTAAAATTGGAAAACCGCGACTTCAGATAGTTCACCATCGTCGGATCTTTTTCGATACAGGTCACTGCCCGCGCCTGCGGAAGTATCCGCTCCGTCAGTGCGCCCAGTCCCGGACCGATCTCCAGCACCGACTCCGTCGGCGCAATCTCCGCCGTCGACGCAATGATATCGAGAATGTTCGCATCGATCAGATAGTTCTGGCCCAGCCCTTTATTCGGTCGATGCCCGAGCTTTTCGAGCAGCGCGCGCACCTCCTTGGGACTTGTTAATCTTGGTTCATCAGACATCATTACATCCTGTTTATCAGGCAAAATGATTTCGGGGCAGAATGATTTCCAAAAAAATGAACCTAATCATTCTGCCTCAAAATTATTCTGCCAATTATATTTCCACGGGTTGGGTTTTCCGGCCATTTGGATCGCCAGCGCAATCGCATTTTCCATACTCTTTGACGAAGCCTCGTTTTCCCCGGAGATGCCGAAGGCCGTTCCGTGATCGGGCGAGGTGCGGATAATGGGAAGCCCCAGCGTCACATTGATCCCCTCATCAAAGCCGATCATCTTCAGCGGACCGAGTCCCTGATCGTGATACATCGCCACCACGGCATCAAACTTCCCCTTCAGCGCTTCATAAAAAATGGTATCCGCCGGCACGGCGTCACTGACGTTAAATCCGCGTTCACGCGCCGCACGAATCGCCGGAGTAATCAGCTCAATCTCTTCGCGACCGATCACGCCGCCATCGCCCGCATGCGGGTTCAGCCCGCAAACGCCGATCGTTCCGTTGCTCAGCCCAAACAGCTCCAGTGCCTGTCCGGCCAGCTCGATCGCCTCGCAAATATTTTCCTGATTCAGCGCAGAGGAAACCTGAGAGATAGGAATATGCCGCGTTACCAGCATGACCCGCAAGCCGCCGCCAAGGAGCATCATTCCAAAATTCTTCGTTCCGGTCAGTTCAGCCAACAGCTCCGTATGACCGGGCACATGGATTCCTGCTCGATGAAAACCCTCTTTACAGATCGGCGCCGTCACCAGCGCGTCCAATTCGCCGGAAAGGCATTTGGAAACCGCGCAACGAATCGCCTGCTCCGCGAGAAGAGAGGCGTCCACACACACTTCACCGGGAACCCATTTTGCCTTCGCTGCCACATCGACAAATTCAATCTCGGGCGACACCGGAATATTCAGCGCAGCCGCCTGCTCGCGCACAATCGTTTCCGAGCCAATAACAACAAACCGCACACCGGAGGAACCGCCGATGCGGTTGACGGCCTTAAGTGTAATCTCCGGTCCGATACCGTTGATGTCGCCGATACTTATTCCAATGCGTTTCATCCGTCTCCTTCATCGGAGCTTTCCTGCACCGTCTTAATAACCGGGTTGCCGACAAGCGGATAGCCGGACACAAAGATTGTATTCGCATAAGGGTCGGAGTCGTGTGCCACATGGACTTCCGGCTGATCCGGATGTTGGTTTAGCTGATATTGAGTCATGCGCCTCTTTGTTCTCGTTGTCGATGAACAGACTAAGGTATCCGGCTTCGTCCGATCCCGCAACGCCTTTAGCACTAAAAAAGGCCTCGCTCAACGCGAGGCCTTTTCTTGGAACGCTGTTCTTCGGGTTAGATGAAGAGCATTTCCGCGTAAGTCGGAAGCGGCCATAGGTCGGCGGGAACCAGCGCTTCCAAGGCATCGA
>JAAYDL010000262.1 GCA_012729265.1 Lentisphaerota bacterium | reverse complement strand
TGAACCGACTTGCCGCAGCGAGTGGAAGCGCTATGGGCTAAAACCTCATTCATGAACATGTTGGTCGAGGTGCCCGCGCCGCCTTGAAGTGCAGACAACGTAGATGAAGCATCCTGCTTCGTTATGCCCGCTCGGCAATCCTCTTGGTGCATAACGAAGCAGGATGCTTCGTCTACGATCGCGTCCGCCTTCGCTGCATCCAGATAACCCAGCTCCTTATTCGCCAGCGCGCAGGCCGTCTTCACTTGCGCCAAGGCCTTCAGCAGCAGAACCGGAACCGACGCACCGGGGATCGGAAAATTTTCCATCGCCCGGGCGGTATGAATCCCCCAAGGAGCATCCGTCGGGATTTCCATTTCACCTAAAAAATCTTTTTCAGTTCGCATATTCATTGTTGATCCACAGATTACGCAGATGGGCAGGATTTACCTTGATTCCCATCAAGTTTTTGAGGGTTTACTCAACATCGATTTAACGGAGACGCCGGAGAGGCGGCCTAGCTTCCCGGTCAGGGAACCCAGCTCATCGGTGGTTGCATCGATCACCAGCGTGATTGCCGAACAGTTACGCTCCGGACACGGAACGCCGGTGCGCGCAAGAATCAGTTCGCCGAATTCAGAGAGCAGTGCATTAACCGCTGCCGCATTTTTTTCGCGGTCTTCAATAATCAGACCGACAAAGCCTAGTCGCTTTTCCATGGATTCCTCCGTTCCGCCATTGCGAAACCTTCAGATTATTTTAAAGATCCCTTGCGACCCGCCGCAGCCGATCACTCAGGAAGGATTCATACGATACAGAGATACCGATTGAGCGCAAGGATTTTCTGATTGGCGGGACCGAAAAAGGCGCAAATAGATGAATTGTTCAATCCCCATAATGCGTTTTTGCCCGCACGATGTAGACAATCAGCTTTTGGTCTTCGATGGAATAAACCACGCGATCCTGATAACTGAGCCGAACGGAATAGAATCCCTTCAGGTCGCCAACGAGCGCTTTGCCCGAGTAAGGATCAACCGCCAGCCGGTTCCGCAGAATCTCCATCAGCTTTTTCTTCAGCTTTGGGGTGAGCTGATGGATATCCTTTACCGCCTGCCGAGAAAACCGAATCTCGTAGATCACTGTGCTTCCCCAAAGACATCCTCAAAAGAACAGGTATCGCCCTCTTCAATTTCCCGGCGGCCACGCTCAAAATCCTCTCGAAATCCCTTGGTTGAAAGAAGCGCCAGCGTTTCCTTCAGGCTTTCAAACTCCTCCTCCGAGATCAGAACGGCTGCGCCTTCTTTGTAGCTGATGTGATAGATCTCATGTCGCTGATTCACCCCTTTCATCAACTCAAAAAATGATTTCCGGGCATCTGTTGCAGTAATGGTAGACATGATCCGCTCCTTATGTACGCTTTTGTGTACACCTCTATAGCTCCCACCGCCAGCCCTGTCAACTCTCCTCACATTGACGCACTAAACTCCCGCAAGCTTACCCATTGCGAAAGTCCTAAGCCCAAATTCCTAAACCCGAGACCAACCTCTGCGTCTTTGACGGCGGACTCTGTGTGCAG
>JAAYDL010000027.1 GCA_012729265.1 Lentisphaerota bacterium | reverse complement strand
TTATACGCCATCACTCCATACGAATTATACGCAACCAGTAAATCATTCCCGACCGATTCCACACTTACGGCATCCATACCGCTGATATGCTTGGCCGCAATCGACGGTTTCGACGGCACAGCCACATTCACAATAATCACCGCACCATCAATACCAACATAGGCTTTCGTACCCGCCACTTTCACGTCAAATGCTTTCATACCGGTGAGCAACAATTGCCCGACCCATTGCGGATTGGCCGGATCGGCTATCGACGCAATCTTCAGGCCGTTGGTGTAGGCTGCCACGTATGCATAGTTTCCCTGAACATCGGTTTTGTACGCCGACGTCGCCAGCGAAGCCGTCAACTTCGGTGAAGCAGGATTGGAAACATCGAGAATAAGAAGGCCTTTTTCCGCGTCAGACAAATATACCTGGCTGCCGACCACCGAAACGCCGCGCGCCGAGCCTCCCGTAGAATAACTGCCAACACCGAGGGGCGCTTCCGGATTATTCAAATCCAGCACCTTAAGTCCGTATTGTCCGTCCGCGACATAGGCATAACCATCGGCCAATGCAACATCATAGGCATCCTTACAAAATTCATTGAAACCCAAATACTGCAGTTTGGGCAGCGCACCCTGCACATTGCCTGGATTAAAGCGGTAACGCACCTCCCAGCCATCAACTAAGCTGTCCCCATCGGAATCCGGATTATTCGGATCACACGCATTCTTGAACTCCTGAAGATTGGCAAGAAAGTCGCCGTCGGGATCGCCAACCGCATTCGTCACGCCATTAAGCTCTTCCCACGCGTCGGGCATACCGTCCTGATCCAGATCGCTCGCGCCGGAAAAGAGCGTAAAGACATTCAGGCGACCGCCGGAAACCAGCTTACCCGCCAGCGCATCAACCGGATCCACACTGTCGAGCAGGATCTGCTTGGCTTCTTCCGGAGTAACCTCCGCATTTTCGCTTACCAACAACCCCAATGCACCGGCCACATGCGGACACGCCATGGAGGTCCCCTGTAGGGTTTCCGTTCCGCCGCCGGGATAGGTGCTGACAATATTTACCCCTGGAGCCGCCAAATCAACCGAGGTTGCTCCATAGTTGGAAAAATCCGCCAGCACATCATTTTCATCCGTTGCAGCCACAGAAATAATATTGGGCAGATCATAGCTTGCGGGATACTGCGGGATTACATCGTTATCCACACCCTCGTTGCCCGCTGCAGCAACAAAGATACATCCGCGCTGGTAGGCATAGGCAATCGCATCATACGTCGTCTGACTGAACCCCGTTCCTCCATATGAGTTCGAGAGCACCTTGGCCCCGTTGCGGGCGGCATAGCGGATTCCGTCCACAATATCCGAGTCCGCCAATCCCGCCTCGGTTCCGATGCGCACCGGCATAATGGAAACTGTCCAGCAAACCCCGGCCACCAGGGTTCCATTATTTCCCACCGCTCCGATCGTTCCTGCACAGTGTGTTCCGTGCCCGTCAGTATCATCGGGATTATTATCTTTCCCCAGAAAATCCCAACCGTTCACATCGTCAATCAGTCCGTTGCCGTCGTTATCCACTCCATCGTCTGGAATCTCAGCGCTGTTGATCCAAAGATTAGCCGTCAGATCGGAATGGTCCATATCAACACCGGTGTCCAGCACCGCCACCACTGCGCTGCGGTTTCCGGTCGAAAGACTCCATGCATCCGGCATGGAAATTTTTGCCATTCCCCAAAGGTTTCCAACCATCGGATCATTCGGCGTAACGCTGAGATGACGAATAAAGTCGGGCTCCGCATAGGCCACTTCCGCCGAAGCGCTAGAAAATTTTGCAACCGCATCATCTACGGCATCCAGCCCCGGAGCGGACAAACGAACCACAAAGGTTTTTCCATCCGACAACGCGCGCACTACTGCGGCGTTATGCGCCTGAGCCAATTCAGCCAAATCTTCTTCCGAAGCCGACTCCCGCAAATGAACCAACACCTGATCCGCCACCATTTCGGTGCGAGAAACCGGCACATATTGCTGGAGAGCAGCATTTCTGGCATACGTTTCGACCACCAGTCGGTTGGGATAGTTTCCGCTGTGCGTAACGAGACGTCGACGCTCAACCTGCCCATTTGAAAGCATGGTTTCCCGCTCACGTTGGTCCAAAGACATTACGTTTAAAACATTGGACACCTTAACCGATTCAGCCTTCTCCGCAAAAGCAGCTGTAGGCTGCTGGATCACCGATTCAGAGATAGTAGAAGGCACCGGAACACGCTCCGGCAGGGGATCATCCGCCGGCTTGGCACTGAATAACGTCGCCCCAATACCCAGCAGCAAAACTCCGACGGCGGTCCATTTTAACGTTTTATTTTTCACAACGGCTCCCATCATGTCGAAATCCAGAAAAAACGGAGTCAACAGCCTTCAAATTATTCTGCGGACTCAAGATTGTACTGAGCGTCTTTTATGGCCTGCTCCTCTTCGGCCCGCATCAGCTCCAGCGCACGCGTCTCAACACGCTCCTGCTCTTTCCGCTCAAGTTCATTGAGTGCATCGTTGAGCTTGTCTGCTTCCTCAGCAGAATAGTACTCAAGACTCAGTTCACGAATACGTCTGGTGTTATCATCCTGTATCATCTGAAGTCGCGCCAATTCGGAATCGGCGGGCATTCCCTCATTGGGATCCAAATTATGGGTATTGGCTAAACCAACGGTTACAAATATGATGGTTTCCTTCTGACCCCGTACCGTCTGTTCCCATCGGAAGAGTCTTCCAAGCAACGGAATACTTCCCAGAACCGGAACCTTGCGCACGACTTCAGACTCCGAAATTTCGGTCAGCCCGCCGATCGCAGCCGTCTGACCGCTGGCGAGATTAAAGACCGTCTTAATACTCTTTTCGTCAATAATCGGATACGTATTCTGCCCCGCCTCTTTATCTGCATATTTTCGGGTCAGCGAAGGATTGATCTGAACGGTAATGTTGCTGGACGTGTTGATCGAAGGCCTTACATCCAGCTTTATTCCGTATTCAAAGAAGGGCTGGTCTTCATCCAGCGTGAACGTAATCGTATCCGGTGTGTCGTTCATCGCCTGCTGACGTTCCTGCCGAAGGTTGGGTTCTTTTCGGATAATCGAAATATTCGCAGGTTCTTCGTTCGCCACAATGATCTTCGGGTTCGAAATAATATTCACTCCCTTATTTTGAGCCAAAGCACTCAGCGCCACACGAAATTCATCCGCACTTAAAATACTGGCGAGAAGCTCTGTTTTCTCGCTCCCGGTTACCGTCTCCAGCGAAGGCGTTACGCCCGTCAGCGTCCAAGGAGCAGCCGACGAACCGCCGCGGTGGGTTTCCGAATAACCGCTGGCCGTCTCATAGACATTCCCCTCGGAATCCCGATAGGTCGTCTCGGTTCGTGAAGAACTGTCCAGATCCTCAATCGTCTTTGTTAAATCACCGGACGTTCCTAAGCTATATGCCTGAAGAACCGCCCAGTCGATACCGAGATCCTTCTGCGCATCGTCGGTCAACTCCATAAACTTGGATTCAATGTAGACCTGATCACGGACCGTATCAATCGATTGCACAATGGCTTCAATTTCGCGCAACCGTTCTTCGCTTGCTTTAACCACCAACATATTGCGCGAAGCAAATTCAGAAATCTTCGCCTCATCCTCCCCCATGATTCCGCGGACGAGCTCAGCCGCCAGCGGAACCGTTGCATATTTCAGCACAAAGGTTCGAACCAACAATGGGTCCGGAGCGCCCTCCGGACGCAACCGAACACTGTAAATCTCCGATTCGGAAACCCGTTGGTAGAGTTCATAGTTATACGTATCAAGCACAGACTGCAGGGCTGAACGCCACTCCACATCCGTAAAGCTAAAGGCAATCGTGGAGGTTTCCGGCAACTGGGGGATAATAATATTTTTTTCAGAAAGCTCAGCAAATAATGCAATCGCCTCCGCTAGAGTTCCCTTAAAATCGTTGATAGAAATCAATTCATTACCCGCTGCATCCCTTTTCATGGGCACAATCGTTGCCTCGGGATTATTGAGTAGCACTACATCAGAAGCTACCGAATCCCCGGAAACCGGATCGCCTTGCAGTTCAACGCCATCCACATCATTGGTCGAACTCTCGTTCCCACGCCCCTGATTGATTAGGCGGAGTAATGACTGCATATCGCTTTCCGCCTCGGTTTTTTGATCGGTCTGAGCATACCCATTTGACAGCACTACAACGGCCAGAGCAAATGCAAACCCTATCGTATTATATGCTTTCATCTATATCTTCCTAATTGTTCTACTTTTATTCCGTTTCAGCCAACACCCGACGCGGCTCAACCGCCATGGCGCTCTTTCCCGGATCAATTTCAGGCACTTCCCACGTATAGGTCACCCGATTGATTTTAATCTGAAATCGCGTACCTTCGGTCATCACTTTCCCATTAATTACGACAAAAGGAACCCCAAGTTTTTCCCCCACAGCACTAACTTTCAACTGCGTTTCTGCTGATTCCCAATCCACTTGAGTAGCAGAGTTATCCACAACCGGAATTTCGACCGTTTGGCTTTTAGGAACATACCCCACCGGCCAGAATGGATCCCGCTTCATCGGCACTTTCTCAACAACAGACGGCCCCGACTCCGCCAAGGCTTCGCTCTCATTCTGCGCGGAAGAACCCAACGTAAATTCGAGCAGAACCCATACGGTTAAGAAAAGAATTTTCACGGAAGCCCTTCTCACCCTGCATATTAACTCATTCATAAAATAACCATCTAACACATAATAAGTTCATCAGTCATCGGTCAATGCGGCGTCGGATTCCGCATCCTGACTCGTGCTCAACGCATCAATCCCTTCCCATTTTTCAAGGAATGAATGAAAGTCGCACAGCCACTGAACCTGAATCTCCACAAGGTGTTGTTCCGGTTCCTGGGTCTGCGATCTAATATTAAGATAAACCACACGGACGAGCGGAAACTCTTTGTATAATGCCGCCACAAACTGCAAAACCCCCACATAACTCGCTTTGGCACTGATCTGAAGCGCATACGAATTCAGCGTAATCGCCCCGCCTCCAGCACTCCCCCCCGGAGCGAGCGGTATCTCCTTTATATCGAAAACCGTAAGTTCGGTGTTCTTTTCCAGCAAATAAATTTTGGTTTGGATTTCAGTCAATCGGTTCCTGTTCGGGATATCCTGCACAAGATATTTCATCGTCTGCTGCACCGTGGGGAGATAATCTTGACTGACCTGCTTGTACTCCGCCTCCTTACGCAAGCCGTCTTTCAGTTTACCGTCCACCTCTGCCAACTCTGTGTCAATTGAGGTCATTGAAGAGAGCACTTCTTTTGCTCCGAGTACCCCAAGCCATACAAATATCGCCAGTGCTACGACACCAAGAAAAACATATTGCTTCTGCTCTTTGGTCAGTTGACTGAAATTGATCATTTTGCTTCCCCCTGAATCTTGAATTCAGAAGCAGCCGAACCGTCTGTACCAGCCCGAATCACAAGGGGACCAATCTGGTTGATCTTCTTCGACGAAAAAGAATCGCCGAGCACTGTATTACTCTGAAGATCCTCCAGAAATCCAGTCATACATTCGCTCGCCTTATCTCTCTCTTCCCGAATAAGTCCCCCGATCTGCAGTCGGCTTTTCAACGCCATCTCTTCAGGTTTCCTGAAACCGAAACGCATGGTTCTGTCTAATGTCACGCCAAGGCTCAACTGTTTGAGTTCCACGCGCTCCGGGACAATGTCTCGAATCTCTTCCAGCAAATCTTCCATTGGAAGACGCGACTTTTCCCAAGCCTCAAAAAGCTCAAGCAACTGACGACTTTCATCCAACTCTTTCGCCTTCTCGTCAAATTCCACCAACGAAGGCTGAAGTCGTTCCCAGTCAGCCCGTTTGGTTTCAAGATCATGCTTTGAGATGCCAAGCTGCACCATTTTGGTGGCGGCAATTACTGCTATCAGCAAAACAGGTGTTACCATAGCACAAACGAATGCAAACCTCCGACTGACGGGTCCCTGATGACGGCGCTCGCTCTTATCCAGCAAATTGACGCGTAGAACATTCATTATTCCATTAACCCTCCTAATGCGGCGCCAATCGCGGCAGTAAATCGGGTTGCCTGATCCTGTAGCTCACGCGGCATCACATCCGCAGAGGAAAGCTGAATATTTTCCAACGGGCTCCAGACCTGCGCTGAAGTATTGAGGCGCTGTTCGATTTCCTGCGGCCAGAACGAGAGCAAACTCAGACCGCCGGACAGATAGGTTTTTGTAATTTTACAATTCTCGTGACGCTCTACAAAATCCTTTGAGACTGAAAGCTGCTTAATGAAGGCCTCCTGAACGCCCGTGAGAGAGGATGAAATATTTATGGATCGGTCCTTCAAAATAGTCATGGCCAACTCGCCATCAACGTCCAGATCCCTGATCAATCGTTCCCGCAACGTGCGAAGTCCAAAGTTATACTTCCCAACCAGAAACACCTCATCCCTATTTAAAAAAGCGAAGGTACTTATATTTTCGCCAGCCTCAATCAAACAAACCACTTCATTTTGAAACTCAGCTCCCCGCGCATGTAGAAATGCAGATATCACAGCGAGCCCTGAGACCTCCAGTGACGCCGGAGCAGGCGGACCAACCGAAAACATACTGAGAAAAAAATCGACATCTGCTTTCGGAACAGCAACTCCGAGCAGTGTGGAATCCTGACGCCCTTTCCCCTGCTGGAGCAGTCGAGACGCCACACGAAAATCGCTCTTCACACTGAGCAGTTCCCGCAGTTTATCATCCGAAGGTTCGATCTCATCAGGCCGCAGCGGCGTATGAAGAACCCGGATAGCCGCATTTTTCCCGCTGTAGCATAGACACCCATAGTACGCATTCATTTTGCGGGGCAGTTCCGGACACACAGGAGTAGAAAAATCAATCGGCGGCAAAAGCGCAGCATTCATTAGTATTGCTGAATCTCCGGAACGCTTCAGTCGCACAACCTTGGTGGCCGTACTGGCAAAGTCAAACCCAAGAAAAATGTTACATTTCCGCTGAGCCCGCTTTTTTAAACCAGGGTTCTCTCCTTCAGATTTTCGAGTCTTTTTTAACATTTAATCCCCAAAACACCCCTTTTAAACACCCGACACATCCAAACCGTGTACCCCACCTCCACGAGACTCCTGCTGGGGTTGAATCTTGCCAAATATCCTGTCCGAAATAAAAGATGTATTTTCTGCAAAATCAATAGAATCAACACCAAAAGGAGCCAGCCGTCCAATGACGTTACTAAGTTACAGCAACCCCCTCCCCGTCTGCTCCTTTTTTCTCTTTTGACCGAATTCGATCCAACGCCAGATCATAATCCGAAGGTTCCACCAAAAAGGTATGACACCGCTGCCCACTCACCGTCTCAATTTCATCTTCCAATCGATGATTAAAAGGATTCAGCACAGCAACCATCAGATCTTTCCCCAGCCGGCCAAAAGGAAGAGCGCCCTTATGGGCTCGATATTTATACGGCAGAATTCCAATCACATCCTCAGAAACTTCAAAATTGGATAAACTAATGCACGGAACCCCTGAACGAGCCGAAAGATAGTTTATAATACGGTTTATATGAGCAAAACCGCTGTCATTTAAAACATGCAACATACTGGCGGGAACATCCATATCTCTCCCGGAAATATCCATCAGATCATGAAGCACACTTAAATATTCTTCTTGATCAAGCTGTCCTTCTTCATAGAGCCTCCAGACCAGCGCAAATTCATCGCTGAGATCCTGCTCGTTCGGAAGATCCACTTCCTCTTCCAGAAGCTCACCTTCGTCAAGACTCTCGTAAACATCCATCCGCTCCTGCAGAAAAGAGACGATACCCGGCTTTTTGTCAGCATAATCTTTAAGTTCATGACGAATAAAACCAAACGCACCGGTATCGCGGTCTTCTATACTCACATCAACGAGCCGCTTTAGATACGCAAATGCATTGTCGTCATCTCCGATGTTACGATAAGCCCTATAGATCACCTCCATCGCCTCTATATCGTGAGGCATGACCTCAAGAATCTGCTTCAGCATCGAAATGCTGTGCATTACCCTTTGACCTAGCACATTCTCTGTTTTGTCGATCATCTGGTCATCTCCTTCATGGAAGAGTTTTACAGCACAAACCAAGCCAAGTACAAAGGTGCTTTCCCGATCTCTCAATGTCGAGCGAATCCTTCACTAAATCTAAAGTCCAGCTGTTCAAATAAGTGGATTTCTAAAAACCATTTCGGAATGCACGATCTCACCAGCACGCAAAATAGTTTACTCCCCGATAATTTTCACCAGCACGCGCTTTTTCCGCTTCCCATCGAGTTCATAATAAAAAATCTGTTCCCAAGGGCCAAAGTCAAGCTGCCCATCGGTTACGGCAACCACCACCTCTCGCCCCATAATCGTGCGTTTAAGATGCGCATCCGCATTATCTTCATACCCATTATGCGCATACTGGCTATACGGCTTTTCCGGAGCAAGTTTTTCGAGCCACCGCTCATAGTCCGCATGCAGTCCGCTCTCATTGTCGTTAATAAAAACCGAGGCGGTAATATGCATGGCATTCACCAAACAAAGCCCCTCCCTAATGCCGGACTCCCGCAGACATTCCTCAATTTGCGGCGTAATATGAATGATCTGACGCCGACTCCGCGCCTCAAACCACAGCTCTTTTCGATATGATTTCACTTCGGCTTCGTCTCCATTTTTGAACTTTGATTAATGATTTTTAATTTACGGGTCTGCGAAAGCCTTTCCGCCCAAGGGAGGTGCGGGCAACCTCCGCCAACAAATCAACAATCTAAATTCGCAACTCACAAATCATTAAGCGGAACCAATACCTGATTCAGATAAAGTTGGCGCACCAACTCGCAGTCCAAGCGATGCCCGGCCTTGTAGGACTTTATCCGCCCCACAAACCGACCGTTATGGATCAACGCAATTGCCGCCAGCAAATCCAGCACGGAGCGATGCCACGCCGCTTCCAGGGCTTTGCCCTCGTGCACAAGACGCGGTTCGTTGATATACCGTTTTTTACCGGCAATCGATACGTTGGTTTTGTTGTAGCCCAGATTCCGCAAGTCCGCAAAAATACGTCCGATCGTTTTACAGTAGAGCACCTTTCCGTAGGACGTATTGGTTCGCGCAACCGAAGCCATACGCGTCAATTCCTCCGTCACCGGAAAGAGTATCCGCTGCTGCCCGATCGCCGTATTAAAGTTTACCGCGCAGTCAACCGTCAGCGCCGGATTATCCATATCTTCCGGCGGAGCCAGCGTTATAAAATCGCCGTAGCTGCCCCCCACCGTCACCGGTTCCTTGACCGTCACATAATGGATCGGCTGATCCGTCTCCACGCGGCCGCAGCGATCAAAGGCCTCCACCAAATCCAGACTGCCCTGATCAAACAGCGGCGGGTCGCCCGAATCCAGTTTGACCATCACGTTATCGATCCCCAACCCCATCCGCAGGGAAATGATGTGCTCCACCATACGCACATAATTGTGAGGATTCCCGCTCCGCAGCACAATATTGCTCACAATCTGCCCGGTCGTCCAGACATTGGCAATACTCACCCGAATCGGCAGTGTACCCGGCAGATCAACGCGATCCAGCCACCATCCGTTCATTGAGGTAGGCTCCAGTGTAATCGTCCGCATCGCCTTGCCGATAAAGGTTCCGGGGCCCGAGATGGAAGCTGTATTCGCCAGCGTGGTTTGGAATTTCCGCAGAGGAACTGCCGGAGTTCCGCTTAGATCCCAATCCACGGTCTGACTGTTCATTGCATCATACGAAGCCTTAACCGCCTCGCCGTCGCCCATTAAAATTGTTCCGGGATGAATCATATAATCGAATCCGTTCTGCTTTGATCTGTACGTTTATATGTCCTATCTTTACTGGCTTTGCGACACCAACGCAAACAAAACGAGGGGGGACTCTATTGAAAGAGGAAAAAGTCATACGCTCTGCCGGCGTGGTGGGAAGCTTTACGCTTCTGAGCCGTGGCCTCGGCATGATTCGCGATGTCATCATCGGCTTCTATTTCGGCACCTCGCTCATCGCCTCCGCCTTCTTTGTCGCTTTCACCATTCCCAATCTGTTCCGCCGCCTCTTCGGCGAAGGTGCCCTCTCCGCCGCATTCATTCCGATCTTCATCGAAACCCGTTCCAAAGAGGGCGAAAATGCCGCATGGGAGATGGCCTCTAAAGTCGTCACGATGATCGCCGCCCTGCTCTCCACCATTTCAATCGTCGGAATGATTCTCTTTTCGGTTGCCGCAAAACTGCCCGGGATTTCCGAAAAATGGGCGGTCACGCTGGAGCTTGCGCTCATCATGTTTCCCTACGTCATTTTCATCTGCCTCGCCGCGCTGTTCATGGCTGTGCTTAATTCATACAAACACTTTTCCACCTCAGCCTTTGCGCCCTGTCTGCTCAATCTCATCCTGATCATCGTGATGCTGGTCATTTTTCCGATTATCGGCTCCAATGAGTTGGACCGCGCCCATGTACTTTCCATAGCGGTTCTCGTGGCCGGCGTAGCACAGATGGTCATTCAGATCCCTGCACTCAAACGCTTCGGCTGCCCCTTCCGCTTTTCCAGCCAGTGGAACGACCCGCGTATCCGTAAAATGCTGCTGCTCATGGGCCCCGCTGCACTCGGAATGGCCGTAACTCAGTTTAATGTACTGATCGACCGCTTCCTCGCCCTTTGGATCGGCGACTGGGCCCCCGCCGCACTGTTCTACAGTGAGCGCATGATTTATTTCCCCCTCGGCATCATCGCTACCGCCATGGGCACCGTCCTTCTCCCCACCTTTTCCGCTCACGCCGCTGAAGGCGACCACACCTCCATGACCCGCACCCTCTCCCACTCCATGCGCCACATGATCTTTATCATGATGCCCGCTGCACTTGGCCTGCTCGTACTCGCTCCCGATATTATACGCACCATTTTTGAATGGAAAGGGAACTTTAACGCCCAATCCACCCTGCTCAGTGCGCGCGCCCTCGCCTTTTACGCTCCCGGCCTCGTCGTCTTCAGCGCCGCCAAACTGCTCGTCCCCGCCTTCTATGCCCTGCAGGACACCAAAACACCCGTCCGCATCGGCGTTGGCGTTGTTTTGCTCAACCTCACGTTGAACATCATCTTCATCCTTACCCTACCGCTCTACTGGAAACACGCGGGTATGGCGCTTGCCACCGTACTCGCCGAAGCCGCCGGAATGATCGTGCTCGGCATACTACTTGCGCGACGCATCAAAGGCATTGCCTGGAAAAATACCGCACAAACCGCCGCCCGTTCATTCGTCTGTGCGCTCGCCATGGCCGCCGCCGCATGGAGCACCGCTCAGGCCGCCACGCCGCTTCTCAGCGCCCATCTTCCCATAAAAATTGCGCAGGTCACCTCTCTCACCGCAGCCGTCGGAGCCGGAGCACTTGCCTATCTCCTGCTCTCGATCCTCCTCCGCGCACCCGAACTACGCGAAATCAAATCCGCCCTTCGACGGAAATAACCCCCAAAAGGCCAGCGACAACCGAATGCTGTAAGGATTTTTTTCGTACCAAACCACAACAAGTAGAGGCCACTTGATTAAGTCAGCCCCCCACGAAATTCAATGCTCATCGGGTCTCTCTCATGCGTCACGAAACTGACATGAGCCCGAGCGGAATTTTCATCATCACGCTTACTTGCCTTGGCGCGCTGTTTACTGTAGTTGTTCTGGATTCGTTTTAATTTCAGCGAAAGGTTCAGTATGCACGCACAATGGAACGACCGAGAAAGTTTAGTCCATCCCGCTTCCGCCCCTGATTATATCCGCGAAGAACAATTGCGGGCTCTCCAGCTCCAGCGGCTTCGCGCCATCACCGAACACGCCTATGCCCATCAGGAACTGTTTAGGCAACGTATGGACGAAAGGGGAATCGCGCCGGCAGATATACGGACGCTGGAGGACATTCAAAAGCTCCCCTTTACCCAGAAAACCGATCTGCGCGACACCTATCCTTACGGCCTGTTCGCCGTGCCGATGAGCGAAGTCGTCCGCCTGCACGCCTCGTCAGGAACCACCGGAAAACCTATTGTGGTGGCTTACACCCAGGATGACATCAAGGTCTGGGAGGAAGTTATGGTCCGATCATTCGCCTGCGCCGGTCTTCACTCGGGCGACATTATCCAGAACGCCTATGGCTACGGGCTCTTCACCGGAGGGCTCGGCGCTCATTACGGTGTAGAGGCGCTCGGCGCCACGGTAATCCCGATTTCCGGCGGCAACTCCGAACGGCAGATCATGGTCATGCGCGATTTTGGTGCCACCGCGATCTGCTGTACGCCGAGCTATTTCCTGCACCTGATTGAATATGCCGAGGGAATGGGCATTGATTGGAACGACCTGCCGCTGCGTGCAGGCGTTTTCGGCGCGGAACCCTGGAGCAATGAAATGCGGCAATACATCGAGGGCAGAACGGGCATCAAGGCGTACGACATCTACGGGCTCTCCGAAATCGTCGGCCCAGGCGTCGGCATGTCCTGCGGAACCAAAGACGGTCTGCACATTTTTGAAGACCATTTCATGATCGAGATCGTCGATCCCGTGACGGACCAGCCGATGCCCGACGGAGAAGAAGGGGAACTGGTCATCACCACGCTCAGCAAAAAAGCGATGCCGGTCATGCGTTACCGCACCCACGACATTACCAGCATCATTCCCGAAAAATGCGAATGCGGGCGAACCATCCGGCGCATCAACCGGATTGCCCGGCGCTCCGACGACATGTTCATCATCCGCGGGGTCAACATTTTCCCGTCGCAGGTGGAAGCTGCGCTGCTGAAAGTGGAGTCCACCCTGCCCCACTACCAGATTATACTGACCCGTACCGGCGGCATGGACCAGATGGAAGTTCAGGTGGAGGTTACCGCCAACGTATTCAGCGATACCGTCCGCGGACTCGAAGCCGTGCACAAGCAGCTGTCCGACGCCATCGCCCACATTCTCGGCATCCGCGTCAAACTCACCCTCGTTGAGCCAAACACTATCGAACGATCCATGGGAAAAGCTAAACGAGTGATCGATAAACGGAGCTGATGACAGCTCCGCTGTCTAAAATCCTAATTTACAAATGCTAAATCCTAAACAAATTCAAATGAGGAAAATCCTGTGAGTCCAACTTATGACTTGGAGGAGCGGACGTTTGAATTTGCTCGGGACGTCCGAGCATTCGTACGCAAAGTGGTCAAAGATATCCCGAATATCGAAGACTGTAAACAGGTGGTTCGCTCCTCCGGATCCGTCGCTGCCAACTACATTGAAGCAAACGAAGCATTGAGTAAAAAAGATTTTCTAATGCGGGCGAAAATCTGTCGCAAAGAGGCCAAAGAATCTCGACTCTGGCTGAAACTGATTCTTGCAGAACAAACCGAGTCTGAAAGATCACGTCTTGAAAAGGAGGCTAATGAACTCACCCATATCTTTGGAGCAATTATCACAAAATCCGGCGAATGAGTTTTAGATTTAAATCATTCCCTATTTGAACTTATTTAGTATTTAGAAACTGGGATTTGGGATTTCCCGACTATAAGGAGGTAAAAGATGAAACTGAAACAACTGTCTGTTTTCCTTGAAAATAAGCCGGGCCGCCTGCGCGAACTCTGCGCACTGCTGGCGGACAACGGCATCAACATTATCACCCTATCGCTGGCCGATACGGAACAGTTCGGTATTCTCCGGCTGATCATCAAGGAGTATGAACGGGCCAAGTCGCTGCTGGAGGGAAAGGGATTCGTCGCAAAGCTCACGGATGTCATCGCCGTCGAGGTCAAGGACGAACCGGGTGGGCTGAGCCGCATCCTGCAAATCGAGCAGGAGGCAGGAATCAGCGTCGAATACATGTATGCCTTCACGATCAAGAGCGGCGAAAATGCCGTGCTGCTTTTCCGCTTCGACGACATGGACAAGGCGCTCGATGCCTTACAGGCCAGCGGAATGGGTGTCCTTCACAGCCTCGAACTCTACCAACGCGCCGAAAGTTAGATGAACGGGTTTGTCGTAGAAAACAGGATCTGGGACCAGGAGGAATGCCTGCCCCGGAATGAGCTGACGGCGTTGCAGACGGCTCGTTTGAAGGAGACCGTGGCGCGCGTCGGGAAGGTTCCATTCTATCGCGACGCGCTGGGGAAAGCCGGCGTCACCGCCGATTCCATCCGCAGCCTCGACGATCTCCGGCGGTTGCCGTTCACCACGAAGGACGATCTCCGGAACTATTATCCGCTCGGCATGTTGGCCGTGGACCGAAAGGAGGTCGCCCGCTATCATGGCTCGTCGGGAACGACCGGCAAGCCGACAATGGTGGCGTATACGAAAAAGGATTTGGAGCACTGGGCCAACCTCTGCGCCCGCTTCCTCACCGGCGGCGGCCTGCGCCCCGAGCACAGCGTCCAGATCGCCTTCGGCTATGGCCTGTTCACCGGAGGGTTCGGCCTGCATTACGGCGTCGAGCGCGTCGGCGCGTCGGTGATCCCGGTGTCGGCAGGCAATACGCCCAAGCAGATCATGCTCATGCTCGACATGCAGATTGATGCTCTCGTCTGCACCCCGAGCTATGCGCTGACACTCTCCGAATTCATCATCCAGAACGATATTCCGCGCAGCGCGCTCAATCTCAAATACGCCCACTTCGGCGGCGAGCCGTGGACGGAAGACTTGCGCACCCGGATCGAGGCTGAGATGGGCATCCTTTGCTTCAACAACTATGGGCTGAGCGAAGTGATCGGACCCGGCGTGAGCGGCGAGTGCGCCGCGCGCAACGGCATGCACATTTCGGAGGACGCCTTCATCGTGGAGTGCATCAATCCCGAAACCCTCGAACCGGTGCCCCCCGGCGAAGAAGGTGAGCTGGTGTTTACCTCGCTCTGCAAGGAAGCCATGCCGATCATCCGTTACCGGACGCGCGATATCGCCTCGCTCAACCCCGAACCGTGCGCCTGCGGGCGGACCACCGTGCGCATGGGACGGGTGACGGGCCGAAGCGACGACATGATGATCATCAAGGGCGTAAACGTCTATCCCTCGCAGATCGAGCAGGCGCTCCTGCGGGTGGACGGGACCGCGCCGCACTATCAGATCGAGATCGACCGCCCGGACCGCAGGGATATCGTCACCGTCAAGGTGGAGCTGACCGAGAAGTCGTTCAGCGCCAGCATGAAGGAGATGCAGGAGCTGCGGGAAAGGATCGATCACGCCATCCACGGCATCACTGGTCTGCGCATGAACGTCGAACTGGTCTCGCCCAACACACTCGACCGCTTCGTCGGCAAGGCCCAGCGTGTTGTCGATCATCGGAAGAAGGTCTAGGGTTTCAGCAAAAGACGTAGCTGACGACTTATTGCTGTGGCGCGGGGTTTTCTGTCGCAAACTCCAGAATGCCTTCGCGCCAGCCTGCCTCGCCGCCGTCCTCTGTCTTCTGTCCTCGTCCCCCGTACCCCAGGCATCCACCGCCCTCGCGCGATCAAAAGTCCTCTTTGTCTAACATTCTTCTTTTCATCGACTATTGATCCATGCAATCTTCACATCGAATGAAAGAAATCGTTTGTAAGAAACCGTTTTAGGAAATATGAGGGCAATTGCCTTTTCTGCCTGATTCACTGTTAGCGAAAGAAGGAATATACTATGAAAAAGACATCCATATCACTACTCATGGCGATGTTGCTGGGAGCTCCCTGTTTCGGAGAAAAACTGGTCATTGAAATCATGGAGTTAGACTGCACCGAATACCCTGCGCTCTATGAGAAATACATCAATGCCATGATGCCAAAAACTGACTCCAAAGCCGTCGAGTTAAATGTTGCCGACACCCTCACAGCTGAGGAAGAGGTGTTGAACGAAATTGAACTGGTGGCGGAGAAAACTCTCTTTCTTAACCACTCTCAGGAAATTGCTGTTGGAGAGGAGATTGATCTGGTCACAAAGCTTCAAGATTTTGAGTTTAAACTGAAAGCATCCACAGAAGCCCGGGACGACGACCTTATCAAGGTCACACTGGACTATTCCCTCTCAGCGGGGAAAAACAAGCGAGGCGCACGCACCGAAATATCTGTTCGTCGAGGTGAAACAATCCCTATAGGTGGCGGTGCTAATACTCAAACCACTAAAGATGAGAACGGCGAAACAAAGGAAACAAAAACCGTTTCAGTGAGGCGAGTCACAATAAAATAAACGCTAACCAAAGCACACACACTATCACCGCCTCCAACGGTTCAGAGTAACGCGAGACGTTAGCTGCAGATAAAAATATGAAAATAAAAATTATAGCTACGCTCCTTTTGACTACTCTCCTTTTGACTACGCCTCTTTTGATGAGCATTGGATCTGCTGATGCTAATACAATTTCCAATGGGCGATATGTATTCACATGTTCCAAACTCTACTCAGGGCTGTGTGACATTACTTCAACCAACGGTCAATATAGGATGGTACCCATCGAAGATTACAGAGGGGGCTATATTGATTTCAAACGCAGTTGGACCGGCAAACTCAAAATATCGAGCAACGGCATGGGATCCTCAGAAGTTGCATTGAACCTTACCGGAACGGCTAAGCCTCTCGACGATCGTTCTTTCGCTGGGCGCATGAGGCTGTCCTACTATGCCATCCCTTTTATCCCTGGGCGCATTTCTTGGGCAAAATGGAGTCTTCGTCCAGCAACACGCGAGGAGATTCATGCAGGTTTACTTAACGGCCTTATAGCAGCCTCAAAAGCATTGGCCGATGAGCGACAGTACAGCGCGATTTGGGAGAAGAGGGGGAAAGAACCATGGTCTGAAGAGACGTTGGTACATTACGGACTCCTTGGCGGGAGAAACCATGGGTATTCTCATTCCGATGTTCCTCAGCTACTGCAATGGTATAGAGAGGGCATCCTAAAAGTAGTCGACAACCACTTTGAATTGAAAAAGGGAATTGAGCTAACAAACCACTGAACGGTACGGCGTACCGCCGCCCCTTAGTGGTGATGTCCGGTAAGGAATGATGAAAACAATAAGCTGCATTGCCATACTGACCGCCATGCTGGCCACGGCGAATTCGTGTCGTAAACAAGACGACACAGAGGCCGCCCAACTCGCGTCATTTGCTTCGGTTGCGCTCCAGAAGGGAGAGTGGCAGCAGGCGTATGATCAGTTAGTCCGCGCCTCCGCCTTGCGCCCCTCCGTTGCGGAATACCAGACGGGAGCCGGAATGGCTGCCGTCAAACTCGGCAGGATGGATGTTGCAGAAACTCATTACGATACGGCTGCACAGATTCTTGCGAAGCAGGCAATGGACGATCCCGAACGTTTTTGCGATTATGCTCTGCTGCTGGGCCTTCTTGGAAGATACGAGGAGGCAATAACAGTGCTTAAGGATAGGCCTGAAAGATTTCTTGACGCGCAGATGCTTCAGCCTCTGGCAAAGGAGCCCGATATGATTGAAGAGATGGTGTCGGAGTACGGAATTGAAGAGATGCTGTCGGAGTACGGAATTAAGAAGACGGAACAAGGGCTCGGTCCCGCAAACTAGAGCAATTCACGAATGATATGCCGCATCATACTTTTGTAGGGATGGAACGGGCATTGCCCTTCCAGCCGTGGTGGGACGCGTAGCGAGGCTGAAAACTTGGAAGCCAACGTTTTTAACCGTTCCCGCCCTACAATTTTCGGCGGCATTTCAACCGTTAATATCTCTCGTTATTTCACCCAAATGCTCCCGTTTTTCTGCCCTCTCGCTCAGGCATCTTGCCTGCCTTGCTTTCTTCGTCCTCGTCCCCTGTAATCGTGCTCGTCCTCGTAATCGTCCCCGTACCGCGGGGTTCTCTGTCGCAAACTCCAGAATGGCTTCGCGCCAGCCTGCCCGCTGTCCTCTTCCTCGTCCGAAAAAGAGGTCAGAAAAAAAAGGGGGCATGTACTGCCCCCCTTTTTTTCATCGAGTGAAATTACTTTTTATATCCGCACTTGGGACATACGCCATTTCTCAAAGCAATACCGCATAGCGGGCAACGGTCAATGTCGTTATGCGTCTCATACGTTTCAGAAGCTGCATTAACGCCGCTGGTGAACGTAATCTTGGCGATGTTCAGTTTATCCTTCAGGAGATCATAAACGATCTTGATCATGCCTTCGACGGTCATTGTTTCCTTGGTCACAACCAAACGGCAGTCCGGATATGCGGTTGCAAGTTCTGTCTTGAAAGCAGCCCCCTTCATTGTGTTGGTCGGCGCACCATCCTTAATTCCCTGCTTTTCATACACCTCAAGGATTGCAGGCAACAGGGGATCGTCTTCTCGCAGGATCAGCGCATGGTCAAAGTTTTTCAAAACATCCCATGCAGTCTTCTGGATTTCATTGCAGGGGAAAACCATATTGACACCCATGTTAACGGAGTCTTCCACCTCAATCGTCAAGCCACCCGAGTGGCCATGCAAATACTGAGCTTCACCTTTGAATCCGTAGAATCGGTGTGCGTACTGTAGTTCTAACCGTGCAATACTTCTCATAGTTACTCTCCTTATTTTTGGGCGTTTTCACGTTCCCATATATGCACTCAACCATGTTTCGCCGGAATATCCCCGGCCATCGCTGTAAGTAATACCCCATGCTGTATTCCACGTCGAGATCAAAAACCGATAAACGTCAAACGAAGCAAGAATGCTCCGTCTACAAATCCTGAAAGGGCTCACTGCCAACCCTTTTTAAAAGCGCTTGTGCACTCACTCTGGTACTCTTGAACGCATTCGGGAATGCATGAGCTGGCACGTAATGCAAGCTCTGCACGGATTGAAAGCGCAAGCGCGCTGGGTAACGCCCAACGCTTATGACAAAAACGCCCGAGCGGTTTCCCGTCGGGCGCTTCTGTTTCAGACTTCACGCATTACGTATTACGTATCACGTTTCCATTACGGAATCGGGAACTGTGCAGTCAGGGCGAGAACCTCTTCGCGGACCTGCGCCAGTACGGCGTCGTTGTTGGGGTTGTGAACAACGCGCTTAATGAAGCCCGCGATCTTTTCCATTTCGGCTTCTTTCATCCCGCGAGTGGTTACCGCCGGCGTACCGACACGGATACCCGAGGTGACGAACGGGCTCTTCTTGTCGAACGGAATACCGTTTTTGTTGACGGTGATCGCGGCTTTGTCGAGCGCCGTAGCCGCGTCTTTTCCGGAAATGTCGGCGTTGGTCAGATCCACCAGCATCAGATGGTTGTCGGTGCCGCCGGAAACGATGCGGATGGCGTCGTCTTCCAATGCAGCGGCAAGCGCCTGCGCATTTTTAACCACCTGCTGTTGATACTGTTTAAACGCGGGCTGCAGCGCTTCGTGGAAGCAGACGGCTTTCGCTGCAATGATATGCATCAGCGGTCCGCCCTGAATACCGGGGAACACCTGACGGTCAATGTCGGCAGCAAACTTTTCTTTGCAGAGGATCATGCCGCCGCGCGGTCCGCGCAGGGTTTTGTGTGTCGTGGTGGTTACAAAGTCGGAATGCGGCACCGGGTTGGGATGGCAACCAGCGGCAACGAGACCCGCGATGTGTGCCATATCCACCATCAGATAAGCGCCGACGCTGTCGGCAATCTTACGCAGCTTCTTGAAGTCGATGATCCGCGAATAGGCGCTGGCCCCGGCCACGATCATTTTCGGCTTATTTTCATCAGCGAGCCGCTGGAGGTTTTCGTAGTCGATCTGCTCCGTTTCCTGATTCACCCCGTAAGGGACGATGTTGAAGAAGCGACCGGAAAAGTTCATCGGGTGTCCATGCGTCAGATGTCCGCCTTCGGCGAGGCTCATGGCAAGGATCGTGTCGCCGGGGTTGAGCACGGCATAGTAAACGGCCATATTGGCACTGCTGCCGCAGTGCGGCTGCACATTCACATGCTCTGCACCGAAGAGCTCTTTGGCGCGATCGATGGCGAGGCGCTCGGCTTCATCGACCCATTCGCAGCCGTTGTACCAGCGCTTGGACGGATAGCCTTCGGCATATTTGTTGGTCAGGCGCGACCCCTGTGCTTCGCGCACAGCCTTACTGACAATGTTTTCAGAGGCAATCAGCTCAAGATTTTCCCGCTGACGTTTGTCTTCGGATTTAAGCACAGAATAGATTTCAGGGTCTACATCGTGGACAGCAATGGTACCGGCGGCTTCGGATGCATAATCCTTGATCTTATTTACGCGGCGCTCGTGGCGTCCGCCTTCAAATTCAGCGCTCAGCCAAGCTTCCAGAATTTTCTGAGCATCAGCAGCCGTAGTGAATTTCCCTGAAAGGCAGAGCACGTTGGCGTTGTTATGCTGGCGGGTCATGGAGGCCATTTCCGGGTTCATGCAGAGTGCCGCGCGCACATGCGGAAATTTATTGGCGGTTATGCTGACGCCAATGCCGGTGGTGCAGACAATTATGCCTTGGTCAACGGCGCCGTTGGAAACCTTATCGGCCACTGCCGCAGCGTAGTCCGAATAGTCGACGGATTCAGTACTCTCGCAGCCGAGGTCTTCCACGGTCACGCCTTTTTCTTTCAGAATGCTCACGAGGCCGTTCTTCAGCAAAAAACCACCGTGGTCAGAAGCAATCGCAATCTTCATTTATATGGATCCTTTTCTATTTTTTACCGGTGCGAATAAAAAGAATCAGGTCCGAAAGGGCCCGATCAATTTCATCGCGAATCTGGATATATTCGCGCAATGATCCACCGAATGGATCAGACACATCGGCGGGTACTCTTGAGGTTCCGAAGGCGTTAATCAAGAAAACTCTCTCTTCAACATCGGGGAATGCGCCGACGATTTGTACACGTTGTTCGGCGGTCATCGTAATGATCAGGTCGACGCGGTTAACCAGCTCGGGAGTAAGCGGTTGACTGCGGTGGTTTGAAATATCGATCCCCAGCTCCTTCATAGCGGTAACGGAGTTTTCGCTGGCGGGACTACCACTGATTGCAAAGGTACCCGCCGAAAGCGCTTCCCAGCCGATATCGCCGGCGCGATACCGAAACAACGCCGCCGCCATCGGGCTTCGGCAGGTGTTTCCTGTGCAGACAAATAAAATTCTCTTCATCGATGACTCCTGGCTGAGAATTAAACACGAAGGCTCGAAGCTCACAAAGGTAAATCCTTTGAGTCCTTAGTGTCTTGGTGTTTAAAAGTATACTCGATTTCCTCAAACGGAATTTTGCCTTGCCGAAGGCATTCAATCCGGTCGCCGTCAACTTTGACTACGGTGCTCGGTATCGCCTGTTCAGCGGAGGGGCCGCTGTCGAGCACAAGGTCGGCCTCTACCGACGCCATCGCCTCCTGCGCGGTCCGGGTGTCGGGTTCGCCGCTGAGGTTGGCGCTGGTGAGCGCGAGCGGTGTACGGCAGATGCGGGCCAGTTGCAATGCCACGGCGTGATTGGGGACACGAAAACCAGTCCAGCCTTCGGCGGTTTCCAGAACAATCGTCAGTGCGCCGGGCCAATATTTTTCTGCGAGCGACTGTAGTCGCCTGCTCCAGTGAATCGCTAGGTCCTCGACCTGTTGGGGATCGGCGGCCAGACGGGCAATGGGCTTATCGCCATCACGCCCTTTGGCGGCAATCAGCTTTTCCATAGCGCCAGGAACCTCCGGATTGCAGGCGATGCCATAGACGGTTTCGGTGGGAACAATCACCAGTCCGCCTTCGTTAAGTACGGCATGCGCTTTGGCCAGCGGGACAATCTCGGGCAGCTCGCGGTCAATGGGCAGGCAACGCTGCGGCTCCTCGTTGATCGGGTGGAGTTTGGCAATGTGCGGCAGCTCGCGGTAATAGTTGTTATAATCGAGGCCGTAGCCGACCACAAAATGATCGTCGATGGCAAACCCGACATAATCGGCCTCGAATTCGACAGCGCGGGGCACCTTTTTATCAAGCAGCACGCAGCTTTGAACCGAACGAGCGCCGCGCTGCAAAAAAAGCTTTTTGGAGAAGGCGAGCGTGCGGCCCGTGTCCAGAATGTCGTCCACCAGCAGAATGTCGGTTTCTGCAATATCTTCCCGGATGTCGTGAATGACCGTTACCGTACCGGATGAGACCGTGCCGGCGCCGTAGCTGGATAGTGTTATAAAATCGATGCGCGGGCGGATGTCGTGGCGGTGAAAGCTGCGCATGAGATCGGCCAGAAACATAAAACTACCCTTAAGAATGCCGATCACCACCAGATTACCCGGCTCGGCTCCTTCAGCGATCGCATCGATCAGTTCATCGACCCGTTCAGCGATCGCATTTTTATCGATCAGGATTTCTTTTACATCATATGCGTTCATGGGGTAGCCTCCACGTTTTCGAAGAAGGTAGAACAAAACAGGTGAAACGTGAAACGTGAAACGTGAATTAATCACGCCTCAATCGTCACGCCTCACCCTCAGTTGGAGTTTTTTTTAATGAAAGTACGTACACGTTTTGCACCGAGTCCCACCGGGAATGTTCATATCGGTAATATGCGAGCCGCCATTTATAACTGGCTCTACGCCCGCCATCACGGCGGCGAATTTTTGCTGCGCGTTGAGGATACCGACCGCGAGCGCTCCACGCCGGAGGCCATTCAGACGCTGCTGGAAGCGATGAAGTGGCTGAAACTGGATGTGGACGGCGAGCACCTCTATCAGAGCACCCGCATGGAGGCGCATCTGGCCGCAGCGGAAATGCTGCTCGAAAAAGGTCATGCCTATAAAGAAGACAAAGGGGGGCTGGGACAGGGCGAATGCGTGATTTTTAAAATGCCGGGCAAGGATATTTCGTTCGACGACGGCATTAAGGGAACGCTCACCAAAGCGGCGGAGAATATGCAGGATTTTGTGATCGTCCGCTCCAACGGTACGCCCGTTTTCCATCTGGCCAATGTGCTCGACGATATTGAGCAGCGCGTAACGCACGTCATCCGTGGCGACGATCACGTGGAAAACACCTTCCGACACATTGCGCTCTACGAAGCACTCGGCGCCCCCGTGCCCCAATTTGCCCATCTTCCAATGATTGTGAACCATCAGGGCAAACCCTATTCCAAGCGCGACGGCGATGCCTTTGTCGGCGACTTCCGCGATAAAGGGTTTCTGCCGGAGGCGCTCTTTAACTATCTCGCGCTGCTCGGCTGGTCGCCCGGCGACGACCGCGAAATAATGAGCGTCCAGGAAATGATCGAAGCGTTTGACCTCGACCGCTGTCAGTCGTCGCCCGCGCAGGTGGATTTGAAAAAGCTGACCTGGATGAACGGCGAATATATGCTCAAGCTGCCCGTTGAAGAATTTTCCGCCCTCTGCTTTGCCGAGCTCGACAAGGCGGGGATCAATGCAGAGCCGGAATACGCCGAAAAGGTCTTTGCCCTTGTGCGCGAACGCGTGAAAATTGTGGCCGATATTGCGCCGATGATCGCTTACTTCTTTTCCGACGACTATGACTACGACGAAAAGGCCGTGAGTAAAAAGCTTCAGAAAGAGGGCGTGGCCGATATTCTTAAACAGGTCCGTGCGTTATTGGCTGAGCTTCCGGTGTTCGATGAAGCGTCCACCAGTAAAGCGCTCCACGACTTTGTTGAGCAGTCCGGCCTCGGTTTTGGTGCCGTTATGCCGCCCGTGCGTATTGCCGTTTCCGGAACCCAGTCCGGCCCCGATCTCTTTCCGATCCTCGCCGTGCTCGGCCGCGAAAAAGTCCTCGCCCGCATCGACCGGACCGTTGAGCGGTTTTTGGCATAACTTGACCCGTTTTTAAACACTCGCTCCGCTCAAGACACCAAGAACGCAAAGCTTCGTGTGCTTGGTGTCTTCGTGGTTATTTTTTCGACAAAAACGGTCGTATCGGGAGGGTTGGTTACAAGGTTGTCGCATTTGGATTTTGGCAATGGTACCAAATCATTATCATTTTTGTTTTGTTATACGGCAACCCATTGTTTTATATACTCTCCTTTCGAGGGAGGATCATGGCTACGATAGAAGAAAAAATTCAGAAACTGAAACGCGAGCGCGGGGCGATTATTATTGCCCATAACTATCAGCCCGACGAGGTACAGGCGATTGCTGATTTTACGGGCGACTCGCTGGAGCTGAGCCGTAAGGCGGCGGAGCTGGAGGAGGAGGTGATTGTCTTCTGCGGGGTCCATTTTATGGCGGAGACCGCCGCGATCCTCAGCCCCGAAAAAACCATTCTGATTCCGGATCGTTTTGCGGGCTGCCCTATGGCCGATATGATTACCGACGAACAGCTTCGGGAAAAGAAATCGGAGCATCCGGACGCGGTGGTGATCTGTTATGTGAACAGCTCTGCTGCCGTTAAAGCGGAGTGCGATCTGTGCTGTACCTCCTCCAATGCGAGGGCGATTGCGGCCTCGGTCCCGGCGGATAAAGAGATCATTTTTGTGCCGGACACGCACCTCGGCCATTATGTCCAAAAGGAGCTCGGGCGGGAGATGATTATCTGGGACGGCTACTGCCCGACGCACTCGCGGATTCGCGATGTCGATATCCTGCGCGAGCGGGCGAAGCACCCCAACGCGAAGGTGATGGCGCACCCGGAATGTCCGAAGCAGATTCGCGACTTGGCCGATTATCTCCTTTCTACGGGGCAAATGTGTCAACACGCGAAGGAGTCGGATGAAACTGAATTTATCGTTGCAACGGAGATGGGGCTGCTCTACCGCCTGCGTAACGAAAATCCGGGCAAGCAGTTTTATGCGGTCAGCGACCGCGCACTCTGCCCGAATATGAAAAAGATTAATGTGGAAAAGGTGCTCTGGGCACTTGAAAATATGCAGTATCGAGTGACGGTACCGCAGGAGACGGCCGATAAGGCCCGGCGCTCGATTGAGCGGATGCTGGAACTGAGTTGAAGAAGTGTGAAACTTGAAACGTGAAATTGGCAATGTGAAACTTAAAGTTGGGGTTTCGGATTTAGGTGTTTAGGAATTAGGATTTACGAACGGAGCGAGTTATGTGGGAATATACAGACAAGGTAACGGATCATTTTAAAAACCCGCGCAACGTCGGAGCGGTTGAACATCCGGACGGAGAAGGAATCGTCGGTTCGCTTGCGTGCGGCGATGCGCTGCGGCTGACGTTTAAGCTGGATGCGGAAAAGAAGATTTGCGAAGCCAAGTTCCAAACCTTTGGCTGCGCCAGTGCCATTGCCTCCTCCTCGGCGCTGACTGAGATGCTGATCGGCAAGACCATCGAAGAAGCGGAGCTGATTACGAACAAGGATATTATCGACTATCTCGGGTCACTGCCGAAACAGAAGGTGCACTGTTCGGTGATGGGGCGCGAGGCGCTTGAGGCCGCGATTTATAATTACCGAACCGGAAAGAAGTTCGATAAAAAACTGGACGGCGAGGTGGTTTGTCACTGCTTCGGCGCAACCGATAAAGAGATCGAAAAGCTGGCGCGCGAGCAGAATCTGACAACGGTCGAGGATATTACCAACGCCTGCAAAGCCGGCGGCGGATGCGGCCAGTGTATTCCCGAAATTGAAGCCATCATCCATCGCGTCATGGGCGAGGAAAAAACAAAGACCGAGCAGCCCGCAAAGCTGACGCAGCTGCAGAAGATAAAGCTGATTGAAGAGACCATCGATCGGCAGGTCCGACCGATTCTTCGGCGCGACGGCGGCGATCTGGAGCTGCACGATGTCGACGGCAACCGCGTTCTGGTTAAATTTGTCGGTGCGTGCGTGAGCTGTCCGGTCTCTTCGGTCACACTCAAAGATGTGGTCGAAGCTCAGCTGCGCGAAGCCGTCTCCGACGACATTGTCGTTGAAGCCGTGTGATCTTGAAACTTGAAACTGGAAACTTGAAACTTGAAACCGGAAATTTGGATTTCTCATGAACAAAACAGTCTACGTCGATAACAACGCCACCACTGCGGTGGCCCCGGAAGTTACGGAATCCATGCTGCCCTTCTTTCATGAGCAGTGGGGAAATCCCTCCAGCATGCACACGTTCGGCGGCAAAGTGAAAAGGAACGTGGATGCGGCCCGCGAAAAGGTGGCTGCGCTGATCGGCGCAGAGCACCCGAGCGAAATCATTTTTACCAGCTGTGGTTCGGAATCCGACAACATGGCGATTCGCGGGAGCGTAGATGCGATGGACGGACATCCGCATGTAATCACTACGCGAGTGGAGCACGCGGCAGTACTCGGGCCGTGCCATTATCTTGAAGATCGCGGGTACCGACTGACCACGTTGGAGGTTGATGCCAAGGGAAACCTCGATATGGGCAAGGTTCGCGAAGCCTCCTCAAGCGGCAAGAAAACCGTGGCCTCGATTATGTGGGCCAACAACGAAACCGGCGTCCTTTTTCCCGTTCCGGAAATAGCAGCACTGATTAAAGAGGGCGGCGGCATATTCCATACCGACGCCGTTCAAATCGCCGGCAAACTGCCGATTTCGGTAAAAGACCAACCGATTGATCTGCTCTCTATTTCCGGCCACAAACTGTATGCACCCAAAGGAATCGGCGCACTTTATGTCCGCCGCGGAACCAAGATTACGCCGCATATTATGGGCGGCCATCAGGAGCGAGGCCGCCGCGCAGGAACCGAAAATGTGCCGTACATTGTGGGGCTTGGAACCGCCTGCGAAATGACGATGGCGACGATGGCCAACGACGCCGAGCACGAACGCCGTCTGCGCGATCGGCTGGAAGCGGGCATTCTTGCCACCTGCAAGGGTTCGCAGATTAACGGCGACGTTTCTAACCGCCTGCCCGGCACCACTAACATCAGTTTTGAATACGTTGAGGGCGAGTCGATCCTGCTCATGCTCGACGACGTCGGCATCTATGCGTCCACCGGCTCCGCCTGCGCCTCGGGATCGCTCGAGCCGTCGCACGTGCTGCGCGCCATGGATGTGCCGCGCTCCATGGTGCACGGCTCCATCCGCTTCAGCTTTGGTCGCTACAATACGGAAGCGGACGTCGACTATATACTCGAAAAGCTCCCGCCAATCATCAAGCGCCTGCGCGAACTCTCCCCGTTTGCGCAGGGCTGATCGGCTTCAGAGAACTGCACAAAAACAAAAACACCCTCACAAATTTTTGTGAGGGTGCTCCTAGTAAACAGTCCGCATTTCTGCTGCCGATTCTAACGGCGAAGGGCCTCGATGGGACTGAGGTTGGAGGCTTTCCACGCTGGGTATGTCCCGAAGAGAATCCCGGTGAATACCGATACCGAAAGTGAAACCATAACACTGAGAGCGGTAACAACGGTGGGCATACCCGCCGACAATTTAATGATCACGGCAATGAGGAAGCCGATACCGACTCCGAGAAGTCCGCCCAGTCCCGTCAGCGTAACCGCTTCAAAGAGGAACTGAGTAAGAATGGTTTTCCTTTGTGCTCCCAAAGCCCGCAGGGTTCCGATCTCCTTCGTTCGTTCATAAATATTGGCCAGCATAATATTCATAATGCCGATACCGCCGACGATGAGCGAGATTGCGGCAATGGAGCCCATAACAACGGCAAACACGCGCTGAGTGGCCTGCTCCGCAAGAAGCAGTTCATAAGGCACACTGAGGGTATAATCAGGAAGTTCGTGCGTCTCCGCCAGATAGGTCCGAATTCGGTCCGCCGTGTTTTTGAGATAGGCCACATCTTCCACCTGAACGTAGGTGTAGTCAGCCACCACTTCCATACTATCCTTTTTAAAAATAGAGAGCAGACTATCGTAATCAACAAAGATCACGTTATTGATATCGTGCTTCCCGGCAAGTTTAGAGCGCAGCGGATTTTCAACCAGCCCGACAACCGTGAACGAGGCTCCGTATACGGAAATCGTTTTCCCTAATGGATCAGCCAAGCCGAAAAGCTGGCGTGCGGCATCAACCCCGACCGAGCAGACCATAGAGGCCGTCTCGCTGTCCATTTCAGAAATCCATCGTCCTCGCGAATCCGCGTTTACCGAACGTGATATTTTCAAAAACGCAGGATGAACGCCCATGAGAACAATATCCGTCGGTTTCCCTAGGGAATACACCGTCTCACGCAACTGCACCACCGGAACGACCTTTTTCACATTATCAAAAACCGTCCTGAAATGCTCAATGTCCTCGAGGGTAATGCCGTAAAAAAAGAGTTCCTCCGTTCCAATTGCGGCAGCATCGGGCTCTTCCGTGTGCAGAATAATGTTGTCGACGCCCTGCTGCTGAATCCGTTCGACGGACTCAACGCGTGCACCTTCACTGACCGCCAGCATACCGACTACCGCTGCAACCCCGAGAACAACACCAAGCATCGCGAGCAAGGAACGGAAAGCATGATGCTTTAAACTCAACCAAGTCGATTCTATGTTGTATTTAAGACTCATTTCCGCACCACATTCCCGTCATGAAGCTCAATGACCCGCTGCACCATTTTTTCGTATTCTGCATTATGTGTAACCATGATTACCGTGTTGCCTTCGGCGACCAGCTCATGAAAAATTTCGATAATTTCATTCCCTGTTTTTTCATCAAGATTACCCGTCGGCTCATCCGCCAAAATAACAGAAGGATTATTGGCCAAAGCCCGAGCAATGGCAACTCGCTGGCATTGCCCGCCGGAAAGCTGCGAGGGACTGTGAGCCAGACGCCCGCCCAGCCCGACACGATCCAGCAGCATCGAAGCACGATCCTTCATTTCGTGCCGCTCAAGCCCGGCAAAACGCATGGGCATACAGACATTTTCCAAAATCGAAAAATGAGGAAACAGGTTAAACGACTGAAAGATAATCCCGATTTGTTTACATCGAATTTCTGAACGTACCGCATCGGTCAGGTTGGCCACATTTCGCCCTTCGAGCAGATAGTCGCCCGAAGTGGGTTCATCCAGCAATCCCAACATATTGAGCATCGTAGATTTTCCGGACCCCGATGTTCCAAAAATTGCAACCAGCGTTCCCGCTTCTATGGTTAGGTTGGCAGGGCGCAATGCATGGACAGCGGTGGGGCCTTCGCCGTAAACCCGACTGATCCCGCGTAACTCGATCAAGCTCAACTTACGACTCCTCCCGAGACAACATCACGCGGTCCCCTTCTTTGAGTCCGTTTGTGATTTCAACATAACTGTTAGAGCTTCTTCCGGTGGTAACCTCGCGCGCTTCGGTTCCGACTCCCTTCAGGATGTTACAATATACCTTGCCCTCTTTAGGATAGAGCGCTTCAACGGGCAAATAAATCACGTCCGAAATGACTTCTGAAATCATATCCACTTCAACCGTCATACCAGGACGAAGATTGGGGTCGGTCTGATCCACCTGAATGACTGTGGGATAAATTTTTGGCGTACTCGCATCATATTGAACCAGATTGGTCGCCATATCAGATACCTTTTGAACCACACCGGACAACTTAAGATTGGGAAGCGCCTTAATCCGCATTTCAGCACGCATACCAATTTTAACCTTGGAACGCGAAGCTTCCGGAACATCAACGTTTACAATCAGCTGACTGAGGTCGGGAATACTGCCGATGATTTCACGACGGTTCATCGTCGTTCCCACAACAATTTCCTTCTGTTCGCCGTAACGGCGACGCGGATCGGGATCCCCGTACGAAATCGTTCCATCCACCGGTGCGGTTATCTTCAGCATCCCGATATTTTGAATCAACTGCGTCATTTGGTATTCCAAGGTACTCACACGGCTCTTCTGCGTAGCGATTCTGGTGTCGAGCTGAACCTGCTTTGCAGCCGAATTGACGAGCTGTTTCTGAAGATCCATCTCCGCCTTGGTCTTGCTCTGCGCCAACCTCCGCTCCTGCTGAGGAAAGGTGTACTGCTTGAAGATACGCAGATTATACAAAGCCTTTTCTTCTGCACGCTTAAGCTCTTCAATACGCTCCTCAGAGGTTTCAATCTGCCCCTCCAACCGGGTCTTCGCCGATTCATCGCCCGAAGAGGCTGAAAGCAGATCGGTTTTGAGTGATGCGAGATTCGCTCTTTCGTCATCCACATTTTTACGGGCGTTTTTCACACTCAGCATCAGATTTTCTTTATCCAGCGGAGCATCTTCATAGACATACTTTTCATACGCCTCAGTCGCCTGACGAAGACTGTCGGTCGATGACTTAATCGCACTGACAATATCCGCCACCGCGATCTGATAATCCTGTTCGAGAACCATCAGGTCCTTTTTGGCCTCTTCCACCTCAACCTTCTCGCTATCCAGTTCCTGGAGATAGACCTCATCAGAGAACGCAACGATTTGATCGCCCTTTTTCAGCACCGTCTGGTCCGGCACGGCCTCAA
Organism: Lentisphaerota bacterium; assembly: GCA_012729265.1. Taxonomy (GTDB): domain Bacteria; phylum Verrucomicrobiota; class Kiritimatiellia; order Kiritimatiellales; family Pontiellaceae; genus Pontiella. The sequence goes on along the minus strand of JAAYDL010000027.1, from coordinate 8,713 downwards.
TAATATCGAGACCCTGCCGAGCAATGGAAGGCGCTTCAATTAGATACCGTTTCACGGCATCCAAAGAACCCTGAATGCTGACGACAACATTAAAGTCACCGCGAACCACTTCATAGACCTGATCCGGCTGTTTCTTTTCACTCTTTTTCTCACCGCATCCCGTGATCGCCAGCAGGGATACTGCTGTAGCGATCAAAAGATTCGATTTGTGTGGTATAGTAAACAATTTCATAAATGTCCGCCTTATTTGATCAGAAGCTGAACATCTTCGATAATGGAAGGTTTCTCATTTTGATTGATGGCCTCATCGGAAGCATCAATTTTTTTTCTCAGCTCATCTGATACCTTGCTGGGCGTGATGGAATCCGAATTCATTTCATCCGGACCAACCACGTTGACCGTAAGGAAAATAACCAATTGAGAGCGAATCTCCTCACTGCTGGAGGAACGAAAGAGTGCGCCGAGAATCGGAATGCTGCCCAGAATGGGAACCCGCTTGACCGACTCTGTTTTTTCCTCACGAAGAAGGCCGCCGATGGAGACCATCTCAGCATCATTCAGTTCCAACATGGTACTGGCATTACGGGTGGCAATCACCGGATTACCCTGATTGTCGTATCGGATAATATTGGAGACCTCGGGGCTGACTTCCAGCACGACACGATTATCAAAAATAGATTCAGGTGTAACACGCAGCTTAATCCCGACGGACTTGTATTGCACCGAATAGGTAATGCCCTGCGATCCTACGTTGGAAGTGGTGATCGGAATATCCTCACCGGAAATAATGTTCCCCGTGTGTCCGCGTCGCATGATTAATGAGGGTGAGGAAAGAATTCGAGCGGTTCCTTTCGTATCCAAAAATTTCAAAAACGCAGAAATAATAGTCTGCTCATCCGGATCATAATAGAGATAGGAGGAAGAGCCGCTCATGGTGGCCGGATTTGCGGGAACAATCGCATTCATAATGCGTTTAGCAAAATCGGCCGTATTCGCTCCGCTGATCGGGTTTACCTGTTCCATGTTCACAAACTGCGAATACTGTAGACTGAGATCTTTTTCAAAACCGTCGCTGATTTGGAATTCAACCACACTGGCACTGACCAATACCTGCCGAACCGGTCGATCGATCGACTCCGCAATTTTCTTCAGCTGCTCAAGACTCTCGCTGTCATCCTGAATGATAACCAAGTCCGCATCGTCGGTATCGGAAATCTCCCCATTAACTGAAAGAAACGGTTCGAGGGCCTGACGGAAGGTTTCTGCACCGATGTATTTACATTCATAAACTAAAACATCGAGATCTCGGGTATCTTCCTGAGCAAATTGTTGAGCCAATTCTGAAAAAGTGCCGATCAGTTCATTATAGCCCGCTGTCTCCGGCTCTTGAGCCGTCGCCAGGGCTTGCGTTGAACCATTTTGGGTACGCGGAAGCTGGCTCATATCGATACCAGCTCCACCTTGGAATTGGGCCGCATCGTACCCGCCGCCCATGGCTCCTCCCATGCCGCCGCCCTGGAATCCGCCGCCGCCCTGGAATCCGCCGCCGCCCATGGCTCCACCCATGCCGCCGCCCATGCCGCCGCCCATGGCACCTCCCGCGCCTCCTGCCGGGCGCTGCTGGGCTCTCATATTAGGTTGCTGTCCGAAAGTGACGGTCGATACCGCACAAAGAATCAACAGGGCTACTCTTTTCATTTTTTACTTCCTTCTACGTTCAATTAATCGTGAATGAGCTAGAACAGACGCGCACACTCATTTATTGCACACCATTTAAGCAGTTTTTTTCTGACTTCCGCCAGAGAACCGCATATTTCGAGCCAAAAAACTCTAAATCTCACTCACAGAAAAGATGTTCCGAAAGGAGACCATCGACAAGACTTCCGCACCAAAGCGCCGCTCGCCGTTTTTCAAGAGACCATTTCAGCTTCTCGACGTTCATCGAAAGCGCGGTTTATTTCACAATGCACAATGCGGGTCAATCAGCTGGTAAAAAAAAATGCATCAAAAAAGCGAAAGCGCCCGGCAGAAATGCGTGGGCGCTTTCTAATTGGAGGAGGAAATTTTATTCTTCGCGCAGAAACTCAACCATAACCGGCTTGACGTATGAATTTCCGTTTTGCGGGGTTCTAAGGAGCGTAAAATCTTCCGGATTTTCCGGAAACCGGGAATAATCCTCCTCTTCGGGAGCTAAAGCGATCCTGTTTTCGACCGAGGGGATTCCCTCATCTTGAACCACAGTAGTCGGCTGAATATAAATACCGGGATCGGCCTGTGCGGCATAACGGGCATTCACGGCCAGATACTGTAGTCCAAAAAATCCCACGAAGAGCAGCGCAATGCCGTATTTGGGTTCGGCAAAAAACCAAGGGAATCGAACTTCCATAAGATCAACAAGACGTCGTCGCTGGCCCTGCTGTCGAATCTCCCGCATAATGTTTTGTCGGCAACGCGTCATCCGCGCCGTCTCAGGAGTTTCGTAGCACTTGAGATGAAGGAGCTTGTCCAGAAGCTCATCGTCACACTCAACACTGCATTTTTCCATACTATTGTTGTCCGTCATTTTATGAACTCCGTCAGTTCAGCCTGCAGCTGCCTTCTGGCATAGAACAACCGCGATCGAATGGTTCCCACCGAAGCGCCCGTCATTTTGGCGATATTTTCGTGAGGAACACCCTGCATATCGTGCAGGATCACAACCGTTCTGTGCTTCTCAGACAGGTTTTGTAACGCCTCGTTCATTTTTTTCTGAAGCTCCGTCAAACTAAGGTTACGAAGCGGCGATCCTTTGGAAGTGAGGTCGTGATAGACATCGTCGAGTTTGATCTCGCTGTCAAACTCGTCGAGACTCATGGCACGTTTGCGATTGCGCTTTTTCCGGTAGTTAATGGTCTTATTGACCGCGATGCGGTAGAGCCATGTATAGAAGGAAGATTTCCCTTTAAAACGGGGCAGCGCCCGATAGGCCTTTACAAAAATTTCCTGAACCAGATCTTCGGCATCTTCGCGGTTGGAGGTCATGTTGTAGACGAGTCCGTAAATCTTGCTTTGGTAGCGCTCTACCAACACATCAAAGGCATGCACATCGCCCTGCTGCGCTTTAAGCACCAGCGCATCATCGTCCGGACCGGCCATAGAATCAGCCGTGAATTTCGTATTAACGATCTCCCCGCTTTCATCTATATCATTCTGTACATTATCTTCCATGATTGAGTGCCGTTTTCGGCATTCACCTCCCCCGGATGGAAAAACTCAGAAGACCCGTTCTCCATCAAATCGTTGAATTATTTTCTCGGCGGAGGTTCCTTTCCCAATTCCGCCAGCACCATCTTTAAATCGAGCCACGCCTCTTTCTTCTTTGAGGGATCGCGCAGAAGATACGAGGGGTGGAACGTCGGCATCAGCCGAATACCCTGATATTCCTGCCAGATCCCGCGCATTCGCGTAATGCTCACTTTATTGCCCAGCAACCCCTCCATCGCTGTTCCACCGAGTCCGACAATCACCTTCGGGCGAATCAACCGAATCTGTTGGTGCAGATACGGCATACACATTTCCATCTCCTCGGGCAGCGGTTTACGATTATTTAGCGGGCGGCACTTGACGATATTGGCAATAAAAACCTGCTCCCGTTTGTAACCCATCGCCTCGATCATTTTATCCAGCAACTGCCCGGCCTTCCCCACAAACGGGCGCCCCAGCTGATCCTCGTCTGCGCCAGGGCCCTCACCCACAAAAAGAATATCCGGTGCGTCGCCGTTCCCTTCCCCGGGAACCGCGTGTATGCGCTCCTGACAGAGCGGACAGCTCCGACAGCGAAGCACATGCTCAGCAATCTGTTCCAGCGATTCAAAATCAGCCGGAATCGGTGCGGCCTCCACCGTCACCTCTTCCGCCTTTTCTTCGGTGGGCTCCCGCGCAAGCTCTTCGAGCACTGCACGATCCACCTCCACCCGCTGCACCCCTTCATCGCGCTGGTATTCCAGATATTTTTCCAGATCGTCGATCAATCCATATAATGTGGGTTCTGCCGTCATTCCGTCCTTAGTTCCTCTAAAAGATGGCGCATATCATCCAGCAACGGCGCCTCGAAAGAAAGCCTTTTCCCCGAAACAGGATGAGTAAAAGCAAGACGCGCGGCATGAAGCATCTGACGCTCGGGCTGCACCGGCAAATGATGCCTTCGCGCACGGCCATACACCGTATCGCCGACCACCGGGTATCCCAAATGCGCCATATGCACCCGAATCTGATGCGTCCGCCCCGTCTCAATCTTTACGCGCACCAACGAAACCTCTGCGAAGGGCTCCACGGTTTCATAGCTTGAAACCGCCATTCGTCCCCCCTCTTCCAGTACCGCCATCTTCTGGCGATGTACCGGATGCCGTCCAATCAACGTTTCCAGCCGCCCGGCGGGCGGTGGTTTGCCCCACACGAACGCCACATATTCCTTCTCTGTCTCGCGGGCCTTAAACTGACGAAGCAGTTCTGTTTGCGCCGACTTCGTTTTCGCAACCACCATCACCCCGCTCGTATCCTTATCGAGCCGATGCACAATCCCGGCGCGATCGACCGACGCAAACGCCGGATCATGAAAAAGCAGGCCGTTCACCAGTGTACCGGTCTCATTCCCCGCCGCAGGATGAACCACCATCCCCGGCGGCTTGTTCAGCACCAGCACGACGTCATCCTCATAAAGAATGTCGAGCGTCATTGCCTCCGGCTGCGGCTCCGCCGACGTCTCTTCCGGCAGCGACCAGGCAATCTCATCTGCCGCTTTCAGCTTCTGGTTCGGTTTACAGGCGACCCCGTTCACCGTAACCGAGCCCGCCTGAATCAGCGTTTTCCACTGCGAACGTGAAACCTCCGGCTCCTGCTCCGCCAAAAATGCGTCTAATCGTCCGAGTTTTCTACTTTCCACTACAATTGTTTCATTTTTTTGCATATTTTACCCAACCACTGATCCACACTAATTGACACTCATATAGCAAACCAATCATTAGTGCAAATTAGTGGAGAGTTGTGGTTCATGAATATATATGCAGAACTCATTTCAATTGGCAATGAACTCCTTAACGGACGTACACTTAACACGCACGCGAAGGATCTCGGCGGCGAACTCTACGTCATCGGCCTACAGCTGATGCGCGACACCACGATCCCCGACGACCCCGCCATTATTCAATCCGCCGTCCGCGAAGCCCTCGCCCGCACCGATCTCGTCTTTGTCAGCGGCGGCCTCGGCCCCACCCTCGACGATATTACCCGCGATGCCCTCGCCCTGCTGCTCGACCGGAAAATTATCCTCGACCCTCCCAGCGTCGTTGCGATGGCCGAGCGCTATGCCGCACGCGGACGCACCATGACGCCCGCCGCCGAGCGCCAGGCGCTCGTTCTGGAAGGAGCCTCGGTATTGCCCAACCCGGTCGGTGCCGCCCCCGGCCAACGCATTGACCTGCCCGAAAACAAAGCCCTGTTCATTCTTCCCGGACCGCCCTTGGAGTTTAACGCCATCCTAAAAGAAACGATTCTTCCGTGGCTCAAAATACGACACGCCGACGCGCGTCCCAAACTCGTGCGTATCGTACAGACTAAAGGCGTTGGAGAATCCGATATTGTCACCCTTCTCGAAGCCGCCAATTTTCAACCCACCGACATCGACCTCGGCTTTTACCCCGGTATGGGCAAAGTCGAAATACGCCTCGTCGCTCACCCCGACTTTGAAACCGAAATCGAAACTGCACGCCAAACGCTGAACACCCTGTTGAACGAATTTCTCGACACAACGCCCAACGCCTAGCCTTACTCGTCCTCGTAACATCCTCGATCTCCTCCTCAAAACTGTTCCGCAGGGTTCTCTGTCGCAAACTCCAGCATGGATTCGCGCCAGCCTGCCTCATCCCCCGAAGCGAAGCGCAGATAATTTCCAATGGCTGAAAACGTAGTGGTAAATAATTTGCGAATGCAAATAGAGCTGAAGGCTCGGTTCATCATTCTGCCTAAAATCCATTCACCCTCAGTTTTATTTTCACCACCCGCTACGCTGAAGGCACGAAGTTCACGAAGCGAGATTTGGCAGAATGATTCAGTGGCACATACGAAGTAAGGCTGGAGCACAGCGACGGCAGCGAAGCGGCAATAATCCCCATTCGCTGCTTTTCATCCATTCGTTGCAAATAGAGCCCCCTGTTTTCTCCCGTGCTCCGTGGTATCATCTTCTGCAAAGCCGCAACGTTGCCAAGAATTCATTTACTATACTTTGTGTTCTTCGTGCGTGGACTATTCCCTGCGGTCAAAATGTAGCCGTTCGTTTCTGCGCTAATCATCCTATACCCGAAGCTTTTTATCTCATTTTTTCGAGATTGCGGGACTGGCCCCGGGCTCCCCGTGCAACCGAGACCTTTTCCAGAAAATGTTTAAATGTTAGGACCGACACCTGACGTTCGAGTCGTCAGATTTTGAACAATGGCTCGATTAAACATTTTTTCGGAAACCCGCCCATCCGCAATAACGGAAGGAATACTATATCTTATATAATTTTCATTAAAATCTGCAACCACGTCCACTCCAGCATTCAGCATTGCTGTCATTCCCTCGGCATTGTTTTCAACATAGTGGTGATCTGCAAACAACCTGGTGGGAGCCCCAGCATCCGTTACAACCGACCCTGAAAATCCCCATTCATCCCGCAAAACATCAGTAAGCAACCAACGATTAACGGTACAGGGAATTCCGTTTATTCCGTTGTAGGCCGTCATAACCTGCTGAACATTGGCATCCACTACTGCGGCCCTAAATGCAGGCATGTAACATTCGCGTAGATCCCGCTCACTAATCATCGGAGCAGAGGTATAGCGGTCTTCTTCTGAATTGTTAGCGATAAAATGCTTTGCACAGGCAACGGCCTGATAATATTTTGGATCAGAGCCTTGAAGTCCCCGAATGTAGGAAACCGCCATTTCAGAAGTGAGAAAGGGATCTTCTCCGTAGGTTTCTTCGTTTCGACCCCAGCGCGGATCACGAGCAAGATTCATCGTAGGACTCCATAACGTAAGTCCCTCGTATCGACCCGTTGGGTTTTCTCTGGAATTATGTATGCCGCGCGCTTCCCGACCAATGGCATCCGCCATTTGCAGGATTAATTCCAGATCCCAGGTAGAAGCCATCGAAATAGAGACCGGAAACTGTGTCGCGATCCCATTCCGAGCGACACCGTGAATCGCCTCATTCCACCAATCGTGTGCAGGAATATCAAGACGAGTTATCTCTTTAGATGACATGGAATAGAGATTAATCTTTTCCTTCTGTGTCATCTGTCCCACTAAAGCATCAGCTTTTTCTCGAAGAACGGACTGAGCTTCCTTCTGCTGCTCAATGATTGCAGACCAATCGACACCCTCCTGCTCTGCAGCATAAATCGAAGCCGCCCCAAACAGACTGAAAACGGCACAACAACACTTTAAATAAACACCCGAATATAATCTTTTCATCAACACACCAAATCTCACTATATCTTAACTCTATATCTAGCGAAGATTCTCCCGGTCATATACTAGCGCACTAAATTTCTTCGCTCTTTTGTGCGATGATCATTATACAACCGCCGCTTTTTATGTCATTTTTTACGAGACGGGACTGACCCCCCTCCGATGACTTATCAACACGAGCTCTCCCCCCAAGAAGAACAAGAAGAATAAGAAGAAATATTACTCCGTACAAAAAGTGCAACTCTGTTCTCTCATGGGCTAGCGATTCAATTTTTTTGAGAAGCATAGTGTTGTCCCGAACGACAATCAAATTCAATTCTTTCAACACCTCAACCTTATCAACCATATCAATATCCCACTTAGAATCAAATAAATTCTCCGAGCTTGAAGCATTCATCAGATCAGATCTAAATGATATTATTCCCTTATATAAGGATATAACCAAAAACACCGATGCAATAAAAATTAGTATACGCATTTTCATAAAATTTACTTCACCAATACTGGAAGTCCAGGAACTCCAGCCCCCATAATTTTTCCACCCGCCGCCCCTATACCATCACTTTTCATGCCATCCTCTGCAAGATCTATGATATTAGGCGCGTTTTCTAACACATTATCTCGCCTTTTCTGCTCATGATCACCATTTAACAGACGGTCTTCTTCCTCAGGAGTCGCCGTACCATCTAAAACCTTACCAATTAAATCCCCATATTCTTTCATTGACTTTTTATGCTCTTTGTCAAACTGCGCATCATCAATTTTTTTACTCCTAGAGCTTCCTGAAATGATAGAATTTGCTACTGCAAAAACAACTACAGCAATGGTGATCGCGCATACAGCAATTAAAATTGAAAAATTGCCTGTAGGGTCAACATTATTGACCGGATTGTTATCACAGAAAACATACTGATTCAAGCCGCCTTCGATACCAACCGGATCTTTTGACAGCCAGCGTCCTGTATCGGGATCATACCAACGAGCTCGGAAATAATACAGCCCGGTAGCGGAATCATATTCCCGGCCTTGGAACATATATCGATTTCCAATGGCAGAAGTCGTAAGCTCGGTGCCGGAGGCATTAAATATTTTTGTATTTCCGTACGCATCATATTCGTAGGATTCAACAACGGAGCCGGAAGCATTAACCATGGCGATAACCGAGTTTTGATGATCCTTTACGGCATAATACGTCGTTGGTGTAGCAGTCGAGTAGTCAGTAAATG
>JAAYDL010000026.1 GCA_012729265.1 Lentisphaerota bacterium | reverse complement strand
GTAGCGCCGCCGCTATGCCGGTGGCGTTTTTCGGGAATGGCCGAAGGTGCATGAGCCAGCGCGTAGTGCAGGCTGTACTGGTTCGCTTGTCTGGAGATCAGATTGCAACGAATGGATGAAAAGCAGCGAATGACGAATCATTGTGCCATCAAATCATTTTGCCTAAGATAAAGCCTCCGAACCCTCTGTGTCCTCCAGCGCAGCGGGTGGTGAATAATTTTGACCGCGAAGAAGGGAAAACGCGAAGTGCGCAAGGGTATAATTATTTTGTCCTAAATTATTTTGTCAAATCACGATCCGTGAACCTTTTAAAAAGGGTCGATCCCGTAATCAAGTAAACATGCGTCAATTACGTTGTTACGGGACCCTCTCTGACTTGGAGGGTCCCGACCATGGACGACACGGCGGTCGTCCCTCCAAAAGGACGAACGGGATGCTGTGCGGGATGGTGAATGTTAAACGGAGGGGCCTCCCAAGAGGGTGCGGTTGAGGGTGTCGAGGCGGTCGGAGACCCATTTTTTGAGCGAATCGACCTCGCTTTGATAGGTCGAACTTTCGGTGCTCGCTGGTTGAGCTCCCGGGAACATTCCGCCCATGCCCATCATGCCGCCGCCCATGCCCATCATGCCGCCGCCCATACCCATCATGCCGCCCATGCCCATCATCCCATTCGATGAGCCCCAGGCTTGGCGGTTATAATCAGCGGAAGTTTTGAGCGTTTCGGCGGTGGCGTCGATGTAGGCGAGAAGGTCCTTTTTGGCGGCGTAGATGACGCTGAATCTTTTTTTGACGAGCGCAACGAATTCGGGGTCCTTGAGCATCTGTACATACCAAGGAGCATCTCCAAAAAACAGATCGCTTTGGCTGGGTGCCATCATGGCGTTATTCATAAATTCATTTCCAAAGCCCAGATCGTAGTCCCACAGCGGACCCATCACAAAGGTTCCCTCTTCGGTGAGGCTGAAATAGACGCTGGTGAAGAATTTGGAGTCATAGTTTTTTGCGATCTCGTTAATCACATACCAATCGGCGAAGCTTTCCAGGTCGACGTATTTTTTATACCCATTTTCCGGGTCGAGAAAATCTGCGCCGTAAAGAACGGCTTCAAATGTATCGACGCGCTCCTGAACGTATTTGCGTTCGGGGGCTGTTGCATCGAGGTCAGGATCTTTAATGTTGAATGGGAGTCGGGTCCGTTTCGAGGTAAACAGGATTTCATCGCTGCCTGCTTTGCTGTCGATCTCAACAATATAGGCGCCTTCGACCTTGCCGTTTTTCAGCTCGATATTTTCGCAGAGCCAATAGCTTCCGCGATAAATACCGTTTACAACGAGATTGACGGGCCGGGCTTGAGGCGTCCACTTCAGATTGGAATAGCGGCTGCCCAGCTGCATAGCCAGAGCATTGCGGAGGAGCGATGGATCATAAAAGTCCGCCATCAGATGCCATCGCTTGTTTTTCGGGAGGTCCAGCAGTGCGCTTTTTTTCTTAAGTTTCAGGGTGTACGGTTTTTTCTGTGCAAAACTCCACGTGGAGTTTCCGCGGCCTTTTACTTGGACAAAGCGATCTTTCTCTTCGAGTTCCTGATCCGAGAAGAGGACCTTGCCATCTTTATCTTTAATGCTCAGGGTGCAATTGGTGGTCCATGTGCTTTTACTGGTAATTTCTTTGTTTTCGGGAATGGTGATGGTGATCGTAGGAAGTCCGGTTTTAACCGAGTCAACGTCGATCGTGACCGGGGGAATATTTCCGGAAACTTCCTCCGATCCCTGACCAAACGGGGCACCTCCGAAGCCTCCGCCGAAGCCACCGCCAAAGCCCTGCCCTCCGAAGCCTCCTCCGAAGCCCTGTCCGCCGAACCCTCCTCCGAAGTCCTGCCCGCCGAACCCTCCTCCGAAGCCCTGTCCGCCGAAGCCCTGCCCACCGAAACCGCCGCCAAAGCCCTGTCCGCCGGGTCCTCCGCCCGGCATCTGTGCAAAGACGGCCGTAGAGCAACAGAGAATAGAAACAAGCACGACGATGGATTTAACTTTATTCATGATGGGAGTCCTTTCTAATAAACGGTATTCGTAAATTTCAGTTTTCTTCGGCCGGAAGCGTGAGCGTGAACGAGACGGTTTCTTCCATTGCGGGATCGAGCACCAGATTGCCGCCGTGAGCCCGGGCAATTTCGCGGGCCATACTCAGGCCCAAACCGGAGCCTGCGGTGGTGCGGGATTTATCAACCCGGTGGAAGCGGTCAAAGAGGAGCGGACGATCCTCTTCCGGAATCGGCGTTGCGGAATTCGAAAGGGTAAATCGCACGGTCTTTTCCTCCGTGGTGAGATTGAACGCAACGGTTCCCTGCGGCGTGGTGTATTTTGCCGCATTCGAGGTCATATTTCGGATGATCTGGTTCAGCAACGCACGGTCTGCCTGAATCATCAACTTTTCAGGCGCGTCGATCTTTGTGGTCAGCTCGGGAGCCATGATTTCCAAATCTTCTGCGGCATCGTGAATCAGTTCGCCCAGATTAACCGGTTCCAGATTCAGCTTCAGGCGGCCTTCGTCGGCGTGGGAGAGAATCAACAGTTTTTGGACGACCGATTTCAGGTTACGCAATTCTTCGAGCAACATTCCATAGCGTTGCTGTTCGTCCGAACCAATTTCGGCAGATTGGAGCGCATTATCGAGTTCGCCCTGAAGAATGGCCAGCGGGGTTTGCAGCTCGTGCGCGGCATCGGCGCTGAAGCGGACGGCCTGTAGGTAACTCTTTTCCAGTCGGTCGAGCATGTTGTTGGCGACGGTGACAAGGTGCACCAGCTCAACATCTTTTGCGACTTCGGGGATGCGCTGGTTGAGCCCTTTAGCGGTAATGCCTTCGGTGGTTTTTGCAATCACGGCGATCGGTTTCATTGCTCGTCCGGCCAAAAACCATCCGGCTACGCCGAGCAGCGCCAGACCGAGCGATCCAAAGATCAGGAACGCGTTGCGGAAGTCGTTGATTTTCTCATTGAAGGAGTTCATGTCCATGGCCGCAAAGATGGTTGCATTCTGGTTGCGCAGGATACCTGCGCGCCAGTTGCCTGTAGGCAATTCCAGCGTCTGAAATTTGGAAGCGGTGGGCAGCGGGCCTCTATCTCGACGCATATCAAAGCCCTGATCGCGTCCTCCGCCTCGCCGTGTTTGACGGGGATCCTGGCGTTCCATGCGGCCGGGACCGTTTTGATTCGGTCGGTCAAACCCATTTTCAGGACCGAAGTTGTAGGGAGAGGTTTGGCCGGGACCGAAGTTGTAGGGAGATGTTTGGCCGGGACCGAAGTTGTAGGGAGACGTTTGACCGGGACTGAAGTTGTAGGGAGACGTTTGACCGGGGAATCCGCCTTGGATTCCTTGGGTCTGGGCAAAGGGATTCATGCCGTTCCCGAAATAAGGGGATGTGTTGTAATAAGGCGAACCGTAATAAGGAGTCCTGTTGTACGTCGGGATACCGGTGTAAGGAATAAAGCTGTTGAATGATGATCCGTAGATATTGGTGTCCATTGGCCAGCCCATCGATCCAAAGTACATGTTTTGGGGCCCCTGTGGAATTTCGGGGGGCGGAGGCAATTCGGGCAGCGGGAGTTCGGCGAGTTCCGGCGGGGCATTTGTGGTTTTGTACAGAATTTCATTATCGGCACTGAGTACCAGCAGTTCAACTCGGTCCGAGCTGGTTTCCTCCATAATAAATTCGAACGAAGAGCCGAATTGTTCCCAGAATGCCCGATCCATCGGCCCGCTCAGAGGTCCCTCAATCAGTGCTTGAAGCTCACTGTCCATCTGGTCGATGGAAGAGGAATAGATGAACGCAAACAGGGTAACGCCGAAGGCCGCCAGCAGTGTTCCTGAAACCAGAAAAGAGAGCGCAGCAATTTTAAATTTGAATGAAAATTTCATCGGCGATCGGGCCTTTTTATCCCTCCGCTCTAATGCGGTAACCGACGCCGCGGACGGTTTCGATCAAGGAGGGTTCGTTGGGCAGATCAATCTTGCTGCGGACACGGCGGATGTAGACGTCCACCACATTGGTCTGCGGGTCAAAGTCGTAGCCCCAGACGTGTTCGAGCAGCTGAGTCCGGGAATAAACGCGTCCGGGTGAGCGAAGGAGCAGTTCGAGCAGATTAAATTCACGGCTTGTCAGCTCCAACACGTTCTCACCGCGTTTGACTTCGCGTGTAATCATATTGAGGGTGAGGCCGCAGTAATGAACGATGCTGAGCTGTTCGCCGGAGGTGCGGCGGCTTACCGCGATGATGCGGGCAATCAGTTCTTCCATATAAAACGGCTTGGGCAAATAGTCGTCCGCACCCAGATTCAGCCCTTCTACGCGTTCATTCAGCCCGCTGCGGGCGGTGATCAGAATGACCGGGACGGTGTTTTTTTCTGCACGCAGCGCACGCAGAATGCTCAGTCCGTCGCGACCGGGCAGCATGATATCGAGCAGAATCACATCATAGGATTCCCCCATGGCCAGGTTGAGGCCTTCGTCGCCGTCGTTACAGACATCGACGACATAACCCTGTTCTTTCAGGCCTTTGGATACAAAGGTCGATATCTTTCGGTCATCTTCTACAACTAATATTTTCATGCGGAGCTGAATAACACAAAAACCGGCCGTTCGACCATCGATTTATCATTACAATATTTTCATGAATCCGCACCGCAGATTGTCATGTTTGGCTGTTTCTATATTCGGCGTCAAAGGGAACAAATCATAACAGGAGGTTTCCCGTGAAGACTCAACTTATTGCAGCAATTGAAAAACAGCATGCGGTTTATTCCACGCTGTCGATCGTCCAAAGCTCCGGCGATATCATAATCAACAGCGCCGCAAAAGACGGGCTGCATGGCGAAAAGGCGATGTCCACCACCATCATTACACTGGAGACACAGAGCGAATAATTTTCTTCCCCCCCAAACAAAAGGGAGGGCTCCCCTGCAATGGGGGAGCCCTCCATCTCCCCCGAGTTACAGAAAGGAGAATGCGATATGACCTCAGAAAAACAGTTTAAGCGTCCTCGAATGCGTGTAAACCGACGCTTTCTGATGCGGCGTATTTTGGGCTGCTGGCCGTGGTTTACGTTTTTCGCTGTAGCCATAGGGGTGTTGCTTTGTTTGCCCGGCGGATTGGGGAGTGCCCGACTCCAGGCCTATGCCGAGCGCATTTATTCATATGCGTTGGCAACAACCACAGGGGAAATAGTGGAGTTGGATGTTGCGCTGGGAGACTATGTTGAGGTCGGCCAAGTGATTGGTCGATTAAAGATGGATGTTCAGAACGCCGGCGCTGAGGAGCAATGTGAGTTACGGGCTGAAGTCTCCGGCGTTGTGACCGGAGTGCTGCGGAAGGCCGGCGATTCAGTTGGTGTCGGGGACGCCGTTGTTCGGATCGGGCACTTCTTTACGCGTCGGGTGACCGCATTTGTGCCGCCGGACCAGC
>JAAYDL010000261.1 GCA_012729265.1 Lentisphaerota bacterium | reverse complement strand
GGAACTGCACCGGAAATGCTGGCGTTTCTTGATGAAACAGAAGCCATTTTGAAGGGAGAAAATGATGGGGAAAACATGTCCTAATAAGGCGGAAAATCTCAAATTCTGCACCTGTACTTATGATTGCGAAAGGCGGGGAGTGTGCTGCGAGTGCGTGGCCTATCATCGTGCAAAAGGACAAATTCCCGGCTGTTTTTTCTCTAAAGAAGGCGAAGCCACCTGGGATCGTTCTGTAAAAAAATTGTGCAGCGATTGCGGGGTCTGCTGAGTCTTTTTTTCTGTTGGAGCTGCGGCGCTTGACACGATTACGTATTCCGGCATGATGCCCCCTCATTATTTGGATTTTTGTTTATGATTAAGGTTAACAGTGTGACCAAAAAATATCCTGCGCGGTTGGCGGTGGATGACATCTCTTTCGAGGTATCGAAAGGAGAAATTGTCGGGTTCCTTGGGCCGAACGGGGCGGGGAAATCGACGACCATGCGGATGATTGCTGCCTATCTCCCCATGGATTCCGGCACGATTGAGGTTGCTGGTTTTGATGTGGCCACACAGTCGCGCGAGGTAAGGCGGCGTGTCGGTTATTTGCCGGAAAGCTGCCCGCTTTATGCGGATATGCGCGTGGATGAATATCTCCATTTTCGCGCGGAGCTTAAGGGGGTGAATCGGTACATCCGCAAGACCCGAGTTAATGACGTTAAGGAACAGTGCGGGTTGACCGAAGTCGGAAAGCGGATTATCGGCCAGCTCTCCAAGGGATATCGTCAGCGCGTGGGGCTTGCCGATAGTCTGGTCCATGATCCCGATCTGTTGATTCTCGATGAACCGACCGTGGGGCTCGATCCGTTTCAGATTCGGCAGATGCGCGACTTGATCCGCCAATTGGCCGAAGAGCATACGATTCTGCTTTCGACGCATATTATGCAGGAGGTGGAGGCGACCTGTCAGCGGATTATGATTATTTGCGACGGATGTATCGTTGCGTCCGACACAGAGGCCAATCTTCACCGTATGCTTCAACAGAAAACCGTGGTTGAAATGGAGGTTCTCACGTCCAAAGAAGAGTTTGAGGAAAAGCTCAAGCAGATTAACGGTGCCGAGCTGCGCATGGTCAGCGAACAACCGCACGGATGGATTTGGG
Organism: Lentisphaerota bacterium; assembly: GCA_012729265.1. GTDB lineage: Bacteria > Verrucomicrobiota > Kiritimatiellia > Kiritimatiellales > Pontiellaceae > Pontiella. The sequence continues at coordinate 2,817 of JAAYDL010000261.1, read as the reverse complement.
TCGAAGTCGAAACGCTCAGTCCGGACATGCGTGTTGACCTCTTTAAGCTGGCCGTTGAGCAGGGCTGGACCCTGCGCGAGCTGAAGGAACAACCGCATTCGCTCGAAGATATTTTTGTGCAGATTGCAACCGGAGAAGGAGCGACGTTGTGAACGAATTTTTCGCGCTGTTTAAAAAAGAGCTGAAAACCTGTTTCCTTTCGCCGGTTACCTACATTGTGATGTTTTTCTTTTGGGTGCTGACGGGAGCCAATTTTTTCTGGCTGCTTTGGCAGTTGATTGGAGGATCGCCGTTGAGTGTTGCGATGCAGATGATGTTTGGCGGACCTCTTCTTGCGATTGCCTTGCCGATTGTTGTCCCCTTAATAACGATGCGTCTGGTTGCCGAGGAAAGGAAGCAGGGAACCTTTGAAGCATTGCTTACAACGCCGCTGCAGGTCCCGTTTCTTGTGCTGGCCAAGTATTTCAGTGCACTGATTTATTATATGGTTTTGTGGTTGCCGGCGATTGCTTATTTGTTGATGGCCGGTAAATTGCCGGGGGTTCCCGGATTTCCTGACGGCGGTGCGGTGCTTGCCGGGATATTCGGGGTGATGTTGGTCGGCAGTCTTTATATTGCCATCGGGTTGCTGATGTCTTGTTTGAGTTCAAATCAAATCGTCGCGGCAATCTCATCCTTTGCTGTGCTGTTTGGGACTGCGCTGACCTTGACGCTGCTAGCCTATAACTCTCAGAGCCCGTCATTGCGGATTATAGGACAGTACTATTCGTCGTATAAGCACATGATGGATTTTTCCAGAGGGATTGTGGATAGCCGCATGGTGCTCATGTACATATGCAACAGCGCATGGGTGTTGTTTGTCGCCATTAAGGTGACCGAGGCGAAAAAAGGCAGTTGATTGCTGGAAGATATATGAAAAGAACAACAACAACTCATCTTAGAACAATCATCATCGTTTTTCTGTCGCTGATCGTGGTGTTGGAGATCGGATTTATTTCGCTGCGTAATCCTCTGCGTGTCGATTTGAGCAAGCAAAAGCTGTATCAGCTTTCGCCCAGAACCCGGAGTGTTTTAGGCGATTTGAATCAGCGTCTGAAGATTATTGTTCTCTTGTCGGAGGCTGCACAGGCAGGGAATCCACAATCCGCGATGGAGATGGCCGACCTCGCGCTGGATATGAGAAACCTTTTGGAGGAATACGAAACCCGTTCTCGTCATATCACGGTCGAGTGGGTGGATCCCTATCGTGACATGAACTACACCCGCGATCTTGCCATTAAGTATGATTTTACGAACCCGGATGGGACCGCGACCTTTCCCGTCGTTGTTTTTGATCTCGGCGACGGCGCGAAAACCACATGTGTGCATTTGAATGACATCATCGATAGAAAGTGGTCGGAAGAACTCCAGCGGACGGTGGTGAGTGAGTTCAAGGGCGAACAGGCATTTACGGGTGCAATTCGTAAACTGTTGCATGGGGGGAACGCCAAGGTCTATTTTCTGTCAGGATCCGGTGCAGGTTCTATAAACGACAACAATCAGATGGGAGGGTTGTCTGCGCTCAGAGCGTTTGCCCAACGGGAGAATCTGGATTTTCAGGAGCTGATATTGAGCTCGAAGAGTATCATTCCGGAAGACGCGGAGGTGTTGGTGATACCGGGCCCTAAGAAGCGACTTCCGGATTACGAATTGAGTCTGATTGAGAGTTATCTCTCCCGGGGCGGTCGCTTGTTGGTTTTATTGGACGACGGCATAGAGACCGGCTTGGAGGGATTGCTCAGAAGCTGGCAAATTGAAACGGTTCCGATTGCTGTTGCTGATCCTTCCAAGCAGTCCGGCTCCGATTTTTTGGTAAAGTCTTCTGAGTTCAATTTTGAACATCCCATTACCAAGGCGCTGATTACGGAGGCTCGTGATGTCTGTTTTTATAAGCCGATAATCGTGTATCCAAGGAATGAAGAGTCGTCGATCAAGACCGGATATCTGTTTCTTCCCGGTGGGGGGAAAAGCGCCGTCGATATAAACGGTGAGCTGTTGCCGCCGTGTCTGGGCGCAACCGCTGAGCGGAGTGTTTCGAATGCACTGGGGGGGCGCTCTTTGATGTCGCGGTTGGTCGTGATCGGCGACTCGGACTTTATTTCTAACGGCGGCTATCAGATCAGCGGTAATACAGCGCTTTTTATGGCGTCCCTGGATTGGTTGCTGGATCGGGATATTGTCATTTCTCCTAAGAAGATGGAGGATATACGCCCTTCGCTCACTCGGAAGCAGAAGGTTAAATTGTTCTGTGTTAACATCGTGGTCATTCCTGCAGTTGCGGTAGCGCTTGCTCTGCTCATGGGATATCGCCGCAGAAAATAGGTTGCTGAATGAAAGATCGCACCATACAGATTTTGCTCATTACGATCGTTGCTCTGGCAGCACTCATTGGCCTGCTGGAGTATAAATCCTATCGTGAATTAAAACGCCGTTACCAGCAGTCCATCGTTTTCGGCCTGGATTCATCCACCCTCAACGCGTTGCATTTTTCCGGAACAGACTTTTCCGTGAGCTGTGAAAAGAAAAATGGGGAATGGCTGGCCGGGAATTCTGAGTCGGGGTTGGGCCGGGCCGACAAGGAAATTGTGACGGGCATGATCAATGCGCTGAATTCATTGCGGCGGGGGATGACACTCCCCGTAAAGCAGATGAAGAGCTACAGCATAAATAGGTCGGCTTATGGTTTTGATTCTCCGTTAATCACGATTGAAGCGGAAGAGGGGCAGGGCAAGCGGAAGTGGATTGTCGGCAGTAAAACGGCGGATAATAAAGAGGTTT
>JAAYDL010000260.1 GCA_012729265.1 Lentisphaerota bacterium | reverse complement strand
TTGGATGCCGACGGCCTTATCGGACCGCCGGACGGCAAGGTTTCTGTGGCCTATGAATTTGCGATTCCAGACACGGAAGCCTGCCGGGCGGAGGTCCTCGCCATCGATCCCTCCATACAGATCTCTAAATCGCGCGGCAGAATCGGTGCCACGGCGGATCAATGTCTTTGTATCGGCGATACTAACCATCCGAATCATATTGAGATTCTTCATCGATTGGCCGAATTGCCTTACGTTGAACGAATTGCGCGCTGTTGGTTTGAATAGGCAATAAAAAACCTCGTTTGTTGTCATCTGATAAGCGAATTTCCGCGTAACAGCCTAGTAAACCCCATAATCAAGGAGACGTTTAATGATCAAAAAATGCTGGATTGCTACCGCGCTGCTCAGCGCATCGCTGATCTCTGCCCAGGCACAGGTTGATAACATGAAAGCCTACCCTGCTGCAGAAGAAGGCATGGTGCGCTATGTCGTTCAACTTCCTGAAGAGGGAGACGAGTCCCTGTTTAAAGTTGAACTTCAAGTGGGGAAGATGGTGAATACCGATGCAGAAAACCGCTATTTCTTCAGCGGAAGAATTGAGGAAAACACCATTGAAGGCTGGGGCTACCCCAAATATGAAGTCAAAAAGCTGGGTGCGATGGCCGGCACCCTCATGATGCCCAACCCCAACGCTCCCAAAGTCGACCGCTTCATTACCCTCGGCGGCGAGCCCTACCTCATCCGCTACAACAGCCAACTGCCCATCGTGGTCTACGTTCCCGAGGGCGCTGAAGTCCGCTACCGCATTTGGCGCGCCGACAAAAAATTGACCCCGATGAAAGCGGAATAGCCGCTCCGGCTGCATCGCAAAAAAGCCTCCGCATCGCGGAGGCTTTTTTGTTCTACTTTGATCGGAGAATCTGAACCCACCGACCTCACACTGGTGGAAACACTTACAGCGCGATCATTTCGTCGTAGAAGGCTACCAGATCGTTCTTCTTATCGCTTTCCCGCATCTTGATGGCCGAGCGCGGATGTTCGTTCATTTGACCGGTAATCATGTAAGGGATGCTGTAGCCCCAGTCGATCTCCTCACGCAGCGGAAGCATCAGCTTTTCAACTGCATCAATGATCGGACGCTGATGGAATTTCGGGTTGCGCAGGAAGCCGAGCAACAGCTCCGTCTGACAGTTGCCGGCACCACGGCCGAGTCCGTCAATCGTGGAATCGAGCATGGTCGCTCCGTTAATCGCACTACAGACGGTGTTTACATAGGCCATCTGTTGATTGTTGTGCGCGTGAATTCCAATCTGCTGACCGTGCTGCATGGCCTCTTTATAGCGGCGCATCAAATCCTCGACTTGTTCGTAGTAGAGCGAGCCGAAGCTGTCGACAAGGTAAAGCATATTGACCTCTGCGCAATTGCCGATCAGCTCCAGCCCTTTGTTCAGCTCATATTCCGGAACTGCAGAAATCGCCATCAGGTTGACGGAGGTTTCATATCCTTTTTCCTTGGCGTCGCGAACCATATCCAGCGCAGCCGGAATCTGATGGATGTAACAGGCAACACGCACCAGATCGATCAGGCTCTGCTCCTTCGGAACAATATCGTCATAGTTGGTTCGGCCAACGTCGGCCATCACGGCCATCTTGATGCGCGGATCTTCGTCGCCGAAAAACCGTTTCAGGTCGTCCTCGTCGCACATTTTCCAAAGTCCGAACTCATCTGCACTGAACATACCCTTGTCGGCCTTATAGCCGATTTCCATATAATCGACCCCTGCGGCAACCAGCGAACGATGAACACTGCGTACAAACTCGTCACTGAATTTATGGTTGTTCATCAGCCCTCCGTCACGAATGGTGCAGTCGAGCACCTTGATCTGCGGCCAGTAATCAATGAACTCTGAACTGACGTCCTGCTGTTTATTCATATTGTTCTCCTTTAAAATCAATCCGTCTTTAGCGGCTTCAACCTTTTCCGCCATCCGCTTTTGGGCTTCTTCAAAATCCTTCGTCTGCAGCGATTCCGAAAACTGAACATCGCCGATTTTCTGGCGCCAGTAATATACGTCGCCGCGCAGCTTTAGATTTTTTATCCCTGTTCCTCTAAATGTAGTCATAATGCATCACCAATTAATGATGTGATATGATGCGTTTCTGATCACAAATGTCAACTCCGATGTTTATAAAAAGTGAACAACAAGCGTAGGACACCGATTGTTTACCTGATGATTTGTAGCGGAATGACCGAATAAATGAAGAAAAACAGGCAGGATGCCTGTTCCATCTAAATATCAAAACCGCCCCGTAATGAGGGCGATTTATAACGTGGCGCAAGCGTTTCGCTTGCCGATAAACGAACTAAGTGCTCTCCAGCATGGAGATCAGACCGATCTTCTATAGGAGACAATCGAATAGTCCTCGGTCTCTTCGATGACTTCCTCCAGCTCAAAACCGTCCAGCCACCGGGGGTTAAAGAAAGTATCCCCCTCAACCTCTTTTTTTATGGTGGTCAACAGCAGTTGATCACACCGAGGAATCATCAGATCATAAACCGACGCGCCGCCGCAGATGATCGCATCCGCCGGAACGTCAGCCGAATCGGAAATGGCAACGGCTCCTTCAAACCGTGCGTTCGGATTGCGGGTCAGCACAAAAATTTCGCGCCCCTTCAGCGGCGGAAGTCCTTCAAAGGTGGTTCGACCCACCACAATCTTCCGATCCATCGTGGTGCGCTTAAAAAACTGCAAATCGCCTTTGCAGCGCCAGGGAAGGCCGCCGTCCAACCCGATAACCCCGTTTTCAGACCGGGCAACAATCGCTATCATTTAAATTTACCCTACTCATCGTTCCGTACTCATTTTAAACACCCGCTTCGCTCAAGACACAAAGAGCACCAAACTTAGAGTTCTTCGTGCCTTAGTGTTTGTTTTAGTTGCAGTCGGCTCATACCGCCACCTCGCCTTTGATGGAAGGATGGCACTGATAGCCTTCTAATACGGCATTACTCCACTCCCACTCAAAAATAGAGCTGTACCCTTCGAGCTTCAGCGTCGGCGGCGCATAGGGCTCGCGCTTCATCTGCTCATCGAGCTGCGCCAGATGGTTCGTATAAATATGGGCATCGCCGAGGAACCCAATCAGCTTGCCGGCTTTCAGACTGCACTCCTTCGCGATCAGTTCCAACAACAGCGCATACGAAGCAATGTTGAAGGGAATGCCGAGAAAAATGTCACAGGACCGCTGATTCCAGAGCAGATCCAGCACCCCATCGTTGCAGAGCAGTTGATAGGAATAGTGGCAGGGAACCAGCGCCATCTGATCGAGCTGCTGCGGGTTCCAGGAATTCACCAGCATACGGCGGCTGTTCGGATTGCTCTTGAGCGTCTCAATCGCACGGGAGAGCTGATCAACACCGCCTGTAAAATTTTCGGAGCCGAACTCATACCTGCCGTTAAAGTTTCGCCACTGAAACCCATAGATCGGGCCGAGGTCCTTCTCCTCCGCCATCGCCTTATAGGTGGCCTCATCGTGACCGTAAGGCACTTTGCTCGGCGTGCACCACTCGTTCCAGATTTTACAGCCGCGCTCCTGAAACCAGGACTTATCCGTCACCCCTTTAATGAATCCCTCCAACTCAACTCGGAGCGTCTTCCACGCCATTTTCTTGGTCGTCAGCAACGGAAAGCCGTTGGCCATGTCATAATCAATCATACACCCACTGACCGAAATTGTATCCGTGGCGGTCCGATTCGTTTTCTTCTTCCCCTCGCGGAGAACCTTTTCAACCACCTGTTTATATACCTGATCAATATTCATATCTGCGCTTTCAAAAGAGAACCGGAACCTACCACGCCCGGCGGATGATTTAAAATTCCAAACCGCAGAAATGCGCCGACGCAATCGATAACGATCGATTCAAACACCCTATGAATCCTGGCGCATTGACAGAAACCACTGAAGTCCCTTCTCTATGCACAGATCATCTTCATATCCGGCCTTGATGAGCAGCGATATAATCGGACCTGTGTAGTAAGTGGCATACTGATTGGCAAGAAAGCTGCGGAGTCTCCGTTCTCCGTCTGGCACGAGAAGAGAAATTCGGCCGCCCTCTCGGTAGATGGGTCCTCGCGGTTGAACCCATATTTATTTACCAACGCGAACAGCAAAGACAACCTGCCGCCACCGCTGAATTTGATTCAAAAAACGCAGCTCGCGGCGGTCAAGTTCACCCCCCGCTTGTTCGATTGTATCTTCGAGGCTAGAGGCCCTTTTTCTCGAACCAGAAGAATAAGGATATTGTTCCTGCCCAGAAGAAGGGAATTATAACCCATCGTGAGACCTCAAGGACTTCCGGTAACCCTATCTTACCGAAGTCTTTCCACGCAAGAACCGTCGATTTAATAAAGGGGAAAAGCTCCGCGTAGAGGGCGGCCCCTACCACCATTCCCGCAATGGCAAAAACGGCATGCCAGCGCCCTTCCCCCAGAGCGCCGATCGACGTGCCAGGACAGAACCCCATCACCGCCCATCCCATTCCGAACAGTGCCCCTCCCAGAAGCACGGCGCCGAGGTTCATCGGTTTGTGGCTCATGGTGATAATCCCTGCATCTGCGAGCAGACCCACCCCGACCATGCCAACCAATATGGCGGAAAGCATGAACTTGAATATCGTCATGTCCTTGAGCAACATTGCACCGACTTGTTTCTCGAAGCGCAGAACGCGCCCCTTCTGCAGAAGGAAACCGAACAATATCCCCGTTATGAGGCCAAGCATCTGATCTATACTCATAATGACCTCCTTCCATATACAAAGATGGCAACGAGAACGCCGACGCTGAAGAACATCGCGAGGGCGACAAAAGAACTAACTGAAAGCTGCATCATGCCGCTCAATCCGTGTCCACTTGGACAACCGTTGGCCATTCGTGCACCTATCATGGCGACACCTCCTCCCAGGAACGCCCCTACCGCCCGTTTCCCGATGGATGAGCCGAAACGATTCTCCCATATAGGAGGAACGCTCTCCAGTCTATAGCTTTTATCCGTTACTGAAGAGATTAGCGCCCCAATGAAAATGCCGAGAACAAGCATGAATTGCCAGTCAACTCGAACCTTCTCCTTGGTAAAGTACTCATTTGCTTCCACGTGATCCGGAACCACCGTCCGTTCAAGAAGACCGGCTGCACGCACAAAAGTTGTCGATGCACCCAAATAATTGGATTTCTCCATCCATTGGGTGGTTGCATAAACTGAAGCAATGGCCAACAATCCGACCAAGGCTCCTGCGAGGTAAGGACTCCATCCTCCATCCTTCGTTTTCCATTTCATCGTTTTATTCTCCTTTTTGTTATTGGAATCGAACGTTGTCAAATATCTGTCGGAGGATGTCTTGGGAGATACAGTTCCACTGTTTACGTTTTGTCGGGGCGACGAAAAACTCGTCGATATCGTTTATGTTCTCGATCTTGGTTTGACTGAAGAATCCCAAAATAATCTCCTCCCGCCCAACTATTGATTGACAGGGCAGCATCAGCATCAGCATCCGCCCGCATATTTTCTTAACCCGTTTTCCCACGTGATAGGGAGAAGATTACATGGATCAATAGTCAATGAAAAGAAGAATGTCGGACTGGGCGCAAGTCAGTTCCGTAGAGCAAGGGACGCCGGGAAGAGTTTATTCCATCGTCCGTTGCGGTGAAGGGTGCTCAGGGCGGCGAGGTCGTTGCCCGTTCATGAAGGCCCATGCGATAGTCCGCAGAGGAAAAATGGTTTAATGAAAAGAGGAGTGGCAAACGCACAGAATGAACGCTACCTTTCCCTAGATGGTCTACCGTTTCAATTTAACCCATAATTCTGGAGGTAATAAAAATGAAACTCAGCAAATGGAGTGCCGTTGGAGCGGCTCTAGTGATGATGACTGCAAACCTGTTGGCCGTTGATGTGGATATTGATGGAGCCGTACCCGGTAAATGGACGATGGATTTTGATGCGGCCAAAAAAGTCGCCGCAGAAAAAAAACTGCCGATCATTCTGAACTTTACCGGATCGGACTGGTGCGGCTGGTGCAAACTGATGGAAGAGCGCGTTTTTACCAAAGCGGAGTGGTCGAAATACGCCAAGGAAAATATGATGATGGTTTTCATCGATTTTCCGGATGATAAAACCCTTGTGCCGGAAAAATATACGGATCGCAATAAGGCGCTCAGTACAGAATACGACATTACGGGCTATCCCACCTACATCATTCTCGACTCCGACGGCACAACAAAACTTGGGCAACTTGGTGCGGGTCAGGAAAAAACACCGGAAAGCTTTATTGCGGAAATCAAAAAAACATTGAGCAACGGCCCAAGCGGGAAGGATGCCTTCCTTGCCAAACTCAGCCCCGCGAAAAAGGCGGAATACGAAAAGCTCGACGCCCAGCTCAAGGAGATGGAAAAGAAGTTTGAAAAGCAGATTGAAGCGATTGAAGAAGCCCAGAAAAAGGCAGAAGAAGCTCAAATGGACCTCATGAAAGCAGAAGGTGCGCTCGAACTATTCCGGATGGAGCAGGAGCTGGGCCCTGAAGCCTTTAAGGTGTATAAAGAAACCCGGGAAAAATATGATGCGGCCATCGAAAAGCTTACCGATTGGATTGATACCGATCCCGAACATACCGACGAAAACACCGCCTTTTATGAAAAAATGATTGCTGAAATCATGGAACTAGAAGCCAAGCTTTCCGAATATTAACCCTCCCGTCGCATCACGGAGAAAACGAACGGCGGAGATTATCCTCCGCCGTATTTGATAGTGAAAAGGAACTCATGAGCGTGGCATGTTTAACCCGCGAACGTCTCCCGGAAAAACGCTACAGAAGATAGATCAGAATCTACTCGGTTTTCTTAAAATTGAGAAAAATTTGCCCAAGGGACTCCTGCAGCACAAATGAACCTCATGAAAACGAAGAAAGAACGCGCTGCAACCATTGCCCGCAAGCTGGATGAGCTCTATCCCGAAATTCCGATCCCGCTCCATCATACCGATGCCTACACCCTGCTGATCGCGGTTATTCTCTCCGCACAATGCACCGATAAGCGGGTGAATAAGGTTACTCCTGCGCTCTTTTCCAAAGCGGACACGCCGGAAAAGATGGCGGCGCTTCCCGTGGAGGAAATCAAGACCTGCATCGCATCCTGCGGACTGGCCAACAGCAAGGCAAAAAGCATCCAAGCGCTCTCTCAAATGCTTGTCGAGCAGTATAACGGCGAGGTTCCGCGCACTTTTGCTGAACTCGAAAAGCTGCCGGGAGTCGGCCATAAAACCGCCAGCGTCGTCATGATCCACGCCTTTAAAATCCCGGCGTTCCCCGTCGATACGCATATTCATCGACTCGCTCAGCGCTGGGGCCTCACCAACGGCAAAAGCGTCAAGCAGACCGAGGCCGACCTTAAAAAGCTCTGGCCGCCGAACGACTGGGAAAAGCTGCATCTGCAGATCATCACCTACGGACGCGAGCACTGCACCGCGCGCGGCTGCGACGGCACCGTCTGCGAAATCTGCCGCACCTGCTTTCCCAACCGCAAAAAACCCGTCATCACAAAAAAGGCGTGACCCCTACCGGGACAGTTAAACTGCTTCTCAGTATGGATTAGGCCTCTCGATCTTCCCGCAAGACATTCTGTTGATTCTAAATATCAATCAACCGCTGTTTGTTCTCATGCAGGGATGAAATGATCTTTGATGTCCGACACGTATGAGGAACAAGACCCAAGCCATAGAGATCGAATTCTAGGTTGACAATTTTATTATCGCACTAACTTTGCATCAAATAGTATGTGTCTTCTAATTGCACGATTGGAAACTATTTTTTCCTGTTAATTTATGTATGCAGATATTTGAGAAATAATTATTTCAATCATGCGGCACTTTCGCTAGATTGATCGATATGACAGACAAAAAACTCAGTCCTTTGCAGTCGGGCTTTTTGCTTTCCGGGCAGGAGAAAAAGTATATTCTCATCATCTGTGCGGTTTTCCTGCTGGGCTTGATTACGCGGTACTGGTATCTAAAGCATGAAAAACCACGGGAATATACGCCCGAAGGAATCGAACAGGTGGATAAAAATCGTGAATAATTGTATTTTTTGTAAAATCGTGAAGAAGGAAATTCCGGCAACGATTGTCTACGAAGACGAACATACGCTGGCATTTATGGATATCGGCCCCATTGTGAAAGGCCACGTGCTGGTGATCCCGAAAACGCATTATGATCCCCTCACCGAAACCCCCGATGAAATAGTCGCCCAACTGCATACGGTCGCCAAGCGCATCGCGCAGGCACAAATTGACGGTTTGGGCGCTGACGGCGTCAACATTATGCAGAATAACGGCGCGGCCGCAGGGCAGGAAGTTCCGCACATCCACGTCCACGTGATCCCCCGTTTTACCGATGACGGCCACCACTGGAACTGGGCCGCAAAAAAGTACGATGATTTTGAAGAAATGGCCGAGTTGGCAGAGAAAATGCTTTCTAGCTTTCATCTATGAAATACCAAACTATAGACGAAATGCTGGAATCTATTCTCCTCACCGATAAGCGCTACGCCGCTGATGCCTACCTGTTTGTTCAGGAGGGACTGGAATATACGGTTAACAAACTCAACCGACCGCGGCATGTCTCCGGACAAGAACTGCTGAATGGAATACAAAAGTTTGCGTTGGAGCAATACGGTCCGCTAACCAAGCGCGTACTTTTGGAATGGGGCATTAACGAATGTCTCGATATCGGAAACATTGTATTCAACCTTGTGGACCATGGCCTGCTGGGTAAAACCGAGAACGATTCGATCGAGGACTTTGTAGACGGCTTTGATTTTAACGAAGCTTTCCTTCAGCCCTTCCGCCCGGCCAGGACGACGCTGCGTGCACCAAAAATCCATCGTCCTTCCATATGTTCTATCTAGGATGAACAGGTGAAGGTCCATAACTATTTCTACAGATTCATTGATTATATTCGAGAATCTCGATAGAAATGGTTCGTTTTCATGGCACAACTCCTTTGGGTGTGGAGACCGTCTTGTACAGCATCCCTTGATTCGTTGCCGCTGACATTAACCACAGCAAAGGAGTTTGAGCCTTCAACTTCCGGCGGCTTTTGACCGCTGCGTAGCCGCCTTAGGGATTCTGTTTTGCCGTGCAGAACAGAATGTTTGGTTAATGGATAAAAACCGGGATGAGATATGAAATCGACCATTGGAAGTATAGTTGTTCTACTGTTTGCAGCGCTGTCGCTCAGGGCTGAAGACGGGCATGACCTCTGGCTGCGCGGAAGCGCGACGGCATCGGTCAATGTGGTGTGTGAAAAGCGTTCACCAACGCTTGATATCGCTGTGAAGGAGTTGAAACAGGGCTGGCGTGGTAACGCCGGAGCATCGATTCAGCTCATAATTGAGTCGGACGAAAAGGTTGATGGCGACGGCTATCGCTTTGTTGACGGCAACATTCTGGCGGAAACAGATAAAGGCATTCTGTACGGCGTGTATGATCTGTTGCGCCGTCAACAGACCGGGGAGCCGATTCGGGATCTGGTGTCGAATCC
>JAAYDL010000259.1 GCA_012729265.1 Lentisphaerota bacterium | reverse complement strand
TCAGGTGAAAATTCGAACTTCTAAACTCGAAATCCGAAACAAATTCTAAATTTAAATGCGGCTCAATTACCCAAATGGGTGACACGAAACCGTTTTCGTATTTGAGTTTTTGAGAATTGTTTCGGGTTTCGGAATTAGGGATTAGGATTTCCGCAATCGGTAAGATTACGGCGGCAACATGACCCATATTTACGGGCTTGACAATATTGCAATATAGGCCAACCTGATTCCATGAAAACGACCATTGAAATATCAGACCCATTGTTAAGACAGGCGAAACGGGTTGCCCATGAGCAACACCAGTCACTTCGCAGCCTTGTCGAGGAAGGTTTAGCCAAGGTGCTTGATGAGCGGGAGAACCAAAGCAGAAAGCCCGTAAAACCGGTGGTCTTTGGCGGCAACGGCCTTTCTCCAGCATTTAGGGAAAGTTCGTGGGAGACGATTCGAAACAGTGCGTATGAAGGGCATGGTTCATGATTGCCATAGACACCAACCTGCTGGTTTATGCCCACAGAAGTGATTCGGATTTTCACGAACGTGCATTGCAGGCCGTTTGCAACGTGGCCGAAGGCAGCATACGTTGGGGCATCCCTTGGCCATGCATCCATGAATTTATTTCCATCACAACCCATCCGCGGATCTATGATCCCCCGTCCCCCCTTGATCTCGCCCTGCAATCCATTCAGGCATGGGTCGACTCACCCTCATGCGTGACGATCGGAGAGGGCCCTGGTTACTTTGAAATCCTCTGTAGCCTATCCCGAAATGGAAACATCAAAGGTCCAATGATTCACGACGCGCGGATTGCCGCCATTTGCATCCAGTACGGCGTCTCGGAATTATGGACCGCCGACCGTGATTTTTCGCGGTTCGCCGGGCTCAAAACACGCAATCCGTTAATTGGACAATAGCCATGAAACCTACGATCAGCATCGTTGCGCCAGTCTATAATGAAGAGCAGGGCATTGAGGTGTTTATCCAAGCCGTCGCCAAAGAGATGTCCGAACAGCAACTTTCGTGGGAATTGGTTTTGGTGAACGACGGGTCGAGCGATGCCACGCTGGAGATGATCCGCGACGAACGGACCCGCCACCCTGAAATTGAATGGGTTGATCTTTCCCGTAACTTTGGCCACCAGGCAGCCGTCACCGCCGCCATCGCCCATGCGCGCGGCGACGCCGTGGTGGTAATGGATGCCGACATGCAGGACCCGCCCGCGCTGATTCCGCAACTTATCGCGTCGTGGCAGGCGGGCAACCAGGTCGTATTCGCGCGCCGCATCGACCGCGCAGAAAAGGGGCTGCGCCGCTGCGGATTCGAGCTGTTCCACAAACTCTTCCGCTACACCATCGACTTTCCCATTCCACCCGACATCGGCGTCTTTTGCCTGCTCGACCGCGCGGCGGTGGACGAACTCATGAAGCTGCCGGAGCGCAACCGCTTCCTGCCCGGCCTCTACAGCTGGATCGGATTCCAGCGCGCCTTTGTCGATTATTCCCGCGACGACCGGGCGGCGGGCACGCCCAAGCAAACTTTCAAGCGGCTGCTGAAATATGCGATCGACGGCGTCCTCAGCTTTTCCTACAAGCCGATCCGCCTGCTCGGCGGGATTGGCCTGTGTACCGCCCTCGCCTCGTTCGCGCTCGCGCTCTACTTTTTTTGCAAGCGACTGCTCGGCTACGAAAGCGCCTTCACCGGCTTCACCACCCTCGTCATCCTCGTTAGCGGACTCGGCGGCCTGATCCTCTGCGCCATCGCCCTCGTCGGCGAATATGTCGCCCGCATCTACGACGAAGTGAAGATGCGCCCGGGCTTCATCGTCAAATCCACCTCCATCGACAACGACCAATCCCGCCATTGACAAATCGGAAACACCTCTTACTGTTTTGTCAAATCCATTGCCCAGAACATGTTGCATTTCTCCCGCATCCACGACAAGGTGAAGATGCGCCCGGGCTTCATCGGCAAGGACCGTTCAAAACAGGATTGAGTCACCTCTCGGTCCAATGGAAGGCAACTACCCTTGCGAACCGCAGTTTTTCGCATACGCAGCCACATTCTCAACCCAGTCGACCTCTTCCTTGACCACCTTCGCCGGATTGCCCGCCACGACGCAATATCCGGTATCGAACCGCTTTGTGACCACACTGCAGCACCCGACGATCGTGTTGTCCGCCAACCCGGCGTTTTTCAGATGATCGGGACAATAGAGATTTAACACATTCACTTTGCGCTGGGTATGAATTGCTGCGTTGCGGAACGAATTATCTGCGTCTTGTCGGTGGGACCTGAAACTGGAACGCATTATTTACCGCATGGCCCATCGCCCCTTGGAACATTTCATCCTCAGAAACAAATGGGGCAAGTTCTACCATTTGTGGCGGCCTCGCAAGCGAAAGTATTGACCCTACAGTCCACGCAGCCTTTTAATTCCCAAGCGGAATAAAGAGATCAGTTCCTGATAGATCCCCTCAATGGAACGACCCGTTTTTTTTAGCCCAAACAGCACAGGATTGCCAGTATAGGCAAGCCCCTTCATTTCCCCGTCAAACGTCCATTCCGATTCGGGCGTCATCGTAATGTCCGACGGCCCCACCCGATGGCCTACCAAGGACGGGGCGACTGCATACACCCGACCGAACCGACGAAGGTTGTTGGATAACCACAGATCAATTGCCTTGTAACGGGCCACCCAAGGCCAAATTGTTTTTTCCGTCGGCAGCTCTTGAAGAAGCCGATCATAGATCCGGCAATTCAGCAGATAGGCAACGCAACCGAACGCCCCGGCGGCTTCAATCAGTCGCGCGCCGATACGGTCGGAGACAATGCGAAATGGAGAAAAGGGCTTCGCCGAATAGAAATAAACCACAGCCCAGTCCTTCGGAAGATTAACAACCATGCTCTCCAGCTCAACCTTCCACAGATCAGCCATTTCTTCGGTCAGGAAGGCGTCGTCCTCCAGGATTAAAACGCAGTTCCAGCCCTGCTCCTTTGCATGATGAATGGCGTTTCGATGCGACAGGATGGCCCCCGCCTTTCCTGCCCATGACTTTCTGCGACGATCCTTGATCCTTGCACGAAACCACGGAGGCTTGTCATAGCCATCCAAGGAGATCCCAGCGACGGCCGGGAATCGTTGAGGCGAGGTTTCAAAAGCCTTTATCCAATGATCCTTGCTTTCCTGAAACAGCGCCCATCGTTCGGGCCGGGAATCCAGATTAACGACTAGAATTCCATCAACATTCATATGATCTATCCTAAATCCTGTCGATATCCGAATCGACCGCAACAGAACCTACGAGACTCCGCACCTGTTACGAAGCATCTGCCTAAATGCTTTCAGCGAAGAAAGTACTCCATCCCGTTTTCTTAAAGGTTATCATGGTGCAACAGACTGACCTGCGAATCCAGCCTTTATTCCATCGAACCCGCATCTTCGATCTGCTTTCCGCCTACAAGCCGGTGACCTCCGGCGGAAAGTGGCGCAACAATGTCGGCGGACCGATGGTTGACAAGATCGCGTTCCAATCCAAATACCGGTTTTTGATCGCCTTCGAGAACAGTTCGACTCTCGGCTACCTGACCGAAAAATTTGCCCAGGCCGCACAATCCAACGCTGTCCCGATCTACTGGGGCGATCCGGAAATCGGGAAGTTGTTCAACCCGAGGGCCTTCATCAATTGCCACGAATTACCGTCCCTTGAAGCAGCCGTTGAACGTGTAAAATCCTTGGATTCAAACGAGGATCTGTACCGTCGATTGCTTTCGGAACCATGGTTTCCTGACGGGCACGAGCCAGAGTCGCTGCAGCAAAAAACGATCGCCGACTTCTTCGCGAACATTTTCGATCAACCTCACGACGCCGCCTATCGCCGCAACCGCAGCCGCTGGGGCATCAAAACCGAAAAACGCCTCTACAACATGGCCTTCCGCCCGCATGTCCACAGCACCGTGCTCGCCCGGCAGGCGTGGTGCAACCTGACCCACAAACCGAAAACCTGAGGAATACGCCGTGGCCAACCTGATCCGATCCATAAAAAAACTTCGCTGGAAAGCCGATTGCATTCGGCTTCGACTTGCGCCCTCAACAACTACATTTACTGTAATTGTCGTTGACCAACCACTCAAATATTTTGCTATAAAACACTGCAAAAGGAGAGGTCAAGAAATGCCATCACTCAAGAAAACATGCTCTCAGTTATTGCACGATAAAATATACTACAAGAACATCTTGCATGATCCTAATTTTGATTTATCCAAAGTAGATCAAGGTATGGCTGATCGATTTGAATCGAGAGGCGCAGATCATCTTCCAAGGATTATTACCGCCTATAACAACGCAAAAGAGAAACAGGCTGGGATGTCGTCTGCTTATCAGGTTGGCAATGAATGGCTACCTATTTTCAACAAATACCTCTATGAGGTAGCTGAAGTGTTAAAACAAGCCGATCAACAAAAATTAGCTGATATATATAACAACTTTATGAGAGACGATTGCAGCATTGGCCTGCACGGGCTCTCGTTCTCTATGAAGAGAGACTTTTTTTCTGGAAAGATTAGTAAATATAATAAAAGAAAATTCATGTGTGATATCATTCATCGCATGCAGATGTGGAAGCAAATATATGGGACAAAGATTGCGCTGGAAGAACTAGAGTCTCCCAATTTGGGAAACCCTTATGGCATTGTTCTCGATGGTCTCTTTATTCGCACAGGATCATTTTATAACCACCATTATTCTCAGCACATAGGCCGATTGCTACGCAGAAATAGTACAGCAAGAAAAACTGTATTGGAAATTGGAGCTGGTTATGGAGGAATGGCGTACTATCTATGTAGGGATGTAGATAACTTAACCTATGTTGCTTTGGATTTGCCTGAGAATATGGCATTAACAGCCTATTATCTAATGACAGCATTCCCTGATAAAAAAGTATTTCTTCACGGTGAGCAAGAAATAGACGAGAGCACTCTCAAAAAATTTGATATAGTGCTTATATCAAATACTGACATCGAAAAACTACCATCAAACTTTTTTAATGTTACCTTCAACTCATACAGCCTTGCAGAGATGTCCCAGGAAACGATTAACCTTTACATCCAGCAGATCATGAGAGTTTGCAATCAGTATTTCTTACACGTAAACCACAATAAAAATTCAGAAACTATTGCGGATCATTTCGGAATCGATGAATCAAGATTTAATTTACTATACCAAACTCCTGCACTCTGGAATTTTGGCCGAAATATTCACATGGATGAATATGAATATTTATATCAAAAAATCCCCACTTAATATTTAAGACAGGACAACAATGACATCCAAAGCTTACAACACAATCATTCGTCGGCTTTATAAAACATTCATTAAACGTAATAACAAATTTGCCACTCATTTTTTTATAGCTTCCACAGGAGCAAAAGCTGTTAAATCAGTAAAGCATCCTTGCCATATCGTAGGCGGTGAATACATAGAGGTGAGTGAAGGATTTCAAAGCGGCCCCAGCTTGCGACTGGAAGCTGTTTCAAAATATGGAACAGATCGATTTAACCCAAGAATCATTATTGGGAACAATGTTTCCTGTGGCACAAACTGTCATATTGGTGCAATTGATCGGATTGAGATTCATGACCATGTTTTAATCGCCAGTAATGTTTTTATAACTGATCACCAACATGGGCATCTGACGTCAGATGAGCTGAGTATAAAGGCCGTTGAGCGTCCGCTTTATTCAAAGGGACCGGTAATTATTGAGAAGAACGTCTGGATTGGAGAAAACGTTGCAATCATGCCCGGCGTACGGATAGGAACTAATGCAGTAATTGGTTCGGGTTCAGTCGTAACAAAAGATGTTCCGGCAAACGCCGTATATGCAGGCGTGCCGGCACGCTTGATCAAGCAACTTTAATTTATAACATCATGCTTACGATCATCATCATCTCATACAACAGTGCTCATGTGCTCATCGAGAATTTCGCGGATCTGATTGATTCCAACCGATATAAAACCATCATCGTCGACAATGCCAGTTCTGACGGTAGTCCTGATTTATTGAGAAATCGCTTTCCCTCCACAACGATCAAATTTCTGAAAAACAATATTGGGTATGGACGAGCCGCCAATATTGGACTCCATGCTGCAGACACACCATATGCCTTACTCCTTAACCCAGACCTTTCCGTTTCTTCTAAGCAGATTGAAAAGCTGCTAAACTATGCCAGAAAAGATGAGAAAGGTGCTTTATGGGGGCCTGCATCAAACTCACGAGACTTTACTCAGGGAAAACCAAAATCGGTCGACTGGATAAGCGGTTGTGCCATGTTATTTGAAATGTCAAAGCTGAAACAAATCGGATTCTTTGATGAAAACATATTCCTTTTTTTTGAAGAAACTGATCTTTGCAAGCGCGTGCTTGAGTCGGGGTTTGAAATAAAGCTCTGTCAGGATGTTTATTTTGATCATAAAGTCGGGCAAGCGTGCAAATTGAATCCAGAAGTTGAATGGTTAAAGAGTTGGCATTATGGATGGTCGCGTTGCTACTTCTTTAGCAAACATGATCCAAAAAATCTCAAACGAACACCTTCCAAGCAATATGCCCAATATCGATGGAAAGCACTAATATCTATCTCTCAGCGAAAGCGCAGAAAATACAGCGCACAGGCAGCTGGAGCAAATGCATTTCTCAGAGGGGAATTGGCATTTCTACCGAACGGAAATCCACAGTCAAAAATCTAGCGACGCTCTTCATTATCTAAATTTATTCGTGCTTTACCTTCCTTTTTCTTTTTGTATTTCACTGCAAAGACTCGAGGAAAATAAGCCCAAATGGATGTAATGTACCAGCGAAGTCTCAACATTGAATCTTCCCTCCACGCAGGAATGTACAAATTCCTTATTGTCTTAAAGAGATAACGCAATTCAATTGTACTGTTCGAGCTGTCTGTATATTTAGAAACCAAGGAATATAAAATCTTTTTAGGAGATGGTCTCCAACCCTTGATCATAATATCTCTAATAACATTCACATCAGAGCATGATGAAGTTAATCCGAGGAGACTAGATGTCGTATATGCAAATGTCATGAAACCCCAGGCCTTCGCTGCTTCGGGAGGACAATAATCAGCAATTACTTTTTTTGACAACATCCACTGATGCCCTTGGACCAGTGCCTTGAAGACCATCATTAGATGAGGCAAGCCGGTATTAGCAGACAAGTAACCATCGATAATATGAGGACGAATATGTTCCATATTAAAGATTGCAGCTGATAAAAAGGCAATTTCTAGTGGACTTGACCCAAAATATGAGATCAGCTCTCTAAAATCATTCCCGCAAATTACAGATTCTTCATCTCGAACGAAAATCGGCTTACCAATCTGTGGAACAGTATAAAATGCAAAACAATGATCAACACAAGCGTCGTTTAATATCGTAGACACGGCATCATGAGAAGGAGCGTCATCATCTCCTAAAACCCACAGCCACTTTGTTTCACACAACTCGAAGCACCGCATGATATTTGCATTCCCACCAATATTGACGGCGTTTCGGACACTGCGAATCCGATCGGGAGAAACTGTATGATCCAACGACTCCAACACCCTAGATGCAGACAGTTCAGAATGATTATCGATTATGAGCAAACAGACCTGTGGTTCATTTTCCATCTGCGGAAGAATCACTCGCAGAGTATGCTCCAGAGGTCCGGCTCTATTGTAGGTGGGAATTGCTATAGTTAATCTGGGCTTGTCCATGAAGCTTCCTATTTACGAATTCGTTTTGTGCCAGACGAGGGTATGCCGAATTGCTGTCTTCTGAGCAACCTTTATCCCCAAACCAAGTTCATCGCGCGCCTTGCGGACAGACGGCACATAGCGGGAAGGCAACGCTCCCGGAATCTGCGATCCTCGTACCAATATTTCATTGTCCGTACCGGCGATCGACCGTACCAGTCCTGCCAGATCTGCAACACTGATTGCATCGTCTGAACCAACGTTATAGGCCTCTCCGACGCGACCGTTAAGCAAAAGTGCCATCAGCCATTCAGCTAAATCACTCCCATACATATAGGAACGAATAGGTGTGCCGTCGCCCTTGATTTTGATGGGTTCATTTCGCAGGCAGTTCCCAATAAAATTTCCAATGGCAAAATGGGCATCCAGAGGAAGCCACGGTCCGACAAAGGCAAACGGGCGGGCGATAACTGTTTCAATTCCGGATCCAAGACACATCTGTTCAGCTTTCAGTTTCCCTTTCCCGTAGGCCGTAACCGGATTGCACGGGAATGATTCCGGGATATGTGACAGCTCCGGCGGTTGGATGCCGTAAACCGCTCCAGAACTGACATAAAGAAGCCGTTTGACGTTTGCCTGTTTTGAAAACTCCAGTACCCTTTGGGTCCCGTCAACAATTACGGAATACATTTCACTGGGATTTTCGTGTTCCAGTTTTGCGCTGGCCTCAGTCGCCGCATGAATCACATAGTCGAACGATCTGGAAGGGAAATGGAAATTGCGCACATCGCCCTGAATTAAGGTGATGTTCGGAGATTTTCCGAACAGTGGAAACTGCGAGAAAAACTGTGCTGGATTCCGGCTAAGAATAACAATTTCTACATCCAATCTCTGAAAACGATCAAGCAGCCATTTTCCAAAAAGACCGGTACCGCCGGTCAAAAAAACAGTTTTCCCCTTCAAACAATCTGTTATGCGTGAGGGAGTTTTCATGACGGATATTGCGGATTACGAAGGATTGGATTATTCGCTTAACGGAGGGATGATCATTTCTTTGAAAAATTCTTCGCGGGAAAGAAAGGGATACATATCTTCAAGCGGTTTAGAAACCATGGTTCCGTCATCTTTTCGCGTAGATGCAGCAGACGGAACGATTTCCTGATCTGCGATGCACATAATTTCAATAATGGACGGCTCCTTCAATGCAAGGGCCGCCTTGATTACCCCGTCCAGCTCGTCATTTTTTTCGGCCCGGAGATACTGAATACCATAGGCATCAGATATCTTTTTCAGGTCGGGAAACGAAACTCCGGAAGCTTTGTCTGTGCCGATAAAGCGACCATCGAAAAATTTGCGCTGGCTGGCACGAATAGAGAGATAGCCGTTGTTATTCCAAACAAACAGCTTAACCGGAAGCTGATAATGAACCAGTGTTTGCAGCTCCTGAATATTCATCTGAAGTGATCCATCTCCCGTCACCGCCAACGTGACAGACTCCGGCCGAGCGCAGGCCGTCCCTATGGATGCTGGCAGCGTATAGCCCATTTCCGCTTGTCCCCCAGATGTCACATAACGCTGTTTTTCGGAAAACATAAAACCCTGCGAAACAACATAAAATGCAGATCCTGCATCCGAAACCACGACAGCATCAGCAGGTGCAAGACTGGCAAGGCGATCAGTGAACCAATACAAGTTGATCCCTTCAGAATCATCGGCATACTCTGGAAGGCAAACGGGCCATTTGCTTTTCCAAAACAGGCATTTGTTACTCCATGCCTCCGACGCACGATAGTCAGACTCCGGAAAACGGCGCAGAAAATCATTTACGTCTCCGTGGATAAAATGATCTATCTCTACTGTGTTCTTGCGATGCTCACAAGCATCCACATCCAACACGACAACCTTTGCCTCGCGACCAAACGTTTCATACTGATGGCCAGTTGAACTGACACTGAGCCGACTTCCAAGCACCAAAATAAAATCGGCATTCTGTACTGCGAAGTTTCCGGCACGGTCGCCTTTGGTTCCAATGCGTCCGATAAACAGAGGGTGATCTGATGGGAGCAGGTCTATGCCCAGTCTGGAGACAGCAAAGGGAATATTATATCTTTCAACGAAAGCTTTGAATTCGGGAATTGCCTTGCCCAGACGTATACCCTGTCCCGCGATGATAATGGGCCGTTGCGCCCTTACCAGCGACTCTTCCACTCGATGGAAATCGTCAACGGAGATCATCGGGACAACAGCCTCATCCTCAACGGGATCAAAATGAATCAAATCGGCTTCTTCAATCATCGCACCTTGAATGTCCATTGGAATATCAATCCAAACCGGCCCAGGACGTCCCGACTTCGCAATATAAGCGGCTTTCTCAAGGTGGTAGGCAACCCGCTCCGGCTCGGTGATCATAACTGCATATTTGCTGATCGGCTCAACAATCGAAATGATATCGGTTTCCTGCACGCCGAACTGCCGCAGCGAAGTCTCCGCCAGTCGAGATGTTTCTTTTCTCTTAACTTGCCCGCTAATAAAAAAACAGGGCGTGTTGTCCTGATATGCATTCAATAGCCCCGTGACGGCATTCGTTCCGCCACATCCGGTTGTCAGATAGGCGCAACCGAAGTCCTGCTTCAATTTCGCGTATCCCACGGCTGCCATGGCCGAAGCCTGCTCATGGTGATTACATACAACTTTTAATTTTTTATTTAGCGCCAGCCCATCACTCAAAAACATCATTCCCCCGCCCGAAACGAGATACACGGTATCTACGCCTAGGTGATCTGAAACAAACGAAGCCAGATAATCTGCAATTCTAACCTTACTCATACATATTCCCTCAGCGCTTCAGCCAGTCGCTCAATCGCCTTTTCAATATTATCTACGCTGTTAACGTAGCTCAATCGAACAAATCCCTCTCCACCCGGCCCAAAGTTATTTCCGGGCAGCAGAGCAACCCCAGCGTTTTGCATAGCAAACTCTGAAAAGGCATCCGAACTCATTCCGGTTTCTGTAATGCTTGGAAACACATAAATCGCCCCGTCCGGACGGGTGCACCGCACTCCCGGAAGGCTATTTAAGCCGTCAGTAATAATATCCCGACGTCGAGTGTATTCCTCTCGCATTGCATTCACTCCTGTTGCATCACCCACAATAGCCTCAATCCCTGCGCGCTGAATAAATGGCGGGACGCATGACACAATGGTCTCATTTAATAATCGCATTTTCTCAATCACGCCGGGGGGGCCGATCGCAACACCTAGGCGCCAGCCCGTCATTGCAAATGCCTTGCTGAAACCATTAATAATGATCGTCCGCTCCTTGCATTGGTCCAGATACGATGGGCTGCAAAACTTGCGCTCCTTGTTAAATATTAATCGCGAATAGATCTCGTCACTGAGCAAATAGACATCCTTTTCTTTAGCAATTTCTGCGATCTCATGAATCTCGGCGCAGGTGTTTGCCGCGCCGGTCGGATTGCTTGGTGAATTGAAAATGATCAGTCGCGTTTTATCTGTGATGGCAGCGCGCAAATCGGCTGGCTGCATTCGAAACCCATTTTCCTCTTTGAGAGGAACTCGCACCGCAACGGCACCGCAGGCTTTAATTGCTGAATAGTATGTTGGGAATCCGGGGTCGGGGACGATCACCTCATCTCCGGGATTTACCACGCATTTGACTGTGTAATAAATGATCGCATTGGCTCCGGGGGTAACTAACACCTGATCAATGTTGGGCTCGAATCCTCGGGAAACCTTTGTCGTATGTCTTGCGGCGTCGCGAAACTCATACAGCCCCGCCGATGTTGTGTAGTGAGTCTCTCCGTTATGCAATGCTCTACATGCGGCATCGACAATATTTTCCGGCGTGTCAAAGTCGGGCTCCCCCAGTTCAAAGTGGATAATACTTCGTCCCTGACGCTCCAGCTCTTGTACACGAGCCAATGTTTTAAACATCGGCTGACCATCAATTTGATACGCGATCGATGATAATTTTTTCATAGTGAGCTACTCCCAGTCATCTACACGAATACATTCAGATGCCACGCCCAGATCCAGCAACCGTTTTTTAAACACCTCAATCATGGCGGGTGGACCGGAAAGATAGAAAAGCGAACCGGTTGGCGCGGTGGCATAAATTGCATCAATATCCAGAATCCCCTTTTCGCCGGGCACTGAACCGTCTTCGCACCAAACGGTTTTTTCAAAGTTTGGAAGTTCCGCCTCGCAACGTTCGATGAGTTCGCTGAACAGATAATGTTCTGCCAAACGGACACCGTAGCAAAGCGTAATGGCTTGATCTGATTTTTCTTCCAGCATCTGCTTGAGAAGCGACAGATACGGTGTGATCCCCACCCCGCCCGCGACCAGAACCAGATGCCGGTCCGGCGGAAACAGGAATTCACCGTACGGCAGTTTGAGCCAGCACTCCGACCCTTTTTCCAAGGTTTGGAAAATCCGTTCCGTAAACCGCCCTTTAACCGATATCGTCACCGCCAGTTCTTCATGTCTCTCCGCCGGAGACGAGGCGATTGAAAATACGCGCGACTCCGGCCACGGTGCATCGGGATGATATTCATCGAGGGCGATATGCAGAAACTGTCCGGCATGGAATTTCGGGACTCGTCCTTGCGGTTCGAAAACATAACTAGCAACTGAGTCGGTATGCTTTATAACCGACTTGACCGTTGCTCTAATTTTAACAGGGTTGGCCATATCAGAAGGACTTCACAAACTCATGAATTTTTGAAGTCATGTAATTGATTTTCTCATCAGTCAATCCGGGAAACACACCCATAAACAAGGTGTTATTCATGATATAGTCCGTATTTTTTAATTCGCCGACCACGCGATGGTTGATGTTCATATAACCGGGCTGACGAAGCAGATTCCCCGCAAACATGCCGCGTGTTTCGATCAGGTTTTGGTCGAGATACTGCGCCAGCTCAACACGGCTGAAGGGCGTGTTTTCGCGCAAGGTGAGAATATAGGTAAACCAAGACGGGTCGCTGTGTTCGGTAGCTTTCGGCAGGATAAAGAAATCGTCCAATCCCTGCAAACCTTCGGTGAGCAAGCGGAAGTTATCTTTTCGGCGGAGTGTGAATTCTTCCAGCTTATCCATCTGAGCTGAACCGATTGCCGCCTGCATATCGGTCATTTTTAGATTATAACCGATGTGTGAATAAACATATTTATGATCGTAGCCTCTGGGAAGCGTTCCGTACTGCTTCGTAAAACGACAGCCGCAGGTGTTGTTTTCCCCGCCTTCGCAGTAGCAGTCGCGGCCCCAATCGCGGAACGATTTAATAATTCGAGCCAGCTGCGGGTCGTCGGTAATGACACACCCGCCTTCGCCTGTGGTGATATGATGAGCCGGATAGAATGAGCCTGTGGCGATGTGCCCGAACGTACCCGTCAGTTTTCCTCGATAGGTGCTTCCCAGCGCGTCGCAGTTATCTTCAATCAGCCATAAGTCGTACTTATCACAAAATGCCTTAACGACATCCAAATTGAACGGGTTCCCCAACGTGTGCGCTATGAAAACAGCTTTCGACTTTTCTGAATACGCCTCTTCCAACCTTGAAACATCGATGTTGTAGGTTCCGATTTCCACATCCAGAAAAACAGGAATCAGCCGATTTTGAATAATCGGTGAAACCGTCGCAGGGAATCCAGCCGCCACGGCAATAACTTCATCGCCGGGAATGAGGCGTTTTTCACCGAACGATTCGGAGGTAAGTGCAGAAAGCGCAATCAGATTTGCGGAAGAACCGGAATTAACGAGAATCGCATCGCTGACATCATAAAAATCCTCCAGTTTACCGGTAAATTCTTCGGAATAACGGCCCGCAGTGAGCCAGAAGTCGAGTGATGAATCAATCAGCTGAACCATCTCTGTTTCATCAAATACCCGTCCCGCGTAGTTGACGCGGGTTTTTCCGGGGATAAACTGTTCGTCCGTCCGGTTGTGAGCTGCGTGGTAAAATTCTTTAACTTTTTCAAGAATCTCATTTCGTAGAGATGCTGCTTTATCCATAGGGAGTATCTCCTTAAGTCATTTTGCTGATATAAGCGGTAAGATCGGCCTCAGTGGTCAGCGTGTTGTTTTCGTAAAAATTGCGATACCAGTCGGCAGTTCGCCGGAGTGCTGTTTCGGCATTCCAGACCGGGTGCCAGTTGAGCTGCCGGCGGACCAGCGAGCAGTCGAGTTTCAGCAGGTGGGCCTCGTGCGGTGCTCCGTCCTGTCTGGCAATGCGCAGATGAATGCGTTTCCAGTATGTGCGGAGCCGGTCAGCAATCTCGCCGACAGAAAGCGTGGAGTCGTCCGCCGGTCCAAAATTCCAGCCCCGGGCGCAGTCGACCTGACCTTCAAGAAGTTTCTGTCCGACCAGCAGATATCCGCTCAGCGGTTCCAGTACGTGCTGCCAGGGGCGTGTGGCTCCCGGATTCCGGATGTCAGCGATTCTACCTTCCGCCGCAGCTTTCATCATATCGGGAACAAGCCGGTCCTCGGCCCAGTCACCGCCGCCGATGACGTTGCCCGCCCGACAGCTCGCCAGTAAGGTCTGGTGTTCTGAACCGAACCGGGCCGGGTTGAAATAGGAGTTTCGATAGGATGCCGTCAGGAGTTCCG
The DNA here is from genome assembly GCA_012729265.1 of Lentisphaerota bacterium. Classification (GTDB taxonomy): domain Bacteria; phylum Verrucomicrobiota; class Kiritimatiellia; order Kiritimatiellales; family Pontiellaceae; genus Pontiella. Next base: position 1,746 of record JAAYDL010000259.1, on the reverse strand, counting down.
CGCAGCCTTTGGATGAGCTATAAGGATCATAGCCGCCCATCGCGTCGTCCTCACGATATCCCCGCTCCCATTCCCGGTTTTCATAGCATTTATCGCTGGTAACATTAACGATCGCCCGGACGGAATCGGCTTTACGGCAGGCCTCAAACAGATGAAGTGTACCCATCACGTTGGTTGAATACGTATCGACCGGATTGCGGTACGACAGCCGCACCAGCGGTTGTGCCGCCATGTGGAAAACAATTTCCGGTTTGAAGCTGAGAACCGTTCGTTCCAAAGTTTGCGCATCACGGATGTCTGCAGATTCGGAGCGGATATCCGGTTTAAGAAGGTCCCAATGGGACGGCTTTGTCGGAGGCGGCAGGGCATATCCGCAGACTTCGGCTCCCAGCTTTTGCAGCCACACAGCCATCCAGCTTCCCTTGAAGCCGGTGTGTCCGGTCAGTAAAACCTTCTTACCCTGATATATCCCCCCGAACATTACTGCCAGTCCTTCGTCCACGGGGCATCACCGGAATCCCACAGCTGGTTGAGCAGTTGATGTTCACGGGCAGTATCCATGCACTGCCAGAATCCCTTGTGCTGATACGCCCCCATTTCGCCGGCTTTCTGAATTCTGCGCATCGGCTCCTGCTCAAAAACCAAAGAGGTTTCGGTGGTTAAAAACCGTCCGGTCAGGGAACGGTTTGCCACCATGAATCCGCCGTTTATAAAACCCTGTTCCGTTTGCGGCTTTTCATGAAATCCGGTGACTTCCCCGAATTCATTAATACCGAGCTCTCCGAACCGTCCGGACGGATGAACCGCGCTGACGGTGAGTGTTTTTCCTGATTTCCGATGAAAGTTAAGCAGGGCAGAGAAGTCGATATCTGCAACCGCATCGCCGTACGTCAGAAAGAATTCCGGATCATCCGGTCGCAGATATTCAGCAGCACGTGCAATCCGTCCGCCGGTCATGGTGCGATCACCGGTGTCGGCCAGTGTGACTTCCCAGTTTTCCTCGCCATGTCCGGCGTGGTAGGTAATGTCGTTCTGCTTGCCCAGCCGGATCGTAACGTCGGTAGCCCGTGCATGATAATTCAGGAAGTAGTCGATAAAAGTTTCCCGTTTATAGCCCAAACACAGGATGAAACGGGTTACACCGAATGCCGCGTAGCCTTTCATGATATGCCAGACGATCGGCTGGGGACCGATCGGAACCATCGGTTTGGGAAGAATTTCTGTCACTTCCCTTAACCGGCTTCCCTGTCCACCACAGAGGATCATTGCCGGAGGCATATTTCCTTTTTCAACATCACCCATCATTACCGCTCCAAATAGATTTGAATGAAGTCAGAAAAGATACAATCAGCTAGGCAGATTGTAAATTCGGTTTCAGAAAAAAAGGTCTTCTACCAAATCAGCAGGCATAAAAGTCAAATCGGCAAAAGACGGATCAATGCTCAGCCCCGGCTTCGGAACACAACATCTCGAACAAGGCGGGATCGACCTCCTCGAGTCCAGTGATGCTGTAGAGATGGTTGGCGGTGATCCACGGCAGCCAGAAACGGTGTCCGCCGACGCCGCGGCCCGAGCCGCCCGGCCCCATGCGCCAGCCCTCCTGCTGGAATCCAACCGCCTTTAGATCATACGGACGGCCCGGAAGCGCAACCATCGACTTGGTTGCATGCAGCAGGATGCGGGCGATATCGAGGTAGTGCGGATCGTCGGTGAGCAGGTATAGCTTTGCGTAGGAGGAAGCGGACC
>JAAYDL010000258.1 GCA_012729265.1 Lentisphaerota bacterium | reverse complement strand
TTCTACAGCATGTCCGCGCAGATCGACAACGAACGGCGCGATTATTACGACATGCTGGAAAAAAGCCAATGCGGCGGGCTGGACGTCACCCCATGGTTGCTGTGGTTCGTCGGGTGCCTCTCACGGGCACTGGTTCGTGCCGAAACCACCCTCGCCACCGTGTTGCACAAGGCACGCCTCATGGACACCCTCAATGCGCTACCCGCCAATCCGCGTCAGCGTAAGGCCGTCAACCGTCTGCTCGACGGCTTCGAAGGCCCCCTCACCGCTGCCAAATACGCCAAGATGAATGCCTGCTCCACCGATACCGCCCTGCGCGACATTAACGCACTCATCACCTGTGGCGTTCTCGTCCGCGGCCCATCCGGCGGACGCAGCACTGCTTATTGCCTAGCGACCGAGGCTGGCGACACCGCGGCCATGGTTTTCATGGTTGTTGCTAATAATAGTTCTTGTTAAAATGCCCGCATGGTCGTTGAAGATAAAGTTCTCGCTTGGGTCGATCGGTTTAAGGATGAGCCGATGTGGTCTGTCTGTGAGATTGGTTTGTCGAGTGATGATTACCATGGTCTTCTGGATGACCTAAAGCAGGTTGAGCAAAAGTGTTTCCTAAAACCGCCGGATTGGCTGGGCCTTGCATTGACGATCGTACTGGCCGAGTGCGGGCGACGCCATGCGGGAGAGGATAATTTCTGGGTGCCGGTTTCACGGCAGCTCTCGGAAATGCCTTGGAGAGATAAAATATTCAATCGCGCAGGACAGCCGACATCAAAATGCCGGAAAATTTTGGAAGATACGGCCAGGCGCTTCCGGTTGCGTCATGTGTACGGCAATGAAGACACGATGGAATGGTACGTGTCCATGCGGCTGCAGTTCGGGTTTACGAAAAGCGGCTTTGAACGGCGATTGCACGAGTGGTTGCCAAGTAATGTCATGCCGACGCCGTGTAAACTGCTTTTAGGAGAAAAGAAATCGGATTCGTTTTACAAGCTCTGGAAGCACCTCTGGTTGTTCCGAAAGGATAGGCTGTCCGAGCGACAAATCAGAGACTGCTTACGCGAAAGCCCATGGGTGCTACCGGAATGGCATGACGCGCTCGTAAGTAAGGCGTTGGAGCGTCGAGAATACGATTACGTTTATCGCACTAATAATGGGGACGAAAACGATGACCATTGGACTCCTCGTTTTTCTGAGAAAGAAGCAGCGGAGGAGGGTTTTTTAGCACGTCCTCGTCTGGTCTGGGGTCACAATGAAAGTCCACGTTACGAGTTGTCGGTGGAGGCGGAAGCTCTCGATGCGTTGGAGTTAACCGATTCCGAGTACAGTTTCTGGGTGGGTGGTTTTCAAGCCGGACGGTTCTTGAAGCAAACGGACGGATCTTATCGTGCGGAATCACCTACCATTTCTGTGCAACATCCCTTGCCGTCCATGGATGTCGAACTGAAAAACGAGTCGGCCATGTGTGTCGTCAGACAGCGCCTCGAACTATGGGACGAAGATGCCGAAGTCGTGGTGTTTGATCTGACGGCGGGCGGGTTTGCCCTGATAGATGAAGGACAGGGCATCATGCTGAAGGTCGGAAATGAATATGCCGTTTTGACTGCACCCGGCTTGGTCATTCATCCTGCGCCTGAAGAAAGCCGAAGTTTTGCCGGAGGAAAGATCGCACGGTTGTTGGCACATACGGGCACGCCAATCAATGTCTGTTTTAACGACAGGACGGTGATTAATACTCTGACCGTAACCGAGCGTCCTCTTGTCAATCTGGACGGAGTACGGGCGGAACTGGTGGCAAGTGAAGATGTGTGCTCTGGCGAATTGGCGTTGACCGCGCGGCATCGTATCAAAATTAGTGTTCCCGAAGGAGTCTCGTTGAAGCATATCCGACGGGACGGCAAAGCATTGTCAGGAGACTGGAGACAAAACTTCTGGTGGAGTCAGCCACTGGATTTGACGGACGCGGAACATGCTTCAGGTGTGCGGCTCCAACTCACGATCAAAGTCGGTAGGAAAATGCGTTCCGTATCGAGACGTGTCTATGCGAATGTGGACGGTGCGGTTTTGTGGGAAGCAAATCCTGGGCAAGTTTTCAAGCGTAGCGTACAACAGGACGGGTTGTTGCATGCGGGTAAAGCCAGGACGACGCTTTTTCTGTTCAGAGTTAACGGCGATGCGCATAGTTACTATGTTTTCGAGGGTGGTTTCTGTCATGGACGGGTGAAGACCAAGCCTGCGGCATTGAAAAACCTACACGGTTTCGGTGCGCCGCTGATGGTGGGTTTTAGCCGGTTTAATACGCACTCGGAAGAAGGCAGTTGTGTTTCACGCGCTGTTATCGATACGGGGATCCTCGGTGAAATAGATGCTGAAGGCATTAAGCTTTTGCACCCATTGCAAACAAACCGTGAACATCGGTTGGTGGTTGTACGCCCAGATTGGTCGCTCTATTCCTGCCCTGCCGAAAAAAATCCGACCGGCACTTGTTTGAAATCCGACCTTTTGACGGACGGTTGGCTGGCGACCGGTTTGTTTTTCAGGGGGCGACGACTCGGTACAATTTGGAACCAGAATGCAACGCTCTTCTCCTCAAGTCTTGCCAATGCCGATCTTCAGAAAGCCATTCAGATTATTACCCTCTTCAAGTTGCCGTTTCTTCTGCCGGTTTTCAAAAATACAATGCGGGAGTATTTGCTCGCGCACCCGGCGGAGTTTTTGGCGGCTTGGAGCGAATCGGGCGACGACACGATGACAATAGACGGAGAGACGTTTATTGTTTCGATGACTGCAGGTGGCGATTCGCTTCGCTATTCGGTTTCTTCGCTTATTGGAACGGGACGTTTGGACATTGCCGACGACGTGTGCCGTGAAATCATAACGATGTTCGGTGGCGATGTCGAAAATCTGACATTACAAGATCTCGCAATATTACTGGATGATGTGCTGGACTGGTCGCCACGTCTTGCGGCTAAGATTGCCGGTGTGGCGGGGAACGCTGATACAAATGAATTGTGCAAAAAAATTCTGAAATCACCGGCAAATGGTGCGAAACTCGAAGTTGCCAAAAACGTGGGTTCGCATCCGGCATTCATTGGGCATTTGCTGACAACGCACGGTGCTTCTGAGGGCAGATGGGCTGGAAATGTGGCAAGACTATTACACAACCGAATGTTCCGGCGGCTACTGACGTGTTTTCTAATCTCCAATCCGAGGGTCTGATGTATGGCTGAACAATTGAATGCGATTCGTATGGCGGACGCGATACGGGAACGGCTGGCAGATTTTACGGCGAGCGACATGTTTGTTCGCGACCCAAAATTAAGCGCGAATATGCGATGCGTCTGGGCAGGCAAAGGAGACGACGGGGGATTGCTCAGCGATTTATGGGTTGAGGGTGCCTTTCCGTCTG